>NZ_JBYTDE010000005.1:381-451470 GCF_058791075.1 Curvibacter sp. EU05-FHT14A10
CGCTGCCCCCCAGGGGGGGCCGCAGGCCGCCTTGGGGCGGCCCGGCGCCGGCCTGACTGCTTCGTTCAAGGCTGGCTGAATTCAGAAGAGGCCTGGAAGGCCACTTCATTTCGACAAAACGCCCCGCCGGCTCACGCCGCGGGGCGTTTTGTCGTCTGAGCTCGGCCGATCCTGGCATCCCGCAGTGACCGCAACGGTCGATGTCCTTGGCACAGGTCGCGACACAGCAGCAGCCAGCGACCACCTCGGCAGCTTTGTATCAGCCACCCAGGTATTCAAGGCGCTGAATATCCCACCCCGCCACGGCGCACTTTTTAATCCCTGCCAGGGCAGGCACAGCCGGACACCGGTTTGAATTCAAAAAGGCCCCCGATACAAATCCGGCCTTTATATCAACACGCTTACAAAAACCCTGACATCAGCACACCCTGGCCGTCTTCACCGCCAGTGCCGCAGCGCTCAGCACGGCGGCGCTTTGCCATCGGGTAAAGAGATTGAATGGAATATGTTTCTGTACTGTAAATATAAATTTAATAGTTTAAATATGTACCGAGAAAATGTTTGTTTGTATTTTGATACATGCATTTTCATCCGGAATTGAAGCAAATCCGGTGGGTTTATCAAACGCCAGTTTTCGGGGCTGAAACCTACGATTCAGACACCCCAACTCTCTGGAGAAAACCCGTGAGCACCATCAACACCAGCAGCATGGCCTATTCGGCCGGGCTGAGCCCCTATGAGATCAACACCAAGGCCTATGGGCCAGTCGTCGCCAGTGCCATCGGCGTGGTCGATGGGGCCTCCGAAGCCGCCAGCGCGGTCTACAACTTCAGCGCCGAGAGCCTGCAGGCGCTCAGCGATTCCATCAGCGGCGGGGTGGACTCGGTCACCTCCACCCTCAGCGATGCGGCCACAGCAGTCAGCGACAGCGTGGAGAGTGTGGTGAACACCGTCACTGAAGCGGCCAGCGAAGGCTTGCAAGCGGTCGAAGGCCTGGGCACCTCAGTCAGCGACACGGCCAGCGAGGTCACCAGCACCGTCACCGATGCCCTGAGCAGCGCCACCAGCACGGTCACCGACGCCGTGAGCAGCGCCGCGAGCACCGTGGGCGATGTGGCGAGCTCGGTCGGCAGCAGCATCAGCGACACCGCCAGCAGCATCGCCGCCTACGTGACCCTCGGCGCCCTGGGCACCAAAAGCCTGCTCGACACCACCGCCTGACGCCCCCCTCTCTCAAGCTCAAGCAGGAGACTCTCCATGAAGGCAAGACTGGCACATCACCGCCCGCCCGCCCAGCGCCGCCATGCCCGCCTGACGCGGACGCTGGCCCGCCTGGGCACGTTGGGCCTGGGTGCGGCCCTGGGCGGCTGCTCCATCCTCAGTCCGATCCCGCTGCTGGAACTGGCCAAAGGCACGGCGAACGTGACCGGTGTGGCCGTGCAGTCAAGCGCCGGCAAGGCCACCGACACCGTCTACCACCTGCACTCGACGGTCAAGACGGTGTGCATCGAATACAACCCCACGGCACCCGTGGCCGACGTGGTGCCCGCGCTGCAGTTGGAGCTGCGCAAGCACGCCATTGAGAGCCGGGTCTACCAGGCCAACGCCTGGAACGCCAACTGCCCGGTGTGGCTGCGTTACACGGCCTACATGGACTGGGGCACCCAACCCTACAACGACGAGTTGCGGCCGTACGTCAACAACATCTCGCTGACCCTGCACAACGACCGGGGGCAGGTGCTGTCGACCAGCAACTACCGCTTTGACGGCGGTGGCTTCAATGCCAGCAAGTGGGCCTCGACCCGCGACAAGCTGGGCCCCGTGGTGACGGCCCTGGTCACCGGTTTTGAATGATGGCCCAGAGCGGCCAAGGAGCTTTCATGTCTCACCTCTCGCTTTCGTCCTCGCAGCGCCTGCTGATTCTGTGCAGCCTGGCCGCCCTGCTGGGGGCCTGCAGCACGCCCACCCCGGTCAGTACCGTGCCCGGCCCGCTGACGGCCGCCCCCTTGGCCCCGCCCCTGAACATCGAACGGGCCAACACCGGCTCCTTGTTCCAGCCCGGCATGACGACCGCGTCGCTGTTCACAGACCGACGCAAGCCCCGCGCCGTGGGCGACACCCTCAAGGTCGACATCTCCGAAAGCATCAACGCCAGCAATGTGCTGACCACCGACAACAGCCGCAGCAACGCGATGAGCACCAAGGGCCCCGGCGTCAAAGGCGTGGGCAGCGGCATCATCCGCTCGCTGCTGAACCTGGACGCCAGCGCCTCGGGCAGCGACTCTTACAAAGGCAACGGCAAGACCACCGACGTCAGCAGCTTCACAGGTCAGCTGACGGCCACCGTGATCAACGTGCTGCCCAACGGCAATCTGGTGGTGGCCGGCGAGCGCAGCGTGGCCCTCAATGGCGGCGTGCGCACCCTGCGCTTCTCGGGCGTGGTCGACCCCAAGGACCTGGCTTCGGGCAACGTGGTGGCCTCGGCCGACGTGGCCAATGCCCGCCTCGAAGTGGCCGGCCAGGGCGATGTCTCCGAAGCCGCCTCGCGCAACTGGCTGCAAAGGGTGCTCACCAACAGCCTGTCGGTCTGGTAAGTGCGAGGGGCAGCGCTCAGCCGCCCCCCCCAACGCAAGAAAGGAAAGGGTATGAAACAACGCTTCATCCGTCTGGGCCTGGGCATGGTCCTGGGGCTGGCCACGCTGGGGACCGCCGCCCCGGCCCTGGCGCTTGATCTGGCCGGCGTGCACTTCGACGACCAGATCGTGGTGGCCGGCAAGCCGCTGCGGCTCAATGGGGCCGGCGTGGGCTATCGCTTCCTGTTCAAGGTCTATGCCGTGGGCCTGTACCTGCCCGAGCGCCGGTTTTCAGCCCAGGAGGTGATGGCCACCGACGAGCCACGTCGCATGGTGATCACCGCGCTGCGCGAACTCAGCAGCAGCGACTTCAACGACGCGGTGATGAACCACTTCGGGCCCCGAGGCGACGAACCCGACGCCCGCGCCGCTCAGAGGGTGCTGCACCTGGGCCGCATCATCGCCAGCAAGGCACCGGTGCTCAAGAAGGGCGACAGCCTGACACTGGACTGGCAGCCCGACCAGGGCATGAGCATGAGCTACAACGACAACGTCACGACCCTGCCCGGACACGATGTGGGGTTCTACAACACCTTGCTGGCCATCTGGCTGGGCGACAAGGCTTCGGACCCGACGCTGCGCAGCCACCTGCTGGGGCGGCCGAGCGCCTCACGCGCCTCGGCCGACTGAGCTGCCTGAGCCGCGTGGCCAGGGCCTCGCCAGGCCGCTCACTGGGGGTGCAGGCGCAGCGAATCAGCCAGCGCGTCGGAGCGGGCCGGCGCCCCGCCCCCCCCCTGGCCAAGGCCGCGGTTGGCGCCAGCCAGCGCCCCCTGGCCTGTCTTGAGTTGCGCCTTGGCCGCCTCCCGATCACGGATGCGCAGCACCACGCCGCCGGCAGAACGCTCGCCCTCCTGCCCCAGCATGGCCCGGGCCGGCCCCACACCGCAGCGCTGGCGCAAGGCATCGATCTGGCTTTGCAGTTCACCAGCCTGCTCCAGGCGGGTCTGGTTGCGCGACACGATCTGGTGCGCCAGGTCGATCAGCTTGGTGTTCTGTGTCCGGCCGCCGTCCTCCAGCAACTGGGCCACCGCGCCCTGCACATCGCCGCTCAGGCTGCGGCCCATCGCGGCCTCGGCCATGGCGTTGATCTGCTGCAGGCAATCGCGCACCAGATCGGCATAGGGCGTGTGGCGCACACAGGCGTTGGCGATCAGTTCGGCCAGCCCCCGGGTGTTGGCAAAGCGCAGCCCCACCTGCTGCACCCAGCCCTCGGCCTCGTTGACACGCAGCTCGCGCTCGGCCAGCACCGACAACAGATTGCAGACGTTGCAGGCGGCCTCGAAGTCGAAATCGGCGTCGTGCAGTTCAGCCGCCATGGCGCGCAGGCCGGCCAGCACCTCTTCGTGACGGCGGTGCAGCAAATGCCCCAGGATGTGCACCATGTCGCGAAAACGACGCACCCGGGCGCTGCCCGTGTGGCGTTCCGCAAAGCGGGCCAGGTCGGCCACGCAGCGATCCAGGCCACGCCGGTCGCGCTCGTTGAGGTGGCAGAACGCCAACAGCACCAGCGACTGAAAGTCGAACAGCTTGGAGTTCACGCCCAGGATGCCGGCGCGGGTCAGCGGCAACTTGGCATTGCTCAGGTCGCCGACGTAATAGGCCATCATGCCGGTCTTCTGCAGGCGTGCCACCGACTCTGGCGTGAGGTCGCTGGCGCGGCGGAAACTGTCCATGGCACCGCCGAAATCGGCCATCTCGACCTGGGCCCGGCCCAGCACGTCGTAGGCATCGGCAAAACCGGTGTCGCGTTCGATCAAGCTCTGCAGGCTGGTCACCGCCTTGGTCGACTGCCCGGCCTCGATCTGGGCTCGCGCTACCCCCAGCTCGGCCCAGGGCGCCGGGCGCAGCGCCAGCACGGCCCGGTACAAGGCCTCGGCCTCTTTGGGGCGGCCCTGGCGCAACAGCAGCTCGGCCCCGATGCGCGCCGCATACAGCCAGTAAGGCCCCTGGGTCTCGAAGCGCTGCTGACACAGGTTGGCCGCCTCGTCGACGCGGCCATGCTCCAGGGCATCAAAGATGGGCAGCAGATGGCGCTTGCGCAGCCGCGCCAGGTTCAGGCGCTCAAACAGCATGGACGGCGTGAAAGGCTTGAGCAGATAGCCATCCAGGGCCGATTCGGCCGCCTCGGACACGGCAGCATAAGAGGCCTCGCCCGTGACCATGAAGAACACGGTGGAAAACGGCAGCATGTGGGCCCGACGCAGATCGTCCAGCAGGGTCTGACCCGAGTAGTGGTGCTCGGCAAAGAACTGCTCGCACAGCACGAAATCGAACACCGTGTGCTCCAGCCGGTTGCGCGCGTCCTGAATGCGGCTGCACTGGACCACTTCGCCCACGCCGAAATCACGCAACTGACGCACCAGGATTGAGCGCGAGGTGGTGTTGCCGTCAATGACCAACGCCTTGGTGTTGGCAATTTCTCGCGAGTTTTCAGTGGCCATGGCTCATAAACAGGTATCGTCTCTATTTGTAACAGGGATCGCGTCAGGCCAGAACGCAAAAGCGCGCCGTTCGTGCTCTCGAAACGTAAAAGTTACGCGTTTTTGCGCTCTTTAGAGGCAGGGCGAACATCCCTGAGCAATCTGCGCCAGCCCTTTTCAGAAAGTGCCCCCTTTGACCCTGTTCATCGCCTCGGCCGCCGGCCTGCTGCTGTTGTTGTTGTTCATTGCCCTGCTGTTGGGCCGGCGCCGGCGTGATCCGGCGAAACCGGTGGCGCACGCACCCAGTGCAACGCCCCCCCGGGTGGACGTCGCACCGCCCACACGGGCCGGTCCGGTGGCGGCCACGCCTCGGGCCGTGCTGCCCTTGCCCGACGCGTTGGCCTCGTTCCAGCGCCTGGGGCGCGACCAGCTGTCGATGCCCCGCCAGGCCGCCATCACGGCCGCCTTGCAGCGGGTGGCGCAGCCCTCGCGCGCACTGCACCAGTTGGTCTCGCCCGACTTTCTGGCCCAGGCCAGTTCGGCCGATCTGGCCGAATTGCTGCAAGGCGAACCCCAGGTCACGGCCAAGGTGCTGGCCACGGTCAACTCGCCGTTGTATGCCTTGCAGGCACCGGTGGTCAGCCTGGGCCCCGCCATCACCTACCTGGGCCTGAACACGGTGCGAGGTCTGTGCCTGCACTACATGCTGGAGGACAGCTTCCAGAGCGCAGACCGTGGCCTGCGGCGCTACTTCGATCAGGTGTGGGGGGCCAGCAGCCTGGCCAGCGAGCTGTGCCTGCGTCTGGCACAGGGTTGCCACCTGTCCGACCCCGGGGCCCTGGCCACGCAGGTGGTGCTGTCTTTTCTGGGGCGGCTGTCGATGGCCTCGGTGCTGCCCACTGAGCGACTGCTGGCCTTGGCACCCTTGGACCTGCTGGAGCGGAGCCGGGCCGAGCAACAGCAGCTCGGCCTGTGTGCCAGCGAAGTGGGTGGCCTGCTGATGCAAGCCTGGCACCTGCCCTCGGCGCTGATCCAGGAGAGCAGTGCCATCGACGCCCTGCTCAGCCCGCAGCCCCAGGCCCTGAACCCACGCGCCGAAGCCCGGCTGGCCGTGGCCTACCTGAGCGCCCGCATCGGTGAACTGATGATGCTTGGCGAGCTGACGGAACCGGCAGCCCTGGACCTGACGGAGGCCGCTCGGATCGAGCTGTTTCCGGTGCGCCGGGCGCTGGCGCTGCCGGCACTGACACCTCTGCCTGATCTGCTGCAGGGGCCGGAATTGAATCGCCACCTGAAACAGATGCAGCAGGCGCTGCAGACTCGGATTTGACCCCTCTGACCCCGCTGCGCGGATGATTGTCAGAAATTTACAATAACGTTACTTTTCAGTCACAATCAGCGCAGATCCCAACCTCCTCACTGGCCCGCGGGCATCCATGCGATACACAGAATCCAAGGCCCGCAGCGCCGAGTTGCTGCGACTGACGCTGGCCAACATGGGCCATCACACAGCCGCCTTCAACCCCATCACGTTCACGGTGTGGTACGAACATGCCGCTGGCATCAACCCGAAGCTGAATGCCGACATGAGCCAGTGCCTGAGCAAGGGCCTGGCCATGGACGACGAGATGATGCTGCGCTTGTACCGCGACCACATCACGCCCGCGGACACGGAGCAGATGGAGTTGATCGCCCACGAGATGCAGCGCCTGATGCGCAACATGGCCGATTCGGCCGCCGCGACGGGCGAACAGGCCGGCAGTTTCGGTCAGCAATTGGTGGAACTGAATGAAGCCCTGACGGCGACTGAGAACAGCCCTTTGAGCACCCAGGTGACACGCGCCCTGGAAGGCACGCTGGAGATGAAAGCCGCGGTCGACACCTTGCAGGCCCGGGTCAACCAGAGCCAGGAAGAAATCAAGCGCCTGCGCCAGGACCTGGAACGCACGCGTGAGGAAGCCATGCTGGACCCGCTGACCGGCCTGCTCAACCGCAAGGGTTTCGACCAGCGCCTGCAGGCCCTGTTGAGCCAGGCGCCCGACTCAAGCGAAAGCCATTGCCTGCTGATGCTGGACATCGATCACTTCAAGCGCGTGAACGACACCCACGGACACCTGATGGGTGACCGCGTGATCCAGGGCCTGGGCGAGATCCTGCGCACCTCGGTCACCCACCCCAGTCACGCGGTAGCCCGCTACGGCGGCGAAGAGTTTGCCATCGTGCTGCCCAACACCAGCCGCGCCGAGGCCACGCAGATCGCTGAAACCATCCGTGCCCGCACCAAGGCGATGAAGCTGCGCAATCGATCCACCCAGGAGGTGGTGCTGACCGTGACCATCTCCAGCGGCATCGCGACCCTGCGCCAGGGCGACGATGCACACTCGCTGATTGCACGCGCCGATGCCGCGCTGTATGCCTCCAAGAAGGGCGGTCGCGACCGCGTCACCTGCCAGTGACGCCGCCGCGAACAGCCTGCGCCCCCGACCGAAAACAGCCGCGGGCGCATCGGATCGTCGGATCCTCGTCGGATCCTCAATAGGTTTCGAGGTGCAGGCGGGCGCCCTGACGCAAGCCGGGGCCCACACTGTCCCAGGCCAGGCCGGCCTGCTGGGCCACATCGCGCAGGGCCAGCACCACCCCTTCCTCCATGGCCTTGAGGCCGCAGACGAAGAAATAGGTGTCCGGATCGGCCAGCAAGGGCCCCAGGTCGGCTGCGCGTTCGCGGATCAGGTCCTGCACATAGCGCTTGGGAGCCCCGGACTGACGCGAGAAGGCAAAGTTGATGTCGATGAAATCCTTGGGCAGATTTTGCAAGGGCCCAAAGTACGGCAGTTCTTCAGGCGTGCGGGCGCCAAAGAACAGCATCAGCTTGCCGCCCTCGAACTTGCCCGACTGCCGCAGACGGCGGCGCCACTCGGTCATGGCGCGCATCGGGGCACTGCCGGTGCCGGTGCAGATCATGACGATGTTGGAGCGCGGGTGGTTGGGCATCAGGAAGCTGGCGCCAAAGGGCCCGATCACCTGGACCTTGTCCCCCACCTGCAGGTCGCACATGTAGTTGCTGGCCACGCCCCGCACGGGCTGGCCCTGGTGGTCTTCCAACACGCGCTTGATGGTCAGCGACAGGTTGTTGTAGCCCGGTCGCTCGCCATTGCGCGGGCTGGCGATGGAGTATTGGCGGGCATGGTGCGGCCGGCCCTGGGCATCGGTGCCGGGTGGGATCACACCGATCGACTGCCCCTCGAGCACCGGAAACGGAAGGTGGCCGAAATCGAGCACCACGTGATGGGTGTCGTAGTCCTTGCCGACTTCGGTGACCCGCACATTGCCGACCACGGTGGCGGTGATGAACTTCTCGGACGCCTTGGGGCCGTAGAGGTTGGTGTAGGCATGGGCCGCCGACCAGGGCGGCAGGGTGGCGCCATATTGGGCGCTGTTGAAACGTTCGCCTTCACCAGGCCCCGCCGGTGCGGTGCTGACGGCAGGGGCCTGATCCGACGCAGTGGCCGCACCGGCCGCCGCCAGTTGCTCGGCACTGAGTTCGTCGGGCAGGTTGTCCCAGCCCAGTTGGGCCTCGACCGTGTAGGCCATCGCGCGCGGCATGTTGCGCCAGTTGTCGATCGAGCCCGTGGGGCAAGGCGGCACACAGGCCATGCACAGGTTGCACTTGTCGGCGTCGACCACGTAGTTGCGCGAATCGTGGGTGATGGCCGCGACCGGGCAGGTGGCCTCGCAGGTGTTGCAGCGGATGCAGATCTCGGGGTCGATCAGATGCTGCCGGATGACTTGGGGTTCGCTCATGTCCATGGCTGTCTCGACTTGTTGTGGGCTGTGGGGCGGTTCGGTGGCGGGTCTGAAGCGGGATATTGAAGGCGGGAAAGGGGGCTGACAAGCCCCCTTTCCTCAAACCCCGGAGGGCTCGGCGAGGGACACACCCCGCCGCCGGGCCGCCCCAAGGCGGGGTGCGGCCCACTTGGGGGGCAGCGCATGACATGAAATGCAAAGCGTGGGGGTCTCATCACCCCGCCGCCGGGCCGCCCCAAGGCGGGGTACGGCCCCCTTGGGGGGCAGCGCATTACATGCAATGAAAAGCGTGGGGGCCATTTCAGTTGAAGCGGACATATTCGAAGTCCACGGGCTGGCGGTTGATGCCCATGACCGGCGGCGCGATCCAGTTGGCAAACTTGCCGGTGTCGGTGACACGGCCCATCAGGCTGGCCACAAAGGCCCGGTCTTCGGCGCTGGGCAGCCAGTCGTTCTTCTTGGCTTGCCATTCGGCTTCGGACACCACACGCCCGTCAGGCGACACCTTGACCCCGGCCAGGGAGCCGATGTTGCGGTGGAAAGCCTTGTGCGGCACGGTCAGGCGGAACGGGATGCCGTTCTTTTCGATCACCTTGTTCCAGCGCTCCACGCCGCCGATCGAATCCTTGATGTAGTCGTCGCGCAGCACTTCGTTGAGTGCATTGAGCATGGGCACTTCCTTCTCGACGAGCTGGCCGTTCTGCACGTTCAGCACCTTGTAGCTCTGGCCGCGCAGCTGGTGGTCGTCGGTGCGCTTGCCTTCTTCAAAGCGGCCCTTGAGACCCGTGCTGTAGAAGGTGGCCGCATTGCTCGACTCGTCGGCACCGAACAGGTCGATGGTCACGCTGAAGTGGAAGTTCAGGTAGCGCTGCAGAGTAGGCAGATCGATGACACCGGCGGCGCGCAGCTTGGCGGGGTCGTCGGTCTTGAGCTCGTTCATGACCTGGCAGGTGCGCTGGATCACGCGGCTCACGCCCGACTCGCCCACGAACATGTGGTGGGCTTCCTCGGTCAGCATGAACTTGGTGGTGCGGGCCAACGGATCGAAACTCGACTCGGCCAGGGCACACAGCTGGAACTTGCCGTCCCGGTCGGTGAAGTAGGTGAACATGAAGAAGCTCAGCCAATCCGGCGTGGGCTCGTTGAAGGCCTGCAGGATGCGGGGGTTGTCCTGCTGACCGCTGCGGCGCTCCAGCAGGGCTTCGCCTTCCTCGCGGCCGTCGCGGCCGAAGTACTTGTGCAGCAGGTAGACCATGGCCCAAAGGTGGCGGCCTTCTTCGACGTTGACCTGGAACAGGTTACGCAGGTCGTACTGGCTGGGCGCGGTCAGGCCCAGGTGGCGCTGCTGCTCGACCGAGGCCGGCTCGGTGTCGCCCTGGGTGACGATGATGCGGCGCAGGTTGGCGCGGTACTCGCCAGGCACGTCTTGCCAGGCGTTCTCGCCCTTGTGGTCACCGAAGTGGATCTTGCGGTCTTGTTCGGCCGGATTGAGGAAGATGCCCCAGCGGTAGTCGGGCATCTTGACGTGGCCAAACTGCGCCCAGCCCTGCGGATCCACGCTGACTGCCGTGCGCAGGTACACATCAAAGCCGTGACTGCCGTCCGGACCCATGTCGTTCCACCAGTCCAGGTAGTTGGGCTGCCACTGCTCCAGCGCGCGCTTCAGGGTGCGGTCTTCGGCCAGGTTGACGTTGTTGGGGATCTTTTCGCTGTAGTCGATCGTGGACATGCTTGTCTCCAGGTAAGTGGTCAGTCAGTCATCAAGAAAATCACACCAGGTTTGAGGGGTGTGGCTGCCGTAGCGAGCGCGCCGAGGTGGCCTTGAGCACCGCAGCCGTACACCGGTACGGCGAGGAGCACAAAGGCCAGATCGGCGGGCGCAGCCGGCAGACACCCCCTCAAACCCGGTTCCAGTCGAAGGCGGCCTTGTTGCCTTTGCCGTAGACCTTCAAAGCGCCGTATTCGCCCACCGCATTGGGGCGCTGGAAGATCCAGTTCTGCCAGGCGGTGAGGCGGCCGAAGATGCGGGTGAACATGTTTTCAGGCCCGTTGAAGCGCAGGTTGGCTTCCATGCCGGTCAGGGCGTCGGGTGACATGGCCACGCGCTCTTCGATGGCGATGCGCACCTCGTCGGCCCAGTCGATGTCGTCGGGGTTGCTGGTGACCAGGCCCAGGGCGTAGGCGGCATCGGCATCCAGGGCACGGCCGGCGGCGGCGCGCACGGCCTCCAGCGGAGCGACTTCGTCATAGAAGCGCCGGCCCAGGCGGCTCTGGCCGGTGACCATGGGGTACAGGCCGAAGTTGGCCTCGCCCACCGTGATCTTCGGGGCCTGGTCTTCGTCGTCGGGCAGGGCCAGGTGGTAGCTGCGGTCGCAGGCCAGGGCCAGCTCCAGAAAGCTGCCGGCAAAGCACGAGCCCGGCTCGATCAGGGCGAACAGGCTGCGGCTGGACACGTCCAGGCGGCTGAAGGTGCGGCGCAGCAAGCCGATGGTTTCGCGCACCAGCCAATGGCTGGCATGGGCGCTCAGAACGGCGTCCATGGCCAGCACCGCAGCGGCATCGCCCTGGGTGGTGATCAGCCAGGTGCCGATCTCCAACTCGTTGGTGCGCATGGACAGGATGGCGTCCTCCAGTTGGCGCGCCAAGGCCAGCGGGTACCAGGCGGCCCCTGCGGCTTCGATCCCGGCCACATCGGCGGGTTGGGCACCGGCAGGGGCCTTGACCACAAACGTGGCCGTGCGCTTGGCGCGGTCGATGTTCACGCTGACATGGTCGTAGTGCAGGGCATCGGCCTCGGTCCGGCGCTGCAGGGCCACCAACTCGACCCCGCGGCCATCGGCCGGGCGGTCGCTCTGGGCGGCCAGTTGTTCGGCACGTTCGCGCACCTTCTGGGCGAACACGGCGGGCTTGGCAATGTCGTCAACCAGGCGCCAGTCCTTGGCCTTCTGGCCGCGCACACCTTCGGTGGTGGTGCAGAAGATGTCGGCCAGATCGTGGCGCACATGGCGCTTGTCGGTGACACGGGTCAGGCCGCCGGTGCCGGGCAGCACGCCCAGCAAGGGCACCTCAGGCAGGCTGACCGCGCTGGAGCGGTCGTCCACCAGGATGATCTCGTCGCAGGCCAGAGCCAGCTCGTAGCCGCCACCGGCACAGGCGCCGTTCACGGCCGCCAGGAACTTCAGGCCGCTGTGCTGGGAGGAGTCTTCAAGGCCGTTGCGGGTCTCGTTGGTGAATTTGCAGAAGTTCACCTTCCAACCGTGGCTGGACACGCCCAGCATGAAGATGTTGGCGCCCGAGCAGAACACCTTTTCCTTGGCGCTGGTGACCACCACGGTGCGCACCTCGGGGTGCTCGAAGCGGATGCGGTTGATGGCATCGTTGAGTTCGATGTCCACGCCCAGGTCGTAGCTGTTGAGCTTGAGCTTGTAGCCGGGGGCCAGGCCACCGTTTTCGTCGAAGTCGGCCGTCAGCGTGGCGATGGCGCCATCAAAGCTCAGTTTCCAGTGCTTGTACTGGCTGGGATGGGTCTGGTAATCGACGCGGGGCGCGGTGCTCATGGTGTGTCTCCGTCGGTGGAAAAATAATGCATTCTTGCGAAACTGACTGCATGTTAGTACATGCATTAAAGTGCGTCAAGCAAGATGCAGTAAATTTCCTATCGCCCCACCACCCCGGGTCAGACCGGCAGTTTCAAGGCCTCCCGGACCTGGGTGCGCAACAGCTTGAAGGTGTCCTGCAGCGGCTGCGAGCTGGTGTTCAGACGCAGATCAGCCTTCGAATAAAAGGCTGAGCGCCCCGCCAGGATCTGCCGCAGGTCATTCATGGCCTCGGCACTGGCAGCCATGGGGCGCAGATCCCCTTGCTCGGCCACGCGCTGCATGTGGTCTTCGGGTTCGGCCTGCAGCCACACCGTGGTGCAGTGCGACAGCAGCAGATTGAAGGTGGCCGCATCGGACACCAGGCCGCCGGGGGTGGCGATCACCACCTCGGGGTAGATCTGGATGGCCTCTTCTAGGGCGCGGCGCTCGTAGCGGCGGTAGGCATTCATGCCATACAGGCCCTGGATTTCAGAGATGCTGCAGCCGGCAAACTTCTCGATCTCGCGACTCAACTCGACAAAGGGGTACTCCAGGTCGTCGGCCAGCATCTGGCCCAGCGTCGATTTGCCCGCACCGCGCAGCCCCACCAGAGCCACCCGCGGCCAGGCCGCGCCCGGCGTGTGCCCACTGACACTGCCATTGCCCAACAACTCACCAATGGCCACGCGCACCCGGCGCAGCGTGGCCTCGTCACGGTGCTCCAGCAACTCGCGAATCAGCAGCCACTCGGGCGAGGACGCAGTGATGTCGCCGATCAATTCGGCCATGGAGCATTGCAGTGCACCCGCCACCTGCTGCAGCACCAGAAAAGAAGCATTGCCGGTGCCGTACTCCAGGTTGGCCAGGTGACGCTCGGACACATCGGCCGCCAAGGCCACGGCCTTGCGCGTCATGCCTCGGCGCGCGCGCAGGCTGCGCACCCGCTCGCCCAAGGCCACCAGCGAGGCGTGGCGCTCTTCGCCAGCGGCGTCAGGGGCAGCGGCGATGGCGGGCGCCACCGGGGTGATGGAATCTTGCATCTTGATGATATGGGTAAACCCTGATTTATGAACTATAGTGCTTGACGCCACTCGGGGCGAGCATTAGCCTTCACGACATGCACAATACTTCACCAGACTTGCCGATGCAAGCCTGCATGTCAAACGGAGGCCCGACTGTGGCACAAAATGCGTTCCGTCAAACCCTGGCCCGACTCACCGCCGACATCGCTGCCCATTTGGCCGGGCGCCCCCTGGACAGCGAACTGGGCACTTGGCTGAACACCGACCATGGGGCTGACAGCCCCACCTGGCAGACGCTGAAGCAGCAATGCCTGACCGGCGTGGAACAGGGCTGGCTGTGCGAGCGCGAGGGCGGCGGCATCCGCTACGGCCGCGTCTTCAAACCCGCCGAGGATCTACACGGCTTCTCGGTCGACGTGGTGGACATGCACGACATTGCCGGCCCGCACCACAGCCACCCGCTGGGCGAGATCGACCTGATCATGCCCCTCGACGGCGAGGCCCGGTTTGACGGCCACCCGGCCGGCTGGCTGGTCTACCCCCCGGGCAGCGCCCACCACCCCACCGTGAGGCCTGGCCGCGCCCTGGTGCTGTACCTGCTGCCCGAGGGCCGGATCGAATTCACCCGCACGAAAGAAGCCGCCCAATGAGCCCCTCTGAATTGCTGCTGAACCACCTGGGTGGCCAATGGGTTGCCGGCCGCGGCACCGGCACGGCCTTGTTCGACCCGGTGCTGGGGAACGAGCTGGTGCGCGTGGACGCAACCGGGCTGGACCTGCGCGCCGGTTTTGCCTTCGCCCGTGAGCACGCCGGCCCCGCCCTGCGCGCGCTGGGCTATGCCCAACGCGCCGCCCTGCTGGGGGCGGCCGTGAAGGTGCTGCAGGCGAATCGCGACACGTACTACGAGATCGCCACGGCCAACAGTGGCACGGTGAAGAACGATTCGGCAGTGGACATCGACGGCGGCATCTTCACCCTCGCTCACTACGCCCGACTGGGCGAAAGCCTGGGAGACCGACCGCATCTGCTCGATGGCGAGGCCACCCGACTGGGCAAGGACCCGCTGTTTCAGAGCCAGCATGTGCTGAGCCCGGCACGGGGCGTGGCCTTGTTCATCAATGCCTTCAACTTTCCCAGTTGGGGCCTGTGGGAGAAAGCCGCCCCCGCCTTGCTTTCGGGTGTGCCGGTGGTGGTCAAGCCCGGCACCTCGACCGCCTGGCTGACCCAGCGCATGGTGCAGGACGTGGTGACGGCCGGTATTTTCCCGCCCGGTGCGCTGTCAGTGGTGTGCGGCAGCTCGGCTGGGTTGCTGGAGGCGCTGACACCATTCGACCTGATCAGTTTCACCGGCTCGGCTGACACGGCCGAACTGATCCGCTCGCACCCGGCGGTGGCGCGGCGTTCGGTGCGCTGCAACATCGAGGCCGACAGCGTGAACTCGGCCCTGCTGCTGCCGGGCGTGGGCCCTGACAGTGAAGCCTTCGAGCTGCTGGCCAAGGAGGTGGCTCGCGAGATGACGGTCAAATCGGGCCAAAAATGCACCGCGATCCGCCGCATCTTCGTGCCCCAGGAACACTACGACACCGCCGCCCAGGCCATCAGCGCGCGGCTGGTCCGGACCACGGTGGGCAACCCACGCAACGAGTCGGTGCGCATGGGCGCCTTGGTCAGTCGCGCCCAGTTTGATGCCGTGCAGGCCGGCCTGGCCCGCTTGCAGCAACAGGCCAGCACCTTGCACGACGGCAGCCGCCACCCGCTGGTCGACGCCGACCCTGCCGTGGCCTGCTGCCTGGGCCCCACCTTGCTGGGCAGCCGCGATGCCGAGGCCGAGGTGTTCCACGACACCGAGGTGTTCGGCCCGGTGGCCACCCTGCTGCCCTACCGCGACCTGGACCACGCCCTGCACCTGGTGCGTCGCGGCGAAGGCTCGCTGGTGGCCTCGGTGTTCGGCAGCGACGACCAGGCCCTGCAATCGGCGGCCCTTGAACTGGCCGACAGCCAGGGGCGGGTGCACGTGATCTCGCCCGAGGTGGGCGGCCTGCACACCGGCCACGGCAACGTGATGCCCCAGTCGCTGCATGGCGGCCCGGGCCGTGCCGGTGGTGGCGAGGAACTGGGCGGCTTGCGCGCCCTGGGCTTCTACCACCGCCGCTGTGCCCTGCAGGCATCGACCAGCGTGCTGCAAGGGCTGTGACCCCCTCAGAACCAGACAGGAGACCGACATGAACACCCCCACAGCGCCAATAGCCAACGTGCCCCCGCCGGGACCCGGTTTCAACTTTGCCCAGCACCTGATCGAGCGCAATGCCGGACGCGGCGCCAAGGCCGCCTACATCGACGACCAGGGCCAGCTGAGCTACGGCGAACTGGCCCAGCGCATCCGCCGCCTGGGCTCGGCCCTGCTGGCCAGCGGCGTGCATCGCGAGGAGCGTGTGCTGTTGCTGATGCACGACTGCAACGACTGGCCGGTGGCCTTTCTGGGGGCCATGCACGCGGGCATCGTGCCGGTGGCCGTGAACACCTTGCTGACGGCCGACGATTACGCCTACATGCTGGAGCACAGCCGTGCCCGCGCCGTGCTGGTGTCGGCCGCGCTGCTGCCGGTGCTGCAATCGGCCATGACCCGGGGCGAGCACGAGGTGCGGCGAGTCATCGCCTCGCGCCCCACCGGCCCGCTGGCCGAGGGTGTGATGGACTTCGAAAGCTTTCTGAGCCAGGGTGAGCCCCATGCCGCCCCCGCCGCCACCGGCCCGGATGACCCTGGCTTCTGGCTGTACTCCTCGGGCTCCACCGGCCGCCCCAAGGGCACGGTGCACCTGCAGGGCAACCCGTACTGGACGGCCGAGTTGTATGGCGGCCCGATCCTGGGCTTGCGCGAGGACGACATCTGCTTCTCTGCGGCCAAGCTGTTCTTTGCCTACGGCCTGGGCAACGCACTGAGCTTTCCGCTCAGCGTGGGGGCCACCACCGTGCTGATGCCCGAACGGCCCACGCCGGACGCCACCTTCCAGCGCTGGACCGAGCAACGCCCCACGGTGTTCTTCGGCGCCCCGACCGGCTTTGCCGGCATGCTGAGTTCGCCCAGGCTACCCGCGCGCGATCAGGTGGCGCTGCGCCTGTGCTCGTCGGCCGGGGAGGCCCTGCCGGCCGACATCGGCGAGCGCTTCACCCGCCACTTCGGGGTCGAGATCATCGATGGCATCGGCTCCACCGAGATGCTGCACATCTACCTGTCCAACCGGGTGGGGGCGGTGCGCTATGGCACCACCGGCACGCCGGTGCCCGGCTATGACATCGACCTGCGCGGCGAGGATGGCCAGCCGGTGCCCGATGGCGAACCCGGCGATCTGTACGTGCGCGGGCCCTCGTCCGCCCTGATGTACTGGAACAACCGGGAAAAGACGCGCGAGACCTTCCAGGGCGGCTGGACCAAGAGCGGCGACAAATACATCCACAACACCGACGGCACCTACACCTATGCCGGGCGCAGTGATGACATGCTCAAGGTCAGCGGCATCTATGTGTCGCCCTTCGAGGTCGAGGCCACGCTGGTGCAGCACCCGGCGGTGTTGGAGGCGGCCGTGATCGGGGTGCCCGACGCCGAGGGCCTGACCAAGACCAAGGCCTTTGTGGTGCTCAAGCCCGGCCAGGTCTGCAGCGAAGACGAGCTCAAGGCTTTCGTGAAGGAACGCCTGGCACCGTACAAGTACCCTCGCCAGATCGAGTTTCTGGAGGAGTTGCCCAAGACCGCGACCGGCAAGATCCAGCGCTTCAAGCTGCGCGAACTGGAGGCCTCGCGTCCATGAGCGCGCAACACGTGCCCGTGGCCTGGAACGGGGGGGCGGTCGAGATCGAGGTCGCCTGGATCAACCCGGACCGCATCACCACCCCGGTGCTGGTGTTTCTGCATGAGGGCCTGGGCTCGGTGGCGATGTGGAAGGACTTTCCGCAGCGCCTGTGCGATGCGCTGGGCTGGCGTGGCCTGGTGTACTCCCGCCCGGGTTATGGCCGTTCGACGCCGCGCCCGGCCTCAGACGTCTGGGGCCCCGACTTCATGCACCGCCAGGCCCATGAGCTGCTGCCGGCCCTGCTGCAGGCCCTGGGCCTCAGCGGCCCGCAAGCGCCGGCACTGTGGCTGTTCGGTCACAGCGATGGGGGCTCGATCACCCTGCTGTACGCCGCAGGCGCCGGCACGGCCTTGGCGGGGGCCATCGTGCTGGCCCCCCACATCCTGGTGGAAGACATCTCCGTGCGCAGCATCGAAGCGGCGCGCCAGGCTTACGAAAGCGGGACGCTGCGGACCGGCCTGGCCCGCTACCACGACGACCCGGATTCGGCCTTCTGGGGCTGGAACCGAATCTGGCTGAGCCCGGATTTCCGCGGCTGGAACATCGCGGCCGAACTGCAACACATCCGCTGCCCCGTGCTGGCCGTGCAAGGGCTGGACGATGAGTACGGCACGCTGGAGCAGATCCGGGGCATTGCTCGCCAGGCCCCGCACACGCAACTGCTGGCGCTGCCCGACTGCGGCCATTCACCCCACCGGGACCAGCCCGAGCGGCTGATCGCGGCCGTGCAGGCTTTTGTCTCCGACCCAGCGCCAGCGCTCAATCGACCAGCGTGAGGGCGTCGAAAGACAGGTGGTGCATGAACTCACGCAGGATCAGCACCCCGGCGGCAAAGGCTTGGCCTTCGGGCAGCCCTTCGGTGACGGCGGGCCGCCCTTCAGAGACTGCACACACGCGGTTGAAAAGGCGCTCAAGGGCGTCCAGGCTCAGGGTATTGCCACCGCCGGCCTGCTCCACGATCTGACGCAGCAGAGGGTCAGCACCGTGCAGGGCCGTGCCCACCGGCAGGCGCGGCACCAGGCGCATCAGCTCGTCTTCGACCTCGGCAATCGCGGCTTCCAGCTCGGCGGGCCGGGGCGGATCATGCCGCCACAGGCGTTCGGGCAGGCTCAGCGTGCCCAGCGGCAGCTCCAGGGTCAGCGCGGCTTGCTCGCCATCACCGACCAGCACCTGGCAGCGCTGCGACCCCAGTTGCAGCAGGCTGATCAGCCGAGGGGGACGGGGTTCTGGCAGGTTCCGCAGCACGGCCTGCAGACGGCGCAGCCCCGCATCCGCCTCGTAGCTGCCGGACAGGGGGCGCAGCAAAGGCTGCAGTGACTCGGGCTCCAGCGTGCGCGCCGCACCAAAACCGGCGATGTGGCGGCCCGACGTGGGGGTGAGGCACACAAAACGGAAATCACCCAGTTCGGTCATGGGAGCGGCCTCAGGGAAGCGACTCAGGTAAGCGGCACGGCACAAAAGCCACTCGCCATGGTCGGGCCCCTCGGCTTGCAGCACCCTGGCCTGAGCCTGCAGCGTGAGCCGCTGCAGATCATGCACCGGCGCACCCGCCACTTCGGCCTGGGTGATCAACAGCGAGACCGCGCTGCGGGCCTGCAAGTAGCGCGTGTGGGCCGCCAGGGCACTCACGTGGATCACCACCCAGGGCCCGTCGGCCACGAGGGCAAAGGGCACCATCGACACAGAGGGCTCACCCGTGTCGGTGCAGGTGCCCAGGGCGGCCACACGGGTGTCGGCCAGCAATTGACGCAGTGCACCATCAAGCCGGGATTCATGGGCCATGCCAGGCTCCTCGCTGTTCAGGGATGGGCCGGAGCGCATGCGGTCTTCAGCGCTCGTGGTGGTCTGAAAACAGGGCATCGTCGTGGCCAGCAGCCAAGGCACGGCGGTGTTGCACATGGTAGGCCGTCACCACCTGATGGGCCACCATGTCGAGCGAAGGCCGGTGATTGCCTTGTTTGTCGGTCCAGACTCTCGGCGTCAGGCTGCCCGACAGGGCCACTGAATCGCCGTCGCCCAGGGCCAACAGGCCGTCCACCACCTCAGTGTCAAAGGCGATCACGTTCACAAACAGATTCTCGCCATCGCTGGCCGAGGCCCGCACCCGGGCCACCGCAAAAGGCTGGTTGTGCCGGTCGATACGCGACTCAGGGGCGCCATGCAGTCGGCCACAAATCAATCCATCAATCATTTTTCTCAATCCTTGCAAGGCATGCGCCACCACGCCGGTGCCACCCGATAGCTTACCCACATGGACGCGCCCCAAAAGGCAACGCCGTTGAGGGCGGTGTATTTTTCAGTGTCGCCCAGGCTCTGGCACAATCGCGCCCGGACTGACGCTCAAGCGGCCCAGTCTCCCACGCCCCGGGGCTCAGCCTGTCTGACGCCCTTCCGCACAGCCTCTGGATATACACCATGAACCGCTGCCTGAACATTTTTTTACACCATGCCCCGCGCTGGGCCATGCTGGCCAGTGTGATGGCCGTCGCGGCCCATGCGGAGGTGCGTGAGTTTCCGGCGTCCGCACTGCGCGGCACGCTGGTGGTCACCCAACCACCCATCGTGTCCCTGGACGGGGTGCAGACCCGGCTGTCGCCGGGTGCCCGCATCCGGGATGCCCGCAACCTGATGGTGCTGTCGGGCTCGCTGGTCAACCAGAGCCTGACCGTGAACTACACCCGTGACACGTACCAGCTGGTGCATGAGGTGTGGATCCTGACGGCCGAAGAAGCAGCGCTCAAACGCGCCTCGGCCGCCCCGACCACCAACATCGTCGTCACGGTACCGGTCAAATAAAAAGCGCGTTGACCTGAGCGCGGTGCCCCGTCGACGCGCCGGGACCAATCCGCACCGGTGCGCACCTGCCTGCCCCCCTTTTTCTGAGCCCGCCGAGCCTCGATGGCCCGCGCCCCCCCACGAACGAGAACTGCCATGAGCAAAAAAGTCTTCATCAAAACCTTTGGCTGCCAGATGAACGAGTACGACTCGGACAAGATGGCCGACGTGCTCCATGCCGCCCAGGGCTATGAGCCGACCCAGAATGTGGACGAGGCCGACCTGATCCTGTTCAACACCTGCTCGGTGCGCGAAAAGGCCCAGGAGAAAGTGTTTTCGGACCTGGGCCGGGTGCAGCACCTGAAGAAAAAGGGCGTGCTGATCGGCGTGGGCGGCTGCGTGGCCAGCCAGGAAGGCGCCGAGATCATCAAGCGTGCGCCCTACGTGGACGTGGTGTTCGGGCCACAGACCCTGCACCGACTGCCCGAGATGCTCAAGGCCCGCGCGCGACTGGAGCGCCCCCAGGTGGACATCAGCTTTCCCGAGATCGAAAAGTTCGACCACCTGCCGCCGGCCCGTGTGGAGGGGGCCTCGGCCTTTGTGTCGATCATGGAAGGCTGCAGCAAGTACTGCAGCTACTGCGTGGTGCCCTACACCCGCGGTGAAGAGATGAGCCGCCCCTTCGAGGACGTGCTGGTGGAGGTGGCGGGCCTGGCCGACCAGGGCGTGCGCGAAGTCACGCTGCTGGGGCAGAACGTGAACGCCTACCGCGGCACCATGGGCGACACCGCCGAGATCGCCGACTTTGCGCTGCTGATCGAGTACATCGCCGACATCCCCGGCATCGAGCGCATCCGCTACACCACCAGCCACCCGAATGAATTCACCCAGCGCCTGATCGATGTGTACGACAAAGTGCCCAAGCTGGTCAGCCACCTGCACCTGCCGGTGCAGCACGGCAGCGACCGCATCCTGATGGCCATGAAGCGCGGCTACACCGCCATGGAATACAAGAGCACGGTGCGCAAGCTGCGCGCCATCCGCCCTGACATGGCCATGAGCAGCGATTTCATCGTGGGCTTTCCGGGTGAGACCGAGGACGATTTCAGCAAGATGATGAAGCTGATCGACGATGTGGGCTTTGACAACTCGTTCAGCTTCATCTTCAGCCCGCGCCCGGGCACCCCGGCCGCCAACCTGCCTGACGACACCCCGCACGAGGTCAAGCTGCGCCGCCTGCAGCAGGTGCAGGCCGCCATCGAAGACAACATGAAGCGCATCAGCGACACCCGCTTCGGCACGGTGCAACGCATTCTGGTGGAAGGGCCTTCACGCAAGTCGAGCGCCGAGAACCCCGAACTGATGGGCCGCACCGAATGCAACCGGGCGGTGAACTTCCCGGCCGGGCCCAACCCTCAGCGGCTGATCGGCCAGTTGATCGACGTGAAGATCACCCAGGCCATGCCGCACTCGCTGCGCGGCGAAGTGCTGGTGCGCGAAAGCGCCTGAGGCCCCGCCCTGGGCAAGGCGCCCCTGCGGAGGGGCGCCCCGGGCTTCAGAAAGGCATGCCCGGCATGCCTTTCATGCCCTTCATCCCGCCCATGCGCTTCATCATCTTCATGAGGCCGCCGCCCTTCATCTTCTTCATCATCGTCTGCATCTGCTCAAACTCGTTGAGCAGGCGGTTCACTTCCTGCACCTGAACACCCGCCCCGTTGGCAATGCGGCGCTTGCGCGTGGCCTTGATCAACTCGGGCTTGCGGCGCTCCAGGGCAGTCATGCTGCAGATGATGCCTTCCTTGCGGCGGATGTCGCGCTCGGCCTTGTCCATGTCCATCTGGCCAGCCTTGGCGGTGAGCTGCGCCGGCAGCTTGTCCATGAGGCTGGACAAGCCCCCCATCTGCTTCATCTGCTGGATCTGGGACAGGAAGTCGTTCAGGTCAAAGCCGTCGCCACTCTTGACCTTGGCCGCCAGCTTCTGGGCAGCCTCCAGGTCGACCCCGGCCGTGACCTGCTCGACCAGGGCCACGATGTCGCCCATGCCCAGGATTCGACCGGCATGGCGCTCGGCATCGAACACCTCCAGACCATCGATCTTTTCGGACACCCCGGCAAACTTGATCGGGGCGCCGGTGACCTGGCGCACCGACAGGGCCGCACCACCACGCGAGTCACCGTCGAGCTTGGTGAGCACGATGCCGGTGAGCGGCAGGGCCTCCTTGAAGGCCTTGGCCGTGTTGACCGCATCCTGACCCTGCATGGCGTCGACCACGAACAGGGTTTCGACCGGCTTGAGGGCCGCGTGCAGCTGCTGGATCTCCTGCATCAGCACTTCGTCGATGGCGAGGCGGCCGGCCGTGTCAACCAGCAACACGTCAAAGTAATGTTTCTTGGCGTAATCGAGGGCCGCGTGGGCAATGTCCAGGGGCTTTTGATCCGGGGTGCTGGGAAACCACTCGGCACCGGCCTGGGCCGTGACGGTCTTGAGCTGCTCGATGGCGGCAGGGCGGTAGACGTCGCCCGACACGGTCAGCACCTTCTTCTTGCGCTTTTCGATCAGGTGCTTGGCCAGCTTGGCGGTGGTGGTGGTCTTGCCGGCCCCCTGCAGACCCGCCATGAGGATGACCGCCGGCGGCTGGGTGGCCAGGTTGATGTCGGCGATGCCTTCACCCATGGTCGCGGCCAGCTCGCGGTTGACGATGCCCACCAGGGCCTGCCCGGGCTTGAGCGAGCCCAGCACGTCCTGGCCCAGGGCCTTGTCCTTGACACGGGCAATGAAGTCGCGCACCACCGGCAGGGCCACGTCGGCCTCAAGCAACGCCATGCGAACCTCGCGCAGCATGTCGGCCACGTTGGACTCGGTGATGCGCGCCTGGCCGCTCATCTGCTTGACGAGGCGCGAAAGTTTGTCGGTAAGGGCGGAGGCCATGTTTGATGTTCCGAGAGGGTTGAGCGGGCTGGGCCTGCAGGGCTTGCGCCAGGCAAAGACGGCGGGCAGCGCGCCGGGCACCCATGTGCAAGACGCTAAACTGTGATCCATGATTTTATCCAGTGAGTCCACCGGTCTGGTGCTGCTGGGCCTGGCAGCCGCCGCCGCCTACGCCGTTCCTGCGGCCGCCGCCTCGCGCATCGCGCCGCGCGGCGTGCGCTTTTCCCTGCTGCTGGCCTGGTTGCTGCACGCCGGCGTGTTGATGCTGGGGCTGGCTGGCGAGCCACCCCGATTCGGTTTTGCCCCGGCCCTGTCCGTCACGGCCTGGCTGGTGCTGACGGTGTACGCCATCGAGAGCCGGCTGTTTCCACAACTCCAGGCCCGCTGGGCCCTGGCCGGCCTGGGCGCCTTCACCGTGCTGCTGTCGCTGGTGTTTCCGGGGCAGGCATTGCACGTCAGCGCCTCGCCCTGGCTGCCGCTGCACTGGGCACTGGGCATTGCCTCGTACGGCATGTTCTCGGCGGCCGTGGTGCATGCCTGGCTCATGACCCGGGCTGAACACCGCATCAGGCAGGCTGCCGACCCGCACAGCGGGGTGCCGCTGCTGACACTGGAGCGCCTCACCTTCCGCTTCGTGGCCGCCGGCTTTGTGCTGCTGACCGCCACCCTGCTGGCCGGTTGGTTGTTTGGCGAGGTGCTTTACGGCCAGGCCTGGCGCTGGAATCACAAGACCGTGTTCTCGGTGCTGTCCTGGCTGACCTTTGCCGTGCTGCTGCTGGGCCGCTCGCGCTTCGGCTGGCGGGGGCGCCGGGCCCTGCGCATCCTGTACATCGGCTCGGGCCTGCTGCTGCTGGCCTATGTGGGCTCGCGCTTCGTGATGGAAGTGCTGCTGAGCCGGGGGGGCGCATGAGCAAATACCTGCTGATCATTGGCATTGCGCTGGGCGTCTACTGGCTGTGGCGCCAGGGGCGCATGGCAGAAACCCGGGACGCCAGACCGGCGCCCCCTGCGGCGCGACCTGCCCCACGCACCGGCGCTGAGCCGCAAGACATGGTGGCCTGCGCCCACTGCGGCCTGCACCTGCCCCGCAGTGAAGCCCTGGCCGACGGCCCGGGCGGCAGTGCGCCGTTCTACTGCAGCGCGGCCCACCGCCAGAGCGGCCGCCAGGCATGAGCGCTGACGACGCACCGGCGTCCTGGTTCAGCGCACTCGACCCCGAATCATCCGAATGGCTGTCGCCGCCGGGCACGCCGTCCCGGCTGTGGCACGGGTTTCTGACCGCCCGGCTGATGCTGGCCCTGGCCTTGCTGATGCTGCAGGGCCTGAGCAACCTCCTGACCCCGCCGATCAACATCTGGGTGATGGGCTTGGGCGGGGTGTATTTCGGTCTGACACTGCTGGCCCGTTGGCGAGCGACACCGCAGCCGCCCAATCCGGAGATGGGGCCCCACTGGTTGCCCACCCTGGGGCTGGATCTGCTGGTGTTTTCGGGCTTGCAATGGTTGCAGAGCGGCAGCATGAATTACACGCCCCTGATCGTGATGCCGGTGCTGATGGCCGCCACGCTGGGCTCGCGCCTGCTGACGCTGTCGAGTGCGGCGGCCGGCACGCTGCTGCTGCTGGTACAGACCTGGAGCCAGCACCTGCTGACCGGCAACGATGCGGCGGCCCCGCTCATGCAGGCCGGCATCACGGGTGGTGGCTACTTCGTGGTGGGCCTGCTGGTGCATCAACTGGCCCAGCGCCTGGCCCGCGAAGAGCGTATTTCAAACAGCAGCCGGCTGGCGGCCCAGGTGCAGGCCCAGGTCAACACCCTGGTGATCGAGCACCTGCGCGATGGGGTGCTGGTGATCGACGCCCGCGAGGTGGTATGCGCCCTGAACCCGGCGGCTCGTGCCTTGCTGGGGCCGGCGGCGGCCCAAGCCGCGCCGGGCTTCTGGCTGGGCACCCACCCGCAGTGGCAACCCCTGCTGGACCTGGCCCGTGCCACCTTTGGCCAGGCCTTGCCACAAGTGCAGGACACCGAACTGCGCCTGGACGCCCAAAGCCTGGCCCAAGTGCATGTGCGCACGCAGCTGACCCGCAGTGGTCAGCAAGGGGCCGGCAAGCTGTGCGTCATGTTCGTGCACGATCTGCGCGAGCTGGAGGCCCGGCTGCGCACCGAGAAGCTGGCGGCCATGGGTCGGGTGTCGGCCGCCATGGCGCATGAGATCCGCAACCCGCTGGCGGCCATCACCCAGGCCAACGCCCTGCTGGAAGAAGACGTGCAGGACCCGGGCCAGCGAAGGCTGGTGCAGATGGTTCAACACAATGCGCAACGCCTGGCCCGCATCGTCGAAGAGGTGCTCGACATCGCCCGGGTGGAACATCAGCCGGGCGCTGACCCGGCCAGCGCCATGGCGCTGGATGCCAGCGTGGCGGCCTGCTGCCGGGAATGGTGCCAGCGCGATCCAGCCAGGCGACGCGTGCAGCTGGATCTTCAGGCGGGCCTGACGTCGGTCCACTTCGACCCCGAGCACCTGCGCCGGGTGCTGGACAACCTGCTGGACAACGCCCTGCGATACCAGGGCCCCCATCCCGACTCGCTGCAGGTGTCGACCCGGTCTCGGGCGGGTCAGGCCCCCGGCCTGATGGTGTGGAGCGATGGTGCCCCCATGGAGCCCAGTGTGGAGCGCCACCTGTTTGAACCCTTTTTCTCGTCCGAGAGCCGGTCTTCCGGACTGGGTCTGTACATCTGCCGCCAACTGTGCGAGCGCCATGGCGCCCACATCGCCTACCGCCGCACCCCGGCGGCCACGGCCCGCGGCACCTTGGACGGCAATGCCTTCGTGCTTGATTTCACGGCTGCCCTGGCCAGTGATGGACAGCCCCAGCTTGCGTTTGACACAATGCCCAGCTGACCATGTCCAGTCCCCCTTCCCCATCGCTGCCGGCGCCGGCCCACATCCTGGTTGTGGATGACGAGCCCGATCTGCGCACGCTGTATGAACTCACGCTGCTGCGCGAGGGTTACCGCGTGGAGGCCGCAGGCAGCCTGGCTGAAGCCAGGGCCTGCCTGGACGAGCGCAGTTTCGACGCCGTGATCACCGACATGCGCCTGCCTGACGGGCTGGGGCTCGATCTGCTCAAGCAATTGCGGACCCGCCAGCGCCCTGAGCGCTGCGTGGTCATGACCGCCTATGGCTCGGCCGAGAATGCGGTCGAGGCCCTCAAGGCCGGCGCCTTCGACTACCTGACCAAGCCGGTCGACCTCAAGCAGTTCCGCACCGTGGTGGCCTCTGCGGTACAAGGCAGCCGGGAGACGCTGGTGATTGCTGCCCGCGAAATGGCCCACCCCGTCGAGCCCGGCCTGGGCACTCCACCCGGCGGCTTGCAGGCGCTGGAGCGGCTGGTCGGCCAGTCCGAAGCCCTGCAGTCGGTCAAGCAGCGCGTCGGCAAGGTGGCGCGCGGCATGGCCCCGGTGCTGGTGCGCGGCGAGTCCGGTACCGGCAAAGAGCTGGTGGCGCGTGCGCTGCACGCCTGCAGCCAGCGCGGCCACGGGCCACTGGTGGCGGTGAATTGCGGCGCCATTCCTGAAAGCCTGCTCGAAGCCGAGTTCTTCGGGGCCCGCAAGGGCTCCTACACCGGGGCCCAACAGGACCGCGAGGGCTACTTCCAGGCCGCCAGCGGCGGGACGCTGTTTCTTGACGAGATCGGCGACCTGCCCCTGGCCATGCAATCCAAACTGCTGCGGGCGATCCAGGAACGCAGCATCCGCCCCCTGGGCTCGACCCAGGAGATCCCGGTGGACGTGCGCATCGTCAGCGCGACCCACAAGGACCTGGCCGCCGAGGTGCTGGCCGGGCGTTTCCGGCAGGATCTGTACTACCGCCTCAATGTGATCGAAGTGGTGGTGCCGCCGCTGCGCGAGCGGCGCGAAGACCTGCCCCTGCTCTGTCAGGCCTTGCTTGACCGCATCGCGCGCGAGTCGGGGTTGGCCGCGCCACGCCTGACCGAACAGGCCATGGCCCCGCTGTATGCCCTGCCCTTGGCGGGCAATGTGCGCGAACTGGAGAACCTCCTGCACCGCGCGGTGGCCTTGAGCGAAGGCGATGAACTGGCCATGGATCAGGCGCTGTGGCTCCAGGGAGGCGCCCTCCCCTGCAAGGCCGAAGCCCCTGCAGCCCTCCCCACGGCCAGCCAGGTGTCGACCGCCCAGCCGACCCTGCCGCACGGGGACGCCAGCACCCCGCAACCCGCCTCCGCGGCAGGCGGCGCCCCCCCTGCACCGCCTGATCCGCTGCCCTTCGATCTGCAGGCCTATCTGGACGAACAGGAGCGCGCCATCCTGATGCGAGCCCTCGAAGACAACCAGTTCAACCGGACCGCCACCGCAGCCCGCCTGGGTCTGAGCCTGCGCCAGATCCGCTATCGGATCGAACGCCTGAACATTCCCATTCCCCAGGACAGCGAAAGCCATGAAGCCGGCTGACCCGGCGCCCCCCTTGTGGCGAGGGGGCTGGTACACCCCTGCCCGGGCCCTGGCCTCACCCAACTTCGGCCCGCGCCCCGAGCGCGCCTGCATCGACCTGATCGTGCTGCACTCGATCAGTCTGCCACCGGGCCAGTATGGTGGCGACGAGGTGCAGCAGCTGTTCACCAACCAACTGGATTGGGACGCCCACCCCTACTTTGATCAGATCCGTGGACTGGAGGTGTCCTCGCACTTCTACATCCGACGCGATGGCGAGCTGTGGCAATTTGTCGATTGCAATGAGCGGGCTTGGCACGCCGGCCGCTCGCATTACCGGGGCCGGGACAACTGCAATGACGACTCGATAGGCATTGAACTCGAAGGTCTCGAAGGAAGCACTTTCACGGTGGCACAATACGCGACCCTGATCGGGCTGTGTCAGGCTTTGCGCTGCCACTACCCCATCGCTCACGTGGCGGGTCACGAACACATTGCACCGGGTCGCAAACACGATCCCGGGGCGGGTTTTGACTGGCCTGGGCTGATCGGCCAGCTCGACTGGCCCTCAGGATTTTTCCCTATGGCCGTGGCGCATTTGCCGCGGTCCTGATTTTTTTGCGGCTTCAGGTGCTGCTCGGACGCCGCGGCGATGCGCAGAAACCATGCGGCCCGGCAGGCTGAAATGCCCGGCAAAGCCATGAAACAAGCGGCTCGCTGACTTGAAGCGCAGTCCTGGCGCGGCTTTTGAAGCCGCCCCTCATACAGCAATCACAAAGTGAAATAAAGACCCTTTGCCTGCGCCCATCTTTGGGCTTGGTACACTACGGGTAGTGTCTTGAATTCACTCAAGGCCCCAGATATAGTGTGTAACGATCGGTTCGATCGAACCACCCCCATCACTCGCACGCTCCCACCCGAGCCGTGCCTTCTCCCCTGAAAACAGTTCAAGAAGAGGAATCCATGCAAGTTGCCACGAACGCCCCGGCCTCGGCCTCGACCAGCACCACCTCGCCTCCCGAAGCCGCCGAATCCGGCGTGCCCAGCGTGCTTGCGCACTACCAGATCATCCGCCGCAACGGTGCGGTGGTGCCCTTTGAGCCGCAGAAGATTGCCGTGGCCATGATGAAGGCCTTCCTGGCTGTGCATGGCACACAAGGCGCGGCTTCGGCCAGCGTGCGCGATGTGGTCGATGCCCTGACCCAAGGCGTGGTCAAGGCGCTGATGCGCTCGCGCCCAGGTGGCGGCACCTTCCCGATCGAAGACGTGCAAGACCAGGTTGAACTGGGTCTGATGCGTGGCAGCCACCATGAAGTGGCCCGAGCCTACGTGCTGTACCGTGAACGCCGCGCCCAGGAACGTGCTCACCAGGTCGAGCAAGCCAAGCCCCCAGTGCCGACCCTGCACGTGACCGAGAACGGCCAACGCCTGGCCCTCGACGAGGCCTACCTGCGTTCGCTGATCGTCTCGGCCTGCCAAGGCCTGAGCGCCGACGTCAAGCCCGAACCGATCTTTGCCGAGACCATGCGCAACCTGTACGACGGTGTGCCCATGGAAGAGGTCTACAAGGCGTCGATCCTGGCTGCCCGTACCCTGATCGAAAAAGACCCGGACTACACCTACGCCACCGCTCGCCTGCTGCTGCACACGATCGCCAAGGAAGTGCTGGGTCGCGAAGTCAGCCCGGCCGAAATGGCCAGCAGCTACGCCGAGTACTTTCCTCAGTTCATTCAGAAGGGCGTGGCCAACGAACTGCTCGACGAAAAGCTGCTGAGCTACGACCTGACCCGCCTGGGCGCAGCCCTCAAGGCCGAACGTGATCTGCAGTTCGACTACCTGGGCCTGCAGACCCTGTACGACCGTTACTTCCTGCACGTGCGCAAGACCCGCATCGAACTGCCGCAGGCCTTTTTCATGCGCGTGGCCATGGGCCTGGCATTGAACGAGACCGACCGCGAGGCCCGCGCCATCGAGTTCTACGAAGTGCTGTCGTCCTTCGACTTCATGTCCAGCACCCCGACGCTGTTCAACAGCGGCACGCTGCGTTCGCAGCTTTCCAGCTGCTACCTGACCACGGTGCCTGACGACCTGGACGGCATCTACGAATCCATCAAGGAAAACGCCCTGCTGTCCAAGTTTGCCGGCGGCCTGGGCAATGACTGGACCCGTGTGCGCGCCCTGGGCTCGCACATCAAGGGAACCAACGGCGAATCACAAGGCGTGGTGCCGTTCCTGAAGGTGGTGAACGACACCGCCGTGGCCGTGAACCAGGGTGGCAAGCGCAAAGGCGCCGTCTGCACCTACCTGGAGACCTGGCACCTCGACATCGAAGAGTTCCTGGAGCTGCGCAAGAACACCGGCGATGACCGCCGCCGCACCCACGACATGAACACGGCCAACTGGATCCCCGATCTGTTCATGCGCCGCGTGATGGAAAAGGGCACCTGGACCCTGTTCTCGCCCTCCACCGTGCCCGATCTGCACGACCTGTTCGGTGCTGACTTCGAGCGCGCCTACGTGGCCTACGAAGAGAAGGCCGCCCGTGGCGAAATCAAGCCCAGCCGCACCCTGCAGGCCACTGACCTGTGGCGCAAGATGCTGACCATGCTGTTCGAGACCGGCCACCCCTGGATCACCTTCAAGGACGCCTGCAACGTGCGCTCGCCGCAGCAGCACGTGGGCGTGGTGCACTCGTCCAACCTGTGCACCGAGATCACGCTCAACACCAGCGACACCGAAACGGCGGTGTGCAACCTGGGCTCGGTCAACCTGCTGCAGCACATCACCGACGGCAAGCTCGATCACGAGAAGCTCAAGCGCACCATCAAGGTGGCCATGCGCATGCTCGACAACGTGATTGACATCAACTACTACGCGGTCAAGAAGGCCCGTGATTCGAACCTGCGCCACCGCCCGGTGGGCCTGGGCCTGATGGGCTTCCAGGACAGCCTGTACGAATTGCGCATCCCCTACGCGTCGCAGGCCGCTGTTGAGTTCGCCGACCGGTCGATGGAAGCCATCTGCTACTACGCCTACTGGGCTTCGTCCGAACTGGCCAAGGAGCGTGGCAAGTATTCGAGCTACCCGGGGTCGCTGTGGGACCGCGGCATCCTGCCCTTCGACACCATCGACATGCTCGAAAAAGCCCGCGGCGGCTACATCGAAGTGGATCGCTCGGCCACGCTGGACTGGGATGCCCTGCGCAAGAAGATCGCGGCTGACGGCATGCGCAACTCCAACTGCGTGGCCATTGCCCCCACGGCCACCATCTCCAACATCATTGGTGTGGATGCCTCGATCGAGCCGTGCTTCGGCAACCTCTCGGTCAAGTCCAACCTGTCGGGCGAGTTCACCGTCATCAACGGCTACCTGGTGCGCGACCTCAAGCGCCTGGGCCTGTGGGACGACGTGATGGTGATGGACCTCAAGCACTTTGATGGCTCGCTGCGCCCCATCGACCGCGTGCCGCACGAAATCAAGGCGCTGTATTCGACCGCCTTCGAGGTGGAGACCACCTGGCTGGTCGAAGCCGCAGCACGCCGCCAGAAGTGGATCGATCAAGCCCAGTCGCTGAACATCTACATGGCCGGCGCCTCGGGCAAGAAGCTCGACGACACCTACAAGCTGGCCTGGTTGCGTGGCCTCAAGACCACCTACTACCTGCGCACCGTCGGTGCCACCCACGCCGAGAAATCGACGGTGGCAGCAGGCCGCATGAACTCCGTGTCCTCGGGCAGCGAACCCGGCCTGAGCGCCGCGCCCAAGCCCAGCGCCCTGGAAGCCGCCGCCGCGGCCGCCCGAGCACAGGCCGATGCGATTCCGGCCACGGACATCAAGTTCTGCGCCATCGACGACCCGGGCTGCGAAGCCTGCCAGTAAGGCCTTTGATGAAGCCCCTGCATCGAGAGTCAGGGGCTTCGTCGATGCACTGGATGCCACGCATGCCCGGACCTGTTTCGACCAGAGACAGCCGCGTCATGCAAGGGCCACAGCGTCGATGCGACAGAACAACAAACCTCTCACAAACAAGGCAGCCACGCCCATCGGGTACTTTCCAATTTGCATGGCTGCTTTCATAATCCGGACATTGGAAAACCTATGTTGACCTGGGACGAAGAAGTCAAGCCCTCATCGCAAAATTCACTCGCCGGCGAACTGCAAAACAGCCGCACGGCCGAGGCCGCGTCTCCCACTGAATTCGGCACCCCATCCGCCTCGACAACCGAGGTCGCGGCCGGCGCCAAACGCCGAGTCAACGCAGCCGACAAGCGCATCATCAACGGCCAGACCGACGTCAACCAGCTGGTGCCCTTCAAGTACAAATGGGCCTGGGAAAAATACCTGGCCACCTGCGCCAATCACTGGATGCCGCAAGAGGTCAACATGACCCGCGACATCGCGCTCTGGAAAGACCCCAATGGGCTGACCGAAGATGAGCGTCGCATCATCAAGCGCAACCTCGGCTTCTTCGTGACGGCCGACTCGCTGGCTGCCAACAACATCGTGCTGGGCACCTACCGCCACATCACCGCCCCCGAGTGCCGTCAGTTCCTGCTGCGCCAGGCCTTCGAAGAAGCCATCCACACCCATGCCTACCAGTACATCGTGGAGTCGCTGGGCCTGGATGAGAGCGAGATCTTCAACGCCTACAACGAGGTGAAGTCGATCCGCGACAAGGATGAATTTCTGATCCCGTTCATCGACGCGATCATGAACCCCGAATTCAAGACCGGCACTGTCGAGACCGACCAGACCTTGCTGAAGTCGTTGATCGTGTTTGCCTGCCTCATGGAAGGCCTGTTTTTCTACGTGGGCTTCACCCAGATCCTGGCGCTTGGCCGGCAGAACAAGATGACCGGTGCTGCCGAGCAGTATCAGTACATCCTGCGCGACGAGTCGATGCACTGCAACTTCGGCATCGATCTGATCAACCAGCTCAAGCTCGAGAACCCCCACCTCTGGACAGCCGACTTCAAGAACGAGATCAAGGCCTTGTTCATGAAGGCCGTCGAACTCGAATACGCCTACGCCGAAGACACCATGCCCCGCGGCGTACTGGGTCTGAACGCCTCGATGTTCAAGGGCTACCTGCGCTACATCGCCAATCGCCGTGCCACCCAGATCGGGCTCGAGGCACTCTTCCCCAACGAAGAGAACCCCTTCCCCTGGATGAGCGAAATGATCGACCTGAAGAAAGAGCGCAACTTCTTCGAAACCCGCGTGATCGAGTATCAGTCGGGTGGCGCGCTTTCCTGGGACTGATCACCGCAACGCCATGGCCACCCCATTCATGCCCACCGACCACGCAGCGGCCATTGCGCCTGCCGTGGCGTTGCGCGCCCCCATTCAGACCTGTGGGCACAGGCCCAGAGACCTGGATCGCTTGACGCCGACATGCGAGCGACAAGTGTTCATTGCAATCCGACCAAGGAGAAAATGATGGCAACTGCGAAGAAACCGGCCGCCAAGAAGGCCGCTGCACCTGCAAAGAAGGCGGCTGCACCCGCCAAGAAGGCCGCCGCCCCAGCCAAGAAGGCTGCTGCACCCGCCAAGAAGGCCGCTGCTCCTGCCAAGGCTGCAGCACCCGCCAAGAAGGCCGCAGCACCTGCCAAGGCCGCTGCACCCGCCAAGAAGGCTGCTGCGCCTGCCAAGAAGGCCGCTGCGCCCGCCAAGAAGGCTGCTGCGCCTGCGAAGAAGGCCGCTGCACCCGCCAAGAAGGCTGCTGCGCCTGCGAAGAAGGCTGCTGCTCCTGCCAAGAAGGCCGCTGCACCTGCGAAGAAGGCTGCTGCACCTGCCAAGAAGGCCGCTGCACCTGCCAAGAAGGCTGCTGCTCCTGCAAAGAAGGCCGCTGCACCCGCCAAGAAGGCTGCTGCTCCTGCCAAGAAGGCCGCTGCACCGAAGAAGACCGCAGCCACTGTGGCCAAGAAGGCTCCGGCCGCCAAAAAGCCTGCTGCCAAGAAGGCTGCTGCGAAGAAAGCGCCCGCCAAGCCTGCCGCTGCCCCTGTGGCTCCTGCTGCTCCGTCGGCTCAGACCACACTCAACCCTCAGGCTGCCTGGCCCTTCCCGACCGGCAACAAGCCCTGAACGACACGTTCTCCAACGTGCCAGCCCGACGCCTCACGGCCTCGGGCTTTTTTAATGGGCGAAGCCGCCAGTGCCAGCCGGCCCCTGAGAGCCTGTTCAGGGCTGAAAGTCGAGCTGGTAGTTCTGTGGCCCGCGCTGGGCAATCTTGAGGGCCCCGACGCGGCTGCCGAGGGCGGCACAGCGCACCAGGTCCCAGCCTTGTTCCAGACCGAACAGCAGCGCGCCGCGCCAGGCATCACCACAACCGGTCGGGTCGACCACGGCCTGCGCCTGCACCGGGGGCACATGGGTGCGCTGCCCCGCCACCCAGACTTCGCTGCCTTCAGCGCCCAGGGTGATCACCAGTCCGCCCTCGACGCGGCGCGAAATCTCAGCAGCGGTCAAGCCGGTACGGTCGCACAGCATCTTGCCTTCGTAGTCGTTGACCGTGACCCAGGTCGCCTGGTCCACAAAGCGGGCCAGATCGGCGCCGTCGAACATCGGCAAGCCCTGACCCGGATCGAACACGAAGGGAATGCCGGCGGCCTTGAACTGTGCGGCATGCTCAAGCATGGCATCACGCCCATCGGGCGAGATGATGCCCAGGCGCACATCAGGGCGTGCCTCGATGCGGGTCTGGTGCGCCTGCATCATGGCCCCGGGGTGGAAAGCGGTGATCTGGTTGTTGTCACGGTCAGTCATGATCATGGCCTGGGCCGTGTAGGTGTCCGCAACCTGACGCACATACTCGCAGCTGATGCCCAGGGTGCGCAGGCGCTCCAGGTAGTCTGCACCGTCATTGCCGACAGTGGCCATGGGCAGGGGCGTGCCCCCCAGCAGCTTGAGCGCATAGGCGATGTTGCCGGCACAGCCGCCAAAGTCACGCCGCAGGGCCGGCACCAGAAAAGACACGTTGAGGATGTGCAACTGATCCGGCAGGATCTGGTCCGCAAAACGCCCCTCGAAGGTCATGATGGTGTCGAAAGCCAGGGAACCACAGATGATTGCTGCCATGTTGTTGAATTCGTTTCTTGAAAGTCGTCAGGGATAAAAAACCAGCACCCGGTAGCCCGCGATGCGCAAGGTGGCGGCACCCGCCACCCGCACGGGCAGAGTGGCATTCCACTCGGCCCCAGGGCCCAGCATTGGCGGGGCACCCAGCTCGGTCGGCAGGAACACGCGGCGCAACACGGCCTGGTCCTGCGAATCGGTCAGGCTGAGTTCGGCCGCCGGCATGCCCAGAGGCAAGGCACCGGTGTTGCGAATGGCCAGGGCCAGCTGAAAGCCCTCGCCATGGGTTTTGTTGAAGGCGGAGGACTCGATGACGAAGGCCTCGATGCGGCGCAAGGGAGCCAGCTCGCAACCCGTCACATCGCACAGGGCCTGCAAGGTGGGCCGAAGCGCCGGCTCGGCAGCGGCCAGGCGGGCACGCTCGTGCAGCGCCCACTGGAGCAGCAGCAGCCCCGACAGCAGCAACACGGCCAAACCCAGCCCTGCTCGCACCCAGGGACGTCGCCAGAAGGCCTCGCGGCGCGCACGGCGCAGAAACTGCAAGCCCTTGAGCACATCCGGGCCGAAAGCATCGACTTCATCCTCAGCCCGCCGTGCAGGCGCTGCCGCCATGGCCTGGGCAGGCGCTTCGGCAGCCCACTGAGTGGAGAGATCGCCCGGTGCATCGGCCGCCACCGACTCGGACAACAGACTGGGCGACACCTCGTCAACCAGGCCTGCCGAGTTCAGCATGGAATCGGTCTTCGGTGCCGCCGGGGGGAGCTCGGGGCCGGGCGCATCGGCCGGCGCCGGGTCATCCGGAAACCGCAACGCCGCGAGCGTGACCCCGGGCGGGTCGGCACGGGGCGGCCGCGGGGCCCCTGGCAGGTCGAGCTCTGGCACCGACAACACAGGAAACCGGTCCCCCTGGGGACGCACGCGTGGCTCGGCCGGCTCGGCCATCGGTGCGAAATCGACCCGCACGGGGGGGGCATCGACTTCGGGCTGAGGCGCGAAGACATCGTGCAGATCGAGACCGAACTCATCGTCATCCAGCGTGGGTTCGACCTGACGCCGCGCATCGGAGGTGGCCAGATCCAGATCCAGATCCAGGCGAGCCAGTTGCTCGGCCAGCAGATCGTCTGCACTGCGTGGCACGGCAGGCTCGGCCACCGGCGCGGATGCGGGGGACTCGGGTGCATGCACGCGCACCGGCTGCACTGGTGGTGGTGGCGGCGGTAGCGGTGGGGGTGGCAACACCAGATCCGGCATCACCAGCTCTGGCATCACGGGTTCACGGCTGGGGCGAGCTGGCGGCGGGGGAGCGGGCGGGGGCTGCGTCGCCAAGACCGGCTGCACGGCTGAGGCCGGCAAAGGCGCGTGATCGGCCACCGAGGCCGGTGGGTGGGTGGGCGCCGGTGCCGCCACCGGTGCTGCCGCTGGCATGGCCGAGACCGGCGAGTGGGCTGGTGCACGCAAAAACGCCGGGGGTTCCGGCCGGTGACTTCGCGATGCCGCAGGCCCGCTCGTGGCCAGCGGGCTGGCATCACCTTCCTGGACCAGGTTGGCCGTGGCGTCGAACACCTCGGTGCACTGCCCACAGCGCACCCAGCCATCGGAAATCCTCAATTGGTCTGGCACAACCTTGAAGGTCGTGGCGCAGGCTGGGCAACGTGTGATGAGGCTCATGGATGCGCCTGATTGTAGAGGCGCGGGCGCATTTTTCACCCGGCTCGTCACCGGGAGACACCACCGCTGTGGCGCAGGCTTAACGCTGCGCGGTCATCAGGATCCAGCCGTCCTCGCTGTCGGCCACCGACAACTGCAGCCAGGGCGCATAGGCGGCCTTCAGCTCATCGGCCTGGCGCTCCAGGATGCCAGCCAGCACCAGCGAGCCGCCTGCAGCCACATGGGCGCACAGCAGCGGTGCCAGCACCTTGAGCGGGGTGGCCAGGATGTTGGCCAGCACCGTGTCGTACACCCCGTGCGCCTTGTCCGGCAGGCCAGCGTTCAAGGCCACGCCATTGGCCTCGGCATTGAGGTGGGTGGACTGAACCGCCGCCTCGTCGATGTCGACCGCATCGATGGCCTGCGCGCCATGCTTGGCTGCACCGATGGCCAGGATGCCCGAACCGCAACCGTAATCCAGCACCCGACCCAGCGTGGCCGTGGCCGGTCGCCGCGCGATCCAGCGCAGACACATGCGGGTGGTGGGGTGAGTGCCGGTGCCAAAGGCCAGCCCGGGGTCCAGGCGAATCACCTGGCGGGCCTGCGCTGGCGGCTCGTGCCAGGTAGGCACGATCCAGAACTCAGGCGTGATCTCGACCGGCGAGAACTGGGATTGGGTCAGGCGCACCCAGTCTTCGTCCGGCACCTTGGCCAGCCCCAGCAGACGGCAGTCGGCAAAGAAATCCTGCAACTGCAGCAACTTGGCCGCCTCGTCAGCGCTGGCCTCGTCTGGAAACAGCGCAATCACGCGCGAACGCTGCCAGCCTTCTTTGGGCGGCGGCATGCCGGGTTCACCGAACAGCGCCTGCTCGGCGTCGGTCTGGGCATCGGCGTCTTCGACGCTGACGCTCAGGGCATCCAGCGCATCGAGCGCGTCGCTCACCGTTTCAACGTGGTCTTCGGGGCACAGCAGCCGGAGTTCAAACATGGCGTTCCTGGGGTCTTGGGAGGCCGGCCGCCCGCGAGGGGCGCCAGCCGGGGCCGATCAGCGCTTGTGGTGGCCCAGCCACTCTTCAAGGTAGTGGATGTTGGTGCCGCCGGCCATGAACTTGGCATCCACCATCAGCTCGCGGTGCAGCGGGATGTTGGTGTTGATGCCTTCGACCACGGTCTCCAGCAAGGCGGTGCGCATGCGGGCCAGGGCCTGCTCGCGGGTATCGCCGTGCACGATGATCTTGCCGATCATCGAGTCATAGTTCGGCGGCACGAAGTAGTTGGTGTAGACGTGCGAATCCACGCGCACCCCCGGGCCACCCGGGGCGTGCCACATGGTGATGCGCCCCGGCGACGGCACAAACTTGTAGGGGTCTTCGGCATTCACGCGGCACTCGATGGCGTGCCCCCGGATCTCGATCTGGCGCTGCGTGAAGGGCAGCTTCTCGCCTGCGGCGACCATGATCTGGGTCTTCACGATGTCAATGCCGGTGATCAGTTCGGTCACCGGATGCTCCACCTGCACACGGGTGTTCATCTCGATGAAATAGAACTCGCCGTTTTCATACAGGAACTCGAAGGTACCCGCACCGCGGTAGCCGATCTTCTTGCAGGCGGCGGCACAACGCTCACCGATCTTTTCGATCAGCTTGCGTGGAATGCCAGGGGCCGGCGCCTCTTCAATCACCTTCTGGTGGCGACGCTGCATCGAGCAGTCACGCTCACCCAGGTAGACCGCATTGCGGTGCTTGTCGGCCAGGATCTGGATCTCGATGTGGCGCGGGTTCTGCAGAAACTTTTCCATGTAGACCGCAGGATTGCCGAAAGCAGCCCCCGCCTCGGCCTTGGTCATCTGCACGGCATTGACCAGCGCGGCCTCGGTGTGTACCACGCGCATGCCGCGGCCACCGCCGCCGCCGGCGGCCTTGATGATGACGGGGTAGCCCACGGTCTTGGCGATGCGCTTGATCTGCACCGGGTCATCAGGCAGTTCGCCCTCGGAACCCGGCACGCAGGGCACGCCAGCCCGGATCATGGCCTGCTTGGCTGACACCTTGTCGCCCATGATGCGGATCGACTCGGGTGAGGGGCCGATGAACTGGAAGCCACTTTTCTCGACGCGCTCGGCAAAGTCGGCGTTTTCGCTCAGAAAGCCGTAGCCGGGGTGGATGGCTTCGGCGTCGGTCACCTCGGCTGCCGAGATGATGGCGGGCATGTTGAGGTAGCTTTGAGGCGAAGGGGCCGGGCCGATGCACACGGCCTCTTCCGCCAGCTTGACGTACTTGGCATCGCGGTCGGCCTCGGAATAGACCATCACCGCCTTGACACCCAGTTCGCGGCAGGCCCGCTGGATGCGGAGGGCAATCTCCCCCCGATTGGCAATCAGGATTTTCTTAAACATCAGTGCTCCCGGGGCGGCAGAGCCCCGCACGCAGCGCGTGCACTATCTCTGGGATGGGCACCCGACAGCCGACGGCCCAAGAGGCCCGCCGTCCCGGCACCCCCATGCGATCACTCGATCACGAACAAGGGCTGACCGTACTCGACGGCCTGGCCGTTCTCGCCCAGGATCTGGGTCACGGTACCCGACTTGTCGGCTTCGATCTCATTGAGGATCTTCATGGCCTCGATGATGCAGATGGTCTCGCCTTCCTTGATCTGGCTGCCCACCTCGACAAAGGCCTTGGCGCCCGGGCTGGAGGCACGGTAGAAAGTACCCACCATGGGCGACTTGACCACATGCCCGGCAGGTGCTGCCGCGACGGCGGGAGCGGCGGCGGCTGCTGCGACAGGCGCGGCGGCCACGGCAGGCTGAGCCAGCACAGGGGCCGCCACCATTTGCTGAATCACGGCCCCGCCGCCCTTCACGATGCGCACCTTGCCTTCGGCTTCAGTGATTTCCAGTTCTGAAACATTGGATTCAGACACCAGATCAATCAGGGTCTTGAGTTTTCGCAGGTCCATGTAAGCTCCAACAGCTAAAACGATAACAGGCGCGAATTTACTGCAAAACAGCGCCAAGCTTCATCATCAGCAGACAAATTAATTACAACTTCATTCGGGCAGATCAAAGAAAATACCCTGGAAGTGTGCAGAAAGGCCCCTGAGCAAAAGGGGCCTCAAAGACAGCCCGACGGTCAGCCGGGCTGGGTCCACACCGTCAGTTCCTGAGGTGTGATCTGGCCCATTTTACGCTGTATTACCCGCCCATCGGCCGCGATCACCACCGAAAACGGCAAGCCCCCATTCTCGTTGCCCAGGGCGCGGCTGAGTTCGGTGCCGCCCAGACCGGCCAGCCCCACGGGAAAGCCCAGGGGGGTGCGGCTCAGAAAGCGGGCCACCGAACTGGGCTGGTCAATGGCCAATCCAAGCACTTGCCAGCCATTGACCGAAGTTTCGCGTTGAAACCGATCCAGCATGGGCAGCTCCTCCACACAGGGTGGACACCAGGTGGCCCAGAAGTTGATCAGCAGCGGTTTGCCCTTGAAATCGGCCAGCACCAACTCGCCGCCACCCGCCCGATCGAACTTCAGGCCCCACAGCTCGGACAAGGCCGCCCCGGCCTGGGCGTCCGTGCCTTGGGGTCGCGTGCGCCACCAGCCCAGCCCCGCTCCGGCCACCGCAGCCACGCCCGCGGCCGATGCCCACAGCCATCGGCGCCGGCCGGCGCCGGGCGATTTCAACTCCTGGGAATTGCTCATGCTTCAGCCTCCTTCAACAAGGCCTGAACGGCGGCCAGAGAGCCCCGAGGCGCACGCCCGCGGGCATCAGGCACCAGAGCGCCCCGCAGATCGTCCAGGTCGTAGATCAACAGATGGACACCAATCACCTCGCCCAGCGCCTTGCTGGGCGAGCCCAGGGACAAGGCCTCGACCGGCTCGCCCCGAAAACCCTGGACCGTCTGCGGCTCGTAATCGACGTTGTGATCGATCAATCGAATCTCGGCCGACTTGGGGTCATCGCAAAACAGCTGGATGCGGATGTCCGACAGCCGCGTCGCGGTGCCCTGCCAGACCGCCCCCGTCAGGTGTGGGCGGAATTCCGACATGCGCTCCATCCAGACCAGGGCCAGTTCGCGCAGCGCACGAAGCTCTGCCGGCTGGGTGTCGGCACAGAACAATTCGATGTACTCCAGCACCGCATCCTCGACCGCGAGGTTGTCGGGCAAGGCCGTGCGGGCCGGCAAACCCAGCTGCTTGACGGCACGGCGCTTGGCAGCACCGTACTCCAGGCCTTCTTCCACCACCATGCGGGCAGCGGTTGCGGCAATTTCCGAGGCAAGACTTTCCATGGAGACGGGTCGGGCGGGCCATCAGCACACGCACCGCAGACATTGCAAAGCGGGCATTTTGCGCTTTTTCGCCGCTTCGCCCCGCCGCTACCAGTTTGATAGCTTGCCAGCCCGCCCCCACGCAGGCCACGCCCGACATGGCGCATGACCCCACGTAAAATCGGTTTCATGCACATTCACATCCTGGGTATTTGCGGCACCTTCATGGGCGGCCTGGCGGCCCTGGCCCGCGAGGCGGGTCACCGCGTCACCGGTTGCGACGCGGGGGTCTACCCCCCGATGAGCGATCAGCTTCGGTCTTTGGGCATCGATCTGATCGAAGGCTTCTCAGCCGATCAGATGGCTCTGAAACCGGATCTTTTCGTCATTGGCAACGTGGTCAGCCGCGCCAGAACAAACGACGGCAGCCCCAAGTTCCCACTGATGGAAGCCATCCTGGACCAGGGCGCACGCTACACCAGTGGCCCTCAGTGGCTGGCCGAGCATCTGCTGCACGGCCGCCACGTGCTGGCCGTGGCGGGCACGCACGGCAAGACCACCACCACCTCGATGCTGGCCTGGGTGCTGGACCAGGCAGGCCTGCAACCCGGCTTTCTGGTGGGGGGCGTCCCGCTGAACTTCGGGGTTTCGGCGCGCCTGGGGGAAGGCAGCGCCTTCGTGATCGAGGCCGATGAGTACGACACCGCCTTTTTCGACAAACGAAGCAAGTTCGTGCATTACCGCCCGCGCACCGCGGTGCTGAACAACCTGGAGTTCGACCACGCCGACATCTTCGACAACCTGGCCGCCATCGAACGTCAGTTCCATCACCTGGTGCGCACCGTGCCAGGCCAAGGCCGTGTGGTGGTCAATGGACTGGAAGAAAGCCTGACCCGGGTGCTGGCCCAGGGCTGCTGGAGCGAGGTGCGCAGCTTTGGCAGCACGGTGAGCGATTTCTCCGCCGAGGGTGAAGCCCATGATTTCGCCGTGCTGCACCAAGGCCGGCCCGTGGCGCGCGTGCAGTGGACCCTCAGCGGGGCCCACAACCAACTCAACGCCCTGGCCACCCTGGCCGCGGCCGACCACCTGGGCGTGCCGGCCGAGGTGGCCGCCGAGGCGCTGTCACGCTTCCAGAACGTGAAGCGCCGCATGGAGGTTCGCGGCCAGGTCGGTGGCATCACCGTGTACGACGACTTTGCCCACCACCCCACCGCCATCCGCACCACGCTGGACGGCCTGCGCCAGCGCCTGGGCCCGGTGACCGACGCTGGCGGACGCATCCTGGCGGTGTTCGAACCGCGCAGCAACACCATGAAACTGGGCACCATGAAAGCCCAGTTACCCTGGTCGCTGGCCAGTGCCGAACAGGCCTTCTGCCACACCGGGGGCCTGGACTGGGATGCCGCAGAAGCCCTGGCGCCCCTGGGTGAGCGCGCGCACACGGCCCCCGACATCGCCACCCTGGTGCAGCAGGTGAGCGCCGCGGCACGCCCCGGTGACCACGTGGTGTGCATGAGCAACGGCGGCTTTGGTGGCGTGCACCAGCGCCTGCTAGAGGCCCTGTCACAGGCCTGAGCGAAGCCTCCTCAGCGCATCAAGGCTCGACGTGCCAATAGGCTGAGCGCATCCACCGCCGCTACCATCAACAGCATCGCGGCCAGGATGGTGGCCGTCTTGCCCATGTGGAACAGGCCCATGTGAAAGGCCAGCAACTGGCCCAGGCCGCCCGCCCCCACCACGCCCAGCACGGCGGCGGCGCGGATGTTGTTCTCCCAACGGTACAGGGTGTAGCTCAGCCACTGGGGCAGCACCTGAGGCAGGCTGGCATAGGCCAACACCTGCACCCGCCCCACCCCTTGCTGGCGCAGCGCCTCGGCCGGGCCCGAAGGGGCGTTCTCAAGGGCTTCGGCGAACAAACGGCCCAGCACGCCCAGGGTGTGACAGGCCAGGGCCAGGGTGCCGGCAAACGGCCCCAGGCCCGCCGAAATCAACAACAGCGTGGCCCAGACCAGCTCGGGAATGGAGCGCAGCGCATTGAGCAGCCAGCGCGTCGGCCCCCGCAGCCAAGCCCGCTCACCCGCTTGCAACCGGCTTGCCGGCAGGGCCAACAGCAGGCCGCCCAGCGCCGCCAGCCCGGTGCCCAGCAAGGACATGGCCAAGGTCTCCCAACTGGCCACCAGCACCTGACGCAGCAGGCCGGGCGACAGGTCGGGTGGGTAAAACTCCCCCAGGAAGCGGCCCATGCTGTGCAGGGCCTCCAGCGACAGGAACTGCTGCCATTGCAAATCCAGCGATGCCGTGCTGGCCACGACCAGCAGCAGCACACCGACGGTGAACCACAGGCCGGGCCGGCGCCAGGGCGCAGGCGCCTGCAGATCGGACAGGCGACGGGCCGGCAGCCTGGAGGGCAGACCGGGGGGCGAATCGGGCGAGGCGGCAGGCTTCATCCGAGCAGCTTTCGCAAACCGGCGCTGACGCGGTCGGCCAGGGCCACCAGGGCCATGAACACCAGCAGCATGCTGGCCACCTCAGCGCCATTGAACATCTTCATCGAGTTGTCGAGCTGCTGCCCCAGGCCGCCAGCGCCGACAAAACCCAGCACCACCGATGAGCGGATCGCACACTCCCAACGGTAGACGGTGTAAGAGCTGAGCTCGGCCGCGCAGGTCGGCAGCAGCCCGTGGAAAAAGGCCTGCAGGCGGCTCGCGCCATTGCGCAACAAGGACTGGGCGGCATGCTGCTCGCCACTTTCCAGGATTTCGCCATAGACCTTGCCCAGCATGCCGGCATAGGTGAGCGCGATGGCCAGCACGCCAGCGGTGGGCCCGAGCCCCACCACCCGCACAAACACCAGCGCCCAGACCAGCTCGGGCACGCTGCGCAGCACGATCAACAGCGCGCGCACGCCCTGGCGGGCCCAGAACGGCCCTCGGGCCATGCGCCCAGACAAGGCCGACACCGACAAAGCGGCGGTCGACAGCAAGGTGAGCGGTACGGCCAGCAGCCAGCCCAGCGCCACACCGACCGTGGCCATGGCCACGGTGCGCCACGATTCACGCGCCAGCAGGCTCAGGAACTCGGCGCCCCCCGCCAAGGGCCAGAAGCTGGCCAGAAAGCGCCCGCTGAAGGCCAGCGAATCGGGCTGCAGCAGGATCCAGGGCTTGAATTCAGTGGCCTGCAGCAGCGGCCACAGCAGCACCAGCAAGGCGCCGCCAAGAGCCAGGCGTCGGGGCCAGGCCGGGTCGCGCAGCGGGGCGCTGCGGGCTGCCGGATTCATCGACACGACAGACCCACGGGCTCGGCCAGGGCATCGGCGCTCAAGCCAGCGAGGGGCGCGGCCTCGCCGCGCAACTCATGCTCGTGCTGGGCATACAAGCGGGCCAGCCGCTCCGGGCTCACCTCGGCGGCCGGCAGGTCAAACATCAGCCCCCCCTCACGCAGGCCCAGGATGCGGTCAAAGCAGGCCAGGGCCACATCCACCTGATGCAGCGAGGCCACCAAGGTGATGTCACGCTCGCGGGCCACCCCCTGCAGCGTCGCCATGGCCTGGCGGGCCCGGGTGGGATCCAGAGCCGAAAGCGGCTCATCGACCAGCCACAGCGAAGCCGGCGCCAGCAGGGCACGGGCCAGGCCCACCCGCTGGCGTTCACCGCCCGACAGGCGATCCACTCGCTCGAACAGTTTGTCACCCAGGTCGAAGTGCTCCAAGGCATCAAATGCCGCCGGCAGGTCGCTGGGATGGAACAAGGAAACCAGGCTGGCCATCAGGCCCATGGCTGGCAAGCGCCCGGCGAGCACCGAGGTGACCACGCGCTGCCGGGGAGGCAGCGGCGGCACCTGAGGCGCCAGAAACAGACGACCACGCAACTGCTGCAACTGCCGGCGCGGCAATTGCCAGGGGTCACGCCCGTCCAACCTCAGTTGTCCGGTGGTCGGCGGCAAGGCACAGGCCAGCACCTGCAACAGACTGGTCTTGCCGGCGCCCGAGGGCCCGATCACGGCGACTTGTTCACCCGCTCGGAGGCACAGGCTCAGACCAGCCAGCGCGGCACGCGCGCCCGCACGCGCCGCTGGGTGCAAAGCGCCGATCTGGTCGAGTTCAATCATCAGGCCCAAGTGCGGCTCCGTGGCTCGCCCATCAGAGCAGGCCGGCGCTGCGTGCGGCAGCCTCGATGCTCTTGTAGTTCTCGACCTTGGTCGGGACGAAGCGGGTGGCGCGCTGCAACTCCAGCACCTCTTTGCCCTCGGGCGTGTTCTTGTTGAGTGCGAGGAAGGCCTGGGTGATCTTGTCGCGCAGGGCGGCCGGCATGTCGGCGTGCACGGCCCAGTTGTAGTCGTAATACGGCGGCGTGGTGTAGAACACCTGCACCTTGCTGGTGTCGACCTTCTTGTCGGCCACGAACTTGTCCCACACCGAAATATTGAGCGCGCCAGCCTGCACCTTGCCTGAGGCCACGGCCGCGATGGTGGCGTCATGGGCACCGCTGTAGGCCACGCGACGGAAATCATGTTCGGGGTTGAGGCCGGCCTGCAACAGGAAACTGCGCGGCATCAGATGGCCGGAGGTGCTGCTTTGCGAGCCAAAGCTCACATCCTTGCCCTTGAGATCGGCCAGCGACTTGATGGCCGGATCGGCGCTGATGAAGACCGACTTGAACTTTTCGTCCTCCTCACGTTGCACCAGGGGAATGATCTTGCCGTTGGAGCGCACCTGGGCCTGCACAAGAGTAAAGCCGCCGAACCAGGCCATGTCCACCTTCTTGTTGACCAGGGCCTCCACCGAGGCCGCGTAGTCGGTGACCGGGGTGTACTCCACCTTCACGGACAGCTTGCCTTCCAGGTACTTCATCAGCGGTGCAGCCTTGCGGGCCAGTTCGGTGGGCGACTCGTCGGGGATGGCGGTGACACGCAGCACCTGCTGGGCCTGCCCCAGCGGGGCCAGGCTCAGCAAGGCGCACGCCAGCAGGGCGCGCAAGGTGGTGGCGCGGGTGATCGAACGGGCGGCCACAGGGGTGAACAGAGACATGAAGAATCCTTACAGATCAGAATGGCCGGCAGGTTACACCGAAAGACGGGCGGTGGCCTGACAACACCAAGGCCTGTTCAGGCTTTCGCATCGGGCTGGCGCGCAGACTTCGGCTCACGCGCATCGGGCAGGCCCAGCACCAGGAAACAGCTGTCGCAACGTGCGTAGGCGACTGGATCGCTCAAGGGCCAGGCCAGATGCTTGTCCTTGGTCCGGGCGCCGCAGTAGACCGCCTCGTCGATCTCGCTCAGCCGCGCCTGCCCACAACGCGGGCAGCTCAGCTTGGACAGGTCGATGTTGAATGCGGCAGCTTTGTTCGGCATGGCGATCCGGAAATCCGTGGACAGGCGACAGGGTTCAGGTCGGTCCCGCCCTGATCCAGCAAGACGGGATCAGGCGAGCCGCTGAGTTGGATCTTGAAGCAAATGCTGCACCGCAGCAACCACACGGGTGTCAGACCTGAGAAATAGTTGGCGACAGGGCAGCCCCTCGCGTTGGAAAACCCTCATTTCTGCCGCATTTGTTCGATAGTCGGACCACGTTACCGCCCCTGCTGTTGCTCAGCGGTCAAACGGTGGTACCGAGCGGATATGGCACCGTATGATGGCAAAAACCACAACGCCACCATGTCCGAAGCCCCGGCGACACCCGCTCCCAGCCGCTCTCTGATCCCCCCCTCACTTTTGATGCGGGGTTTCACGGGTTCGCGCCTGAGCTGGATGGTGGCCCTGTCGGTGCTGGCCCTGCTGGCCATCGGCTGGGTGGCGGTGGTGCTGACACTGGATCTGAAAGCCCGCGATGCCGTGGCGGCTGAGGTGAGGCAAAACACCAACCTGGCCCGCGTGCTGCAGGAGCAGACCGTGCGCGTGCTGGCATCGGTCGACCAGGCCACCCTGCGCATGCGCGATGCCGCCGTGGCGGGCGAACTGACACCCGCTGACTACGGGCAATTTGCCAATGAAACCGGCCTGGTACCGCAAATCCTGACCCAGCTGTCGTTGATCGACGCTCAGGGCCGCTTCGTAGGCAGCAACATCGACCCGACCGGCGAGAAGACGGGCCACGTGGATCTGTCGGCACGCGAGCATGTGCAAGTACACCTGGCGCCCGACAAGGTGCCCGACGCATCACAGCAGATGAGCCCCGACGGCCTGTTCATCGGCAAGCCGGTGCTGGGCAAGGTCTCGAACAAATGGACCATCCAGCTGTCGCGCAAGATCCAGCGCAGTGATGGCCGGGTTCTGGGGGTGATCGTGGCTTCACTCAACCCGGCCTACTTCGAGCAATCCTACAGCGGGGTCAATCTGGGGCCCAAAGGCGGCGTCACCTTGCTGGGCAACGACCGCAGCGTCCGCGCCCGGGTGATCGGCGGGACCCCCACCGGCATGGGCACCACCCTGTCGAACAGTTCAACCATGGCACGTCTGCCCCAGAACGAACGGGCCGGCTGGTCCATCGTCACCAGCAACATCGACAAGGTCGAGCGCGTGGCGGCCTACCACCGGGTGGCCGACTACCCCTTGCGGGTGTACGTGCTGACCAGCACCGAGGGGGCCTTGAGCGACTGGCGCAGCCTGCGCAACGTGACCGTGACACTGATGGGCTTGCTGACCCTGGCTTCGCTGGCCGGTGCGGGGATGTTTCTGCGCAGCCTGCGTCAGCTGGAAAACACGAACCATGCGCTGCAGATCAGCGAGGCCCAGGCCCAGTCGGCCAGCCGCGCCAAGAGCGAGTTCCTGGCCGCGGTTTCGCATGAGCTGCGCACCCCCTTGACCAGCATCCGCGGCTTTGCCGAACTGATGGAGATGCGCCTGGAGCAGCCTCGCTTCAAAGACCAGGCGCGCATGATCCGCAAGGCCGCCGAGCACCTCAATGAGTTGCTCACCGAAATCCTGGACCTGGCCAAGGTCGAGGCCGGGGCCATGCCGGTCACACCCGAGCCGGTGGCCTTGGCCGAGCTGCTGCAATCCACGCTGGATTTCTTCAGTGTCACCGCGGCACAGAAATCGTTGGATCTCAAATTGCAGTTGGCCCCCAGCACCCCTCAGACCCTGTTGTGCGACGGATTGAGGCTCAAGCAGATCCTCAACAACCTGTTGTCCAACGCGCTCAAATTCACCCAGGAAGGCTGCGTGACCATCGAGGTGGAAGGCAGCGAAGACCGGGTGAGCTTCCATGTGGTCGACACCGGCCCCGGCATCGCCCCCGAACTGCACGACACCATCTTCGAGCGCTTCCGCCAGGGCAATGACCGGGTCAGTTACGAGCATGGCGGCACGGGCTTGGGCCTGTCGCTGTCGCGTGCGCTGGCGGGCCTGATGGGTGGCACACTGACCGTGCAATCGAGCCCGGGCGAAGGAGCCCGGTTCACCCTGCAACTGCCTCGCCCGATCGTCCCCAGCGCTGCAGCCTGAAACGCGGCGCAAGGACCTGGCGCCGTCGTCATGTCGGCGTCACGGGCCGCCCGAAGAATGGCGCTCGTGATGGCCAACAGCAACCCCATGCAAGCATTTGAACGGCAGCGCGCCAGCCCGGCCTGGCGACCCGCATGGCCGACCGCGCAGGCGACGACGACCGCCACGGCTCAGGCAACAGCGCCCATGGGGCCTGATGCAACGGCCACCCGGGAGGCCTTCGCCGCCTGCGCCCAGCACCCTGGCCTGCTGTTCTTTCATGCAGGCACCTTCCATGCCGAACTGGTGCAGGCCGCCACCCAGCGCTTGCGCCAGCGCCTGGCCGAAATGGAGGCCCCTCAGCCCGCCAAGGACCGCCTGTTGCGCGTCTTCATCGAACTGACCCGTCAGTTGGCCAGCCGCGGGCCCGAAGCCACCGAACCCCAGGGGCGCATCGCAGTCGGCGGCGTGGGCGAACATTTCTGGGTTCTTTGCAGTTGGCGCCTGACGGCCGAGCGGGTGGCACAGCTGCGCCCGCACCTGGAGGCCGTGCACCGCATGAGCGCCGAGGAACTCGCCAACCACACGCCCGCAGGGCATCGGTTCGGAGCCCTGACTGAACCCGCGCATGCACCGTTGGCCCAGGCCCCGGACGATCTGGATCCTGCCTGGCTGCAAGTGGCTCGCCATTGCTCGGCCCCGATCGAATATGGCTTCTCCGGCCCACAGCCGGATGGAGGGGCTCGGCTTCATGTGCGGGCCTGGATCTGAGCGGAGGTTCCGAGCCCAGGCTCCGAGCCGACGCCATCAGCCGCCGTTCTGAGCACGCTCGAGGCGCGGCCTCACTCAGTCGGCCAGCCGGCTCACCTGCTGGTGCAACTCGGCCGCCCAGCGGCGGCGATCACGCCCGCCGGCGTGCTGCAGCTCGCCATAGTGCACCACCGCCACGATGGGCTCGCTGGTCAGCGTGCGCCACAGGGAGCCGACCAGGGTGTCGTCCCCCACGTAGCAGGGGGCCAGCGAGCGCGTCCCACCGGCCGCCGTGACAAACTTCAGCGCCACCGGCTGCACCGGTGCCGCCGCCGACACCGCGGCCTGCAGCAAATTGGCATGGAATGGCAGCACTTGCAGACCGTCACCCGTGGTGCCTTCGGGAAACACAGCCAGCACGTCGCCGCGCCGCAGGCTGTCGCTCATGTCGTGCACCACCCGCATGGCGTCGCGGCGGGAGGCACGTTCGATGAACAAGGTCCCTGCCGCCGCGGCCAGGGCACCGATCAGGGGCCAGTGCCGCACCTCGGATTTGGACACGAAGCGGCAATGCCGGCTGGCGTGAAGCACCACGATGTCCAGCCAGGAGATGTGGTTGGACACCAGCAGGGCCGGGCCCAGCGCGACCGGCGTACCCTGGACGCGCAGGCGGATGCCCAGCACTTGCAGCAAACGGCTGGCCCAGGCCTGCACCCGCATTTCACGCTGCTCAGGCCCCAGGCGCGGGAACTGCAGCAGCACCGTGTGCAGGCCAGCCAGCACGTGCAACAGCACGCGCCCCAGGCGCCAGACGGCCCTGGGGGCCCGCAGCCAGCGGCTCGAAGCCCCAACCTGGCGGTGAGCGGAGGGGTTCATGACGCCGCCGGGCCCTGACCGTGACCGCGTCTCAGACGCGCTCGAAGGCCACCTGGCCACCCACCACCGTGTAGCGCACCTGGCCCGGCATGGCCGTGCCGGTCAGCTCGTAGGCAAACGGGGTGTGCTTGCCCTGGCTGCGCAACGCCTGCGGCAGCACCTGCCACACGGCTTCGGGGTCGAACAGGCAGAGGTCGGCCACGCCGCCTTCGATCACCTGGCCCACGCTGGCCTGCAGGGTGCCCAGCGCCGAACCCAGCACCTGGGCCGGGTCGCGCGTCAGCACCGACAGCGCCCGGGGCAGGCTCAGGCCCAGGTCCTGGCCCCACTTGAGCGCCAGGCTGAGCAGCAGCTCGAAGCCGGTGGCACCGGGCTCGCTCTCGGCAAACGGCAGGGTCTTGGCATCTTCATCCACCGGGTTGTGGTCGGACACCAGGGCATCGATGGTGCCATCGGCCAGCGCTTCGCGCAGCGCGTCGCGGTCGCGCTGCTGACGCAATGGCGGCGTGAGGCGGGCGCGGCTGTCGAAGAAGCCGATGTCGGCATCGATCAGGTGCAGTGAGTTGATGCTGACATCGCAACTCACGGGCAGGCCCTCGGCCTTGGCCTGGCGTACCAGGGCCACGCCGGCGGCGCTGCTGAGGCGGCACAGGTGAACCCGGGCGCGGGTACTGCGCTGCAACTCGAAGATGGTGTGCAGGGCAATCGTCTCGGCCGCCACCGGCACGCCGCTCAGGCCCAGGCGGGTGGCCAGCGGGCCGCTGGCCGCCACACCCTTGCCCAGGTACAGCTCTTGCGGACGCAGCCACACGGTGTAGCCGAAGGTGCTCGCATATTGCAGGGCCCGCTGCAGCACCTGGGTGCTGACCAGGGGCACCTCGGCCTGACCGAAACCGATGCAGCCGGCCTCGGTCAACTCGGCCATCTCGGTGAGCACTTCGCCGGCCAGGTTGCGGGTCAACGCCCCCAGGGGGAAGAGACGCGACTGGTGCAGCTTCTCGGCGCGAAACTTGAGCATCTCGACCAATCCGGGCTCGTCGAGCACCGGATCGGTGTCGGGCAGGCAGACCACGCTGGTCACGCCACCGGCCACCGCCGCAGCCATTTCAGATTCGAGCATGCCTTCGTGTTCGTGGCCGGGTTCGCGCAGGCGCGCCGCCAGGTCCACCAGGCCAGGCGCCACCACCAGACCGGTGGCATCGATCACGCGCTGCGGCGCGAATTCGCCACGCACGGCGCCGATGGACACGATGCGGCCCGCCGCCACGGCCACGTCGGCCACCTCGTCGCGGCCCGAAGCCGGGTCGATCACACGGCCGTTCTTGATCAGCAGATTCATGGTGCTCTCCTCCCTCAGGCCTCGTTGCCGGCCACGATGCTCATCACGGCCATGCGGACCGCGATGCCGAAAGTGACCTGCGGCAGGATCACCGATTGCTTGCCGTCCACCACGGCCGAGTCGATCTCGACGCCGCGGTTGATCGGGCCCGGGTGCATCACGATCGCATCGGGCTTGGCCAATTGCAGCTTTTCCTCGGTCAGGCCGAAGCTCTTGAAGAACTCCTGGCTGGACGGCAGCAACGCGCCACTCATGCGCTCGTTCTGCAGGCGCAGCATGATCACCACGTCGCAGTCCTTGATGCCCTCTTCGAGGGTGTGGAACACCTTCACGCCCATCTGCGCCATGTCGCTGGGCACCAGGGTCTTGGGGCCCACCACGCGCACCTCGGCACAGCCCAGGGTGGTCAGGCCGTGGATGTCGGAACGCGCCACACGCGAGTGCAGCACGTCGCCCACGATGGCCACCGTGAGGTTCGAGAAATCCTTCTTGTAGTGACGGATCGTGAACATGTCGAGCAAGCCCTGGGTGGGGTGCGCATGGCGCCCGTCACCGGCATTGATCACATGCACATGGGGCGCCACGTGCTGGGCGATCAGGTAAGGCGCACCCGACTCGCTGTGCCGCACCACGAACAGGTCGGCCGCCATGGCCGACAGGTTGGCAATGGTGTCGAGCAGCGACTCGCCCTTGGAGGCCGAGGAGCGCGCGATGTCGAGGTTGATCACATCAGCCGACAGGCGCTTGGCCGCGATCTCGAAGGTGGTGCGGGTGCGCGTGCTGTTCTCGAAGAACAGGTTGAACACGCTCTTGCCGCGCAGCAGGGGCACCTTCTTGACCTCGCGGTCGCTGACGCTGACGAAATTGGCCGCCGTGTCCAGGATGTGGGTCACGATGTCCTTGGGCAGGCCTTCGATGGAGAGCAGGTGGATCAGCTCGCCGTTCTTGTTGAGTTGGGGGTTTCGTTTGTGGAGCATGGCAATTCCCTGTGGGATTCAGGCGAAATCTGGGGCTCAGGCGGGTTCGACGTGGAAGCTGAAGCCGCCCGCATCGCTGCGAGCCAGCGCCAGGGTGCTGCCCTCAGGCAGGGCCACACGGGCCGCCGCGTAGTCGGCCTGGATCGGCAGCTGGCGGCCGCCACGGTCCACCAGCACAGCCAGTCGCACGCTGGCGGGCCGGCCGTAGTCGAACAGTTCGTTGATCACGGCGCGCAGGGTGCGGCCGGTGTAGAGCACATCGTCCAGCAACAGGATGTCGGCGCCATTGACGTCAAAGGGCAGCAGGGTCTGCCCCGCCGAACTGAGGCCACGCTGGGCAAAGTCGTCGCGGTGCAGGGCGGACGAGATCACGCCGGGCTGACCGGGCAGCCCCAACTCCTTTTGCAGGCGCTCGACCAGCCAGGCGCCCCCCGAGGTGATGCCCACCAGGCGGGTTTCTGGCCCCATCAGGGAACGGACACCGCGTACCAGCTCGCGGTAAAGTGCTTCGGCATCCAGCACCAGGCTTCCGGTGGAACTCAAGGCAGACTCCTCAAAAACTGTTCAAGAATGATGCACGCCGAGGCCGCATCGGCATCGGCGGCACCCAGGGAATGGGCTTCGGTAGTGCTGTAGCGCTCGTCCACCTCGAACACCTGCAGGCCGTAACGGCCCTTGAGCTGGCGCGCAAAACGACGCGCCTTGATGGTGTTCTCGTGCTCGGCGCCATCGGGATGAAAAGGCACGCCCACCACCAGCGCATCGGGCTGCCACTCAGCCAGCACCTTGCCGATCGCTTCGAAGCGACGGTCGCCCTCAGCCGCAATGGTCTTCTGCGGCGTGGCCGAACGGGTGAAGCGGTTGCCCACGGCCACCCCGGTGCGCTTGGCGCCGTAGTCAAAAGCCAGAAACGATTGGAACTGGGCAGGAACCGCTGGAACGCCGGGGCGGTCAGCAGTGCTCATGCGTGCCCCGCCTCGGGCGACAACATCCAGGCCTGCAGGCCCAGCAAGGCCAGAGCCTGGTCGTAGCGCTGTTCGATGGGGGTGTCGAAGATCACACGGCTGTCGGCATCGACCGTGAGCCAGCTGTTTTCAGCCAGCTCGGACTCCAGTTGGCCACCGCCCCAGGACGAGTAGCCCAAGGTGACGATGACCCGTCGCGGGCCGGCCCCGGTGGCCAAGGCCTCCAGCACGTCGCGCGAGGTGGTCATTTCGAGCCCCCCGGGGATGGTCATGGTGGACGCATAGGCCGACTGGTCGCCCTCGGGCGTGTCGGCCACCATGGCGTCATGCAGCACAAAGCCGCGTTCGGTCTGGACCGGGCCGCCTTGCAGCACCGGCGCGTCGGACAGGTCAGGCCGACGCAAAGACAGATCGACCTTGTCAAACAAGGCCTTGAGTGAGAGATCGCTGGGTTTGTTGATGATGAGGCCCAGCGCGCCGCGCTCGCTGTGCTCGCACAGGTAAACCACACTGCGCGCAAAAGCCTCATCCTCCAGCCCGGGCATGGCGATCAGGAAATGATTCGTCAGGTTGATGGGGGCAGAATCAGAAGGCATCCCGCGATTTTAACGGTCCCTATGCCCAAGCCTTACCCGATCGGTCTTTTCTGGTTCCGGCGCGACCTGCGCGCCCATGACAATGCCGGCCTGCACCAGGCCCTGAGCCAGTGTGCGCAGGTGCACACGGTGTTCGTGCTTGACACCGACATCCTTGACGGCCTGCCGCGGCAGGACCGGCGCGTGGACTTCATCGTGCAAAGCCTGGCCCAGCTCGATGAGGCCTTGCGCAGCCTGGCCGGACGGGCCGGTGCCGGCCTGATCGTGCTGCACGGAGCGGCCCGCGACGAGGTGCCGGCCCTGGCCCGGCGCCTGGGTGCCCAGGCGGTGTTCACCAACCACGACGACGAGCCGGCCGCCTTGCAGCGCGACAGCGAGGTGCGCACCGCCCTGAGCCGGCAGGGCATGGCCTTCCACACCAGCAAAGACCAGGTGATCTTCGAGCGCCGCGAGGTGCTGACCCAGACTGGCTCGGTGTATGGCGTGTTCACGCCCTACAAGAACGCCTGGCTCAAGAAGATCACGCCCTTCTACCTGAAGAGCTACCCGGTGGAACGCCACGCCAGCGCCCTGGCCGAGCGGCCTGAGGGCCTGCGCCACGCACCGCCCAGCCTGGAGTCCATCGGCTTTCAGCCCAGCAACCTGGGCCAGCTGCGCCTGCCGGTGGGCCTGGCCGGCGCACGCGCGCTGCTGGACGACTTCCGACCCCGACTGGAGGCCTACCAGCGCACGCGCGACTTTCCAGCCCTCAAGGGGCCCAGCTACCTCAGCACCCACCTGCGCTTTGGCACCGTCTCGATCCGCGAGTTGGCAGCCCTGGCCCACCAGGCCAGCAGCCACGATCCGGCCGACACCGGCGCCGCCACCTGGCTGAGCGAGCTGATCTGGCGCGATTTCTACATGCAGATCCTGGCCAACCACCCGGGCGTGGTGACGAACAGTTTCAAGCCCGAGTACGACGCCATCGAATGGGAACAGGGCCCCGAGGCCGAGGCCCTGTTCCAGGCCTGGTGCGAGGGCCGCACCGGCTACCCGCTGGTGGATGCGGCCATGGCCCAACTCAACCAGACCGGCTACATGCACAACCGCCTGCGCATGGTGGTGGCGAGTTTTCTGGTCAAGGACCTGGGGATCGACTGGCGTCGAGGCGAGGCCTATTTCGCGCAGCAGCTCAATGACTTCGACCTGGCGGCCAACAACGGCGGCTGGCAGTGGGCCAGCTCCAGCGGTTGCGATGCGCAGCCGTATTTCCGCATCTTCAACCCGGTGAGCCAGAGCGAGAAGTTCGATGCCGAGGGGCGATTCATCCGCCGCTACCTGCCTCAACTGGCGGGCTTGCAGGGTGCAGCCCTGCACGCCCCCTGGCAGGCCCGCCCCATCGACCTGCAGGCGGCCGGCCTGCGCCTGGGTGAGGGCTACCCGCTGCCCATCGTGCAGCACGACGAAGCACGCCAGCGCACGCTGGCGCGTTACGCGGTGGTCAAGAAGCCCAACTGATCCCATGACGGGGCCAGGGCTCCGCCGGCAGCGGCGTGCTCAGGCCGGGGTGTCGGCCACCACGCCCTGCCCGGCATAGTGCCGCACCAGGCTCAGCAGCTCTTCTTCGGCGTAGGGCTTGCCCAGGTAGTGGTTGACGCCCAGTTCCAGGGCATGCTCACGGTGCTTGGCGGCAATGCGCGAGGTGATCATGATGATGGGCAGCTCATGCAGGGCCGCATCGTGGCGGATGTTGCGCGCCAGATCGAAGCCATCCATGCGGGGCATTTCGATGTCGGACAGCACCACCACCGGGCGCTCATCCTGCAGGCGCTCCAGGGCCTGCAGCCCGTCGGCGGCCAGGGTCACCCGGTAGCCTTCGCGCTGCAACAGACGCTGGGTCACGCGGCGCACGGTGATCGAATCGTCCACCACCAGCACCAGCGGGGCCTGGGCATCGGACAGCACAGCCGGTTCGGCCACGCCGCCCGGGGCATCGGCCGCAGGGGTGGCCGGCTGGGCCAGGCGGGCCCGGATCTGATCGCCATACACGTTGGCCAGCGCCACCGGGTTGTAGATCATCACCACCGCCCCGGAAGCCAGCACCGACATGCCGGCCAGGCCGGGCAGGCGTGAGAGTTGCGGCCCCAGGTTCTTCACCACCACCTCCTGGTTGCCCAGCACTTCATCGACGTGCACCGCGATGCGCTGCGCCGCGCTGTGGAAGATCACCACGGGCCGCGTGCGGGCCGCCGCCTCGGTGCTGTGCGCCGCCAGTTGCAACAGTGCCCCGCCCCAGTAGAAGGGCACGGTCTCGACCCCCAGATCGAACTGGCTGCTGCGGTAGGCTTCATCCAGTTCGCCGGGGCCTGAGCGGCGCACGATCTCGACCAGGCTGGCCGGCACGCCGAGGGTGGCCTGGCCGATGCGCAGCATCACCACCTGGGTGACCGCCGTGGTCAGGGGCAGCACCAGCTTGAAGCGGCTGCCCTGCCCGCTGCGGCTGCGGGTTTCAATGCGCCCACCCAAGGCGTTGACCTCGGTGCGCACCACGTCCATGCCGATGCCGCGGCCCGCCAGTTCGGTGACCTCGCTGGCAGTGGTGAAACCGGGCATGAAGATCATCTGGGCGGCCTCGTCCTCGGACAGGACGTGACCGGGCGCCATCAGGCCCTGGCTTTGGGCACGCTCGCCAATCGCCGCGAGATCCAGCCCGGCACCGTCATCGGCGAACTCGACCGACACATCGTTGCCGCTTTGCGTGACCTGGATGCCGATGCTGCCGGTGGCCGGCTTGCCGGCGGCCGCGCGCTGCTCGGGGCTTTCGATGCCGTGCGCCACCGCGTTGCGCAACAGGTGTTCGAAGGCCGGGGTCATGCGGTCCAGCACGCCGCGGTCCATCTCGATGCTGCCGCCGGTGATGTCGAGCTTGATCTGCTTGCCGGTTTCCTTCGCTGATTGGCGTGCGATGGCGTACAGACGCTCGGCAATGCCGTCAAACTCAACCATGCGGGTGCGCAGCAGATCACGCTGCAGTTCACGCGCCTGGCGGGCCTGGGCCACCAGCTCGTCTTCGGTGCTGTCCACCGTGCGCTGCAGATTGCGCTGCACCATGGCCACGTCGTTGACCGACTCGGCCATCATGCGGGTGAGCTCCTGCACCCGGGTGAAACGATCAAACTCCAGCGGGTCAAAGCCCGCATCCGAATCCTTGGCCTGGGCCAGGCGCGACTGCATCTGCGACTCGGCCTGAAGCTCGATGTCGCGCAACTGCTCGCGCAGGCGATCCAGGTTGCCGGTGAGCTCACCCAGCGAACTGCGCATCTGCCCCACGCGCGACTCCAGGCGTGATCGCGAGATCATGACCTCGCCGGCCTGATTGACCAGCCGGTCCAGCAGTTGCGAGCGCACCCGCACCGATTGGCCTGCCAGCGTCTTCTGCGGCACCCACTGAACGGTTGGGGGCAAGGCTGGCCGCGGCACGGCGGCCGCCACAACCTCGCCTGACAACACTTGGGTGGCGGCCTGCAGATCGGCCTCGGTGGCCGCATCGCTGTAGCCCCGCAGCGCATCAAAATTGGCCTGCAAACCGTCAAAGCGGTTCACCAGGGCGTCCAGGGCCGAAGCATCGGCACCCGTTTCGTCCAGCCCTTCGATCACCGACTCCATGCGGTGGGCCATCTCGCCCAGGCGCAGTGCGCCCGCCAGGCGCGCGCTGCCTTTGAGGGTGTGCAAATGCCGCAGCAACTCGGCCCGCGGCTCGGCCTGGGTGGGCTCGTCCTGCCAGTGGCGCAGGCTGGCCGCCACCCGCGGCAACAGTTCGAGCGCTTCTTCTTCGAAGATCGGGAACAGGTCGGGGTCGATCACGTCGACCGCGTCAAATTCGTCGTCGTAGGCCCCCTCAGGCGCGGCGTCGGGGGCCGAGGGCTGCAGGGCTTCCAGGCTCGGCTGCGCGTTGGGCGCAGGCTCTTCGGCGGGCGGCAGGGGGTCCACCGGCAGCACTTGCGACGCATCCGCCAAATTCGCCACATCGGCCACATCGGCCGCATCCGACACCTGCTCTGCCTGCCACGCTGACACCGGCTCAAGCACCGGCTCAGGGCTCAGGGCCGCGTCCACCAGGTCGGTGGTGGGCGCCTCCGTCACGAGGAGGGGCTCCGGCTCGGCTTCAAGCAGGGGCTCGGGCATGGGCACGGACATGGGCGCGTCCATGTCGCCCGGCAGGGTCAGCGGCTCTGGCTGACCCAATTCAAGAGTTTCAACCGTTTCGATCGCTTCAAAGGCTTCAACGGCTTCATCCAGCCCGGCCTCATCGAAGGCCGGTTCATCAAAAGCCGGTTCATTCGAGGCTTGCGCCGGCGCATCGATCCACTCCGAGGGCTCGGCCAGGGCCAGGCCCTCCGGCAAGGGCGCGCCTGCCTCGGTCGCCAGAATGGCCTCCAGGGCCTGCACCACGGCCGGCTGCGGCTCTTTGAGAAAGCCCGCCGCAAACTGATGCAGCAGGCGGCGGATGTCGTCCGCCGCATCGACGAAGGCACGCGCATCCGACTCGGTGCCCCGGCTTTGCAGCTGCACATGCTGCAGCGCATGCTCCAGCGTGCGGGCCAGCGACGACAAGGCCTTGAAGCCCACCGTGGCCGAACTGCCGGCCAGGGAATGGGCCAGCGCCACCGCCGTATCGGGCACAGGCTCGTGCAACTCCAGCGCCCACTCACCCAGCGAGGTCTGCAAACGCCGCGACCACTCGTCAGCCTCATTGAGGTAGACGTTGTAAAGCGGAATGCTCAGGCGCAGGTCGCCAATGACCCGGATTGATTCATCATCACCGGCAGGCATCAGCAAGTCGACGGGCTCGGGCTCGGGCTCGGGCTCGGCAGGATGGTCCTCTGGCGCCATGGCGGGGTCGGCCAGCGCAGGCTCCAGATCCCCGTCGGACTCGGGCGAAGGTGGCGGTGGTTCCTCGGCGGCATCCGCGGCCAGGAGCAAGTCCGCTTGCAAGGTGTCCTGCGGGATGTCATGCGGGGTGTCCAGCAGCGCATCCGGCAGGGCTTGCAGCCCGGGTTCAGACAGCGATTCAGCCGCGGGTTCCAACGACAGGGCCTCGAAAGAGCGCAACAGCTCATCGTCCAGGGCGGCATCCACGGCCGCATCCAGACTGGCTTCATCCAAAGGCAAGGCCGGCGGCTGTGGACGCTCCAGTCCGGCATCGGCCTCCAGCGGAAAGTCCAGCTCAAAGTGGGGCAAAGCGTCGGCCTGCGGCGCTGCCTCGGCCTCAGCGTCAGTCTCTACGCCCGGCAAATCAAGCAGCAGCTCCGGCAGGGCCGCATCAGGCGGCACATCGTCGACAGGCGCGACAGCCTCTGCAGGGGCTTCGGCCAGGGCTGCCTCGAACTGGGCGAAATCAATGTCCTCAACATCGAACGATGCCGTGGCCGCCTCGGGTGCGGCTGCGGTCTCGACCGGCGCCTCGTGAGCGAACGACATCATTGCCGTGGGCGCAAAGTCGACCAGCGGCACGCCGTCGTCTTGGGCCACCGGCAGCCCCGCATCGAGGGACAGGCCGTCGAGCGACAGGTCCCCATCAGCGCCCTCACCGACCTCTTCCGGTGCCAGCGGCGGCAGCTCAGGCAACCCGGTGGGTGCCGGCGTGGGCTCAGCCACGGCATCGAGCAGGGGCAACAGGCGATCTTCGAGCCGCAGGGCATCGGCGGCCTCGCGGAAGGGTGCGGCGCGCCAGGCATGGGCCTGGTGGGCGGCAATGTCGTCCACCCAGCGCGAGAACTGATTCAGGGCCTGGATGGACAGGGTCAGCACAGGCTTGCTGGCAGGCTTTTGGTCGGCCAGCCAGGCGTTGTGCAATTGCTCAAGTGCCCAGGCGGCTTCGCCAAACTCGCCCAGGCCCACCATGCGCGAACTGCCCTTGAGGGTGTGGAAGGCTCGGCGCAAGGCAGTCTGGTCGCCCAGGGAGGCCGGGTCGTGGTGCAGCGCATCGATGGTGGCGGCCCCCTGGGCAAAGACCTCGCGGGCCTCTTCCAGGAAAACGTCGATGAGTTCGTCCTCTTCGATCGCGGGCGCCTCGGTGCGGGCGGGCGGCGGCAACGAGGGGGCTGCGACTTCGTCGCCCAGTGCGTCGTCACCGAGCTCGGCAGGCTCGGGGGCCTGGACCGGCGCTGCAGGGGCCGGCAAGGCCGTGCCGAGCGGGGCCTCCTGAGCTTGCGCAAGACCAGACGACGGGGCACCCAATGCCAGTGAGTCCACAAACAGCGGTGGCTCGAGCGGGGTTTCAGGGCTTTCGGTGGGGCCGAACTGCTGGCGCTGGCGCCCGCCCAGGAACTTGAGTTCGCCCGCCTCTTCGTCATAAACAAAGAGCTTGCGGGCCAACGTGCGCTGATAGCTCAGCATGTCGATCAGGAACCCCAGTGCCCCCAGGCTGTTGCCCAGGCGCTCGAAGGTGCCGGCACGCACGGCGTCGCTGGTGACTTCATCGACCATCAGCCGCTCGACGCTGTCGCGCATGCGCATGGCCGCGTGGGCGGCCTGCTCCAGCCCCAGCACCGAAAGCACCCCACGCATCTGCGACAGGCGCGCCGGCACCGCCGTCAGAACCTGGCTGTCGGAAGGCTGGCGGAAGAAGGTATCGAGCGACTTTTCAACTTCGGTCAGGGTGGAGCGCAGTTCTTCAACCACACTGCCCATGGTCTGGCGATCGCTGACACGCCGGTACAGCTCTTCCATCCAGGGTTCCAGAGGGCCCACTTCCTCGCCGGCGAGCACGCGGTCCAGGCGATCAGCGAGGGCTCGCGAGCGCTCGCTCATCTGGGCCTCGTCAATGTCCATTTCCTGGTAGCAGGCCTGCAGGAACAGCACGGCCGTGGCCACTTCCATGGCCACCGAAGCCCCAGGTGCGTCGCCCCCGTGAGCCGTGGCTTCGGCCGCCCGTTGCAGCGCCTGGCCCAAAGGCTGGCTACCCGGGTGCAGCTTGGACAGCGATTCACCCACCAGGGCAAACTGATCGACGGCGCTGCGCAGCTTGTTGCGGTCGCCACCGGCCAGGGCCGACCAGGTGTCGGTGGCCGTGGCGATGCGCTTGCGCGCCTGCACCAGCACGGCCGGGTCAAAACGGCCGAAACGGCGCGCCTCGTAATCGGCCGGGGCGTGGCGTTGCAGGCCATAGGCCTCGCGCACGGCACGCAGCAGGGGCGCAGGTTGCTGCTCGGTCAGGCGGGCCTGGGCGCAGTAGAAAAGCAGGTCCTGGAACAGACGCTCGGACACCGCGGCTTCGCCACGGGCCAGCGCCGAGTACTGCACCAGCACACGCGAGATGACCCGCTTGACGTAGACATCCAGCGGCACCAGGCCCAGGGACAGTCCTTCAAAGAAACCCGCCGCCACCTTCCAGAACAGACGCCCGCCCTGGGTGCCCGCATGGGCCAGGCCAGCAGCGATCTGGGCCATGGCACGGGCCCCCGAGGGGCGTCCGGTCTTGACCAGCTTGAGCATGGCGTGGTCGAAACGAGAGCGCACCTCGGCGTCATAGGCCAGCGGCACCAGGCCGTCGGGCAACACCGGATCGGCCACGCGGCGCTCGTTGCCCCACAGATCGGCCGGATGAATGCGCTCGACGCCCAGCCACTGCTGCACGTCGCGGTACTGAGGAAACAGGCTGACCGCCGACACCTCGTGGCCCGCCAGCACCGCCTCCAGATACTCGCTGATGGCAAAGCTGGCCCGCTCGATCACGGCGATGGCATCGTCGGTGCAACTTGATGGGGCCTGGATGAACTTCTGTGTCATCGCCTCCAGGGCCCGCATCATCAGCGCCACCGGCGCCATGCCCACCATCTCAAGCGCCCCGGTGGCCTGGTGCATCTGCTGTCGCGCCAGGCGCAGCGCACTCACATCCGCGCTGGCCAGTTCGGCCCCGTGGCTCAGCAAAGCCTCGCGCACATGGCGGCGCATGGCCTTGATCGAGCCGTCAAGGGATTTGCGCAGTTCGTCCAGCACCCAGGCCAGAGGGCCCAGGTCATGGTCTGCCGCATCCAGGGCAGCGGGGGACACAGCGTCGGTGGGTCGCATGAAGGGTTCCGGTCAGGCGTTGGGGCGACTGGCCCCGATCAGGCGATCTTGAACCGCGCCACGGAGTGACGCAGTTCATCGGCCATCTGCGACAGTTCGCGCACCTGCTGGGCTGTGGTCCGAGTGCCCTCTCCGGTCTGTTCGGTCACGGCAAAAATGTGCTGGATGTTGTCGGCCACCTCGTTGGCCAGCGTGGCTTCCTTGGAGGCTGACGACGAGATCTGTTCGATCAGCTCGGCCAGTCGCTGCGACACGCGGTCGATCTCGGTCAGAGCAGTACCGGCGCTGTCGGACAGTCGAGCCCCTTCCACCACACCCTGGGTGGAGCGCTCCATGGCGGCCACGGCGTCCTGGGTGTCGGTCTGAATCGCCTTCACCAGCGCCGCGATCTGGCGCGTGGCATCGGCCGAACGCTCAGCCAGACGCTGCACTTCTTCCGCCACCACCGAGAAGCCTCGACCGGCTTCACCGGCCGAGGCGGCCTGGATGGCGGCGTTCAGGGCCAGCACGTTGGTCTGCTCGGTAATGTCAGAGATCAGCTCGGTGATTTCACCGATCTCTTGCGAGGATTCGCCCAGTCGCTTGATGCGCTTGGAGGTTTCCTGGATCTGGTCACGGATGGCGTTCATGCCCCCGATGGCGTTCTGCACCGCTTGCAGACCTGAGTCGGCCGCCTGCAGCGATTGGCGGGCCACCGAGGCGGACTCTTGCGCCTGCGCCGACACACCATTGATGCGCGAGGCCATTTCCAGCACCGAGCGGCCGGTTTCACGGATCTCACGCAGCTGCTCGGTGGAGGCCGCCAGCAGCTCGGTCGAGGTGTTGTCCACCTGGGCCGTGGTCTGGGCCACGCGGGTGGCCGTGTTCTGCACGTTGCCCACCAGAACACGCAGCTCTTCCACCGTGTAGTTCACCGAGTCGGCGATGGCGCCGGTGATGTCTTCGGTCACCGTGGCTTCCTGGGTCAGATCGCCTTCGGCCACCGTCTGCAGTTCGTTCATGAGTCGCAGAATGGCGGCCTGGTTGGCGTCGTTGACGCGCTTGGCCTCTTGCTCCTGGCGTTGGGCTTCAAGCTGCTGCAACTCGGCAGCGGTCTGGCGGTTGCGGCTGTCCAGCAGCTGCACACGGGCCAACCCGAAAGCACAGATCAACACGAAGAACGAAGCCACCACCAGGGACAGGATGGAGGTCAGGCTCAGACCGGTCTGCGAGGACAGGCGACCCTGCAGGTCTTCCAGGCCCCGGCGCAGCGGCTCGGAGTCGTTGAGGATGGCGGACTGCGCCTCACGGGCCGACACCAGCCCTTGCAGGTTGCCCAGAATCGCACCGGCCTGGCTGCGGGTCTGGTCATAGACCTTGATCAGGCTTTCGAGCTGCTCGCGGGTCTGGGCGTCCTTGGAGGCGGCCAGACGCAGTTCCGGGCTGCCGTTGAGCAAGCCCTGGGCGATCTCGCGGAAGGAGTTCAAATCCTTGCCGAGCAGGAACACGGCTTCGGGGCTGACCCCTTCGGTGGTCTGGAACTCGTTGGCGGATTTGCCGATGCGCTGGGTCAGCATCACCAGTTGGCCGGCGGCCGAGATCTCGGACGCCGGTGCGTTCTGCTGCAGCTTGAGCGAGGAGATGGTTTCGGCGATCTCCAGCAGGTCGGCAGACTGGCGGTTGATGGTGCGCAGGGCCTCACCCACCTGGGTCAGGATCTTCTGCTGGCTCATCACCACGGATGCATTGCGTTCGGCACGCTCCATCAGCGGCATGACCTTGTCCAGGTCGGCCTTGAAATCGGTGCCCAGCGGATCCAGGCGCATCTGGTCATCACCATTGGTCAAGCCACGCACGGTCTTGACCAACACCCCCGCGCTCTCGACGACGTCAGGGAAAGCCTGCGGGCTGCCCACCAGGGCCTGTGATACCGACTTGGCCAGGCGCTGCGACTGCATCAGCGACTGCCCTGAGGCTGCAAGCTGCTGAGCCACCTTGTCCGCCTGGCTCAGCGCCACACCGGCAATGGCGGCCAGCACCAGCAAGGCCACCCCCAACAGAATGAACAGCACGCGCTGATGGCGTGCCACGGTGCCGCGCCCCAGCAGGGGCAGCTCGATCTGCCCTTCGGTGGCATCCTTGATCTCGGATTCAGCCAGGCGCGTTTCGGCAAAGTTGACCTGGCGGTTGTCCAGTTCGGTTTCAGGGGCCAGAGAGTCGCCCAGTCCGCCGCCGTCCTGCCTCAGATCCTGCATGGCGTCCGGGTGGCCGGGCAACTCATGCAGGGTGTCAGGCCCCGCCAGCCCCACCGCCACCGAGGACTCGGCCTCGGCCGGAGACTTCTTCTTGGCAAACAGCTTTCCGATTTGATCCGCAAATGACATGGAACGACCTTGATGGCTGAGGCACTCAGGCACTGATACTGAGGAACTGCGCAGACTGCGAGAGCGACAGGAGTTGGATCTCCTGCCAGGTCTCGCCTTGCGCATCGGTGTGGAGGGCACCGAAGAAGCCCGGGGCATCTTCGGCAGGGGGGGCGCTGGAAACAAAAGCGTCGGGGCTGCGCAATCCGGCAAGGCGGTCGACCACCAGGGCCACGTTCACATCCAGGGCGGCATTGAGCGCCAGGAGGCTGCAATCGGCCAGGGCCAGCTCGGAGCGAGGACGCAAAGCAGGCGCTGTTGGCCAGACTTCGACCAGAAAAGCGGCCAGGTCGACCACGCCGGACAGACTGCCGCGCAGATTGGCCACCCCCCAAAACCAGGGCTGCGTGTAAGGCACCGGCTGCACCGGCGACCATGGAAAAATCTCGCCCGACTGGGCCAGGGGCATCAGGTAACGCCCTGCGCCGGCATGCACTGCCAGCCAGGCAATCGAGGGCCCTTCGGCTTGCGCAGCCTGAAGACGGGCGGCCAGGCGGCTTTGGAGTTCACGGAGAGCATCTCGATTGGCCATTGGGGGGGGGTCGCAGGTCTGGGCGCGATCAGTTCAGCGCGTTGATCTTGGCCTTGAGTTCGGCGGGATCGACCGGCTTGGTGATGTAACCCCGCGCGCCCTGTCGCAAGCCCCAGACCCGGTCGGTCTCCTGGTTCTTGCTGGTGCACATGATGATGGGCACATCGGCGTACTTGGGGTCCCGGCTGATCGAGCGCGTGAGCTGAAAGCCATTCTGGCCGGGCATCACGACATCCATCAGGATGAGGTCGGGCTTCTCTTCGGCCAGGCGCTTGAATGCTTCGTCAGCGTTTTCAGCGGTGCGGACCTGCATCCCGTTTTTCTGCAGCAGTTCAGACAGGAACATCAGCTCCGTCTTCGAGTCGTCAACGATCAGCACTTTGTGAATCGACATCACAACGCTCCTAGAGTCGGCATACCGAATTGCCGCACGGCCTGCAGCAATTGGTCCTTGGTGAAGGGTTTGGTGAGGTAATCCTGACAACCCACCATGCGTCCGCGCGCCTTGTCGAACACGCCATCCTTGGAGGACAGCATCACGACCGGCGTCGCCGCAAAGCGCTCATTGCGTTTGATGATGGCACAGGTCTGGTAGCCATCCAGCTTGGGCATCAGGATGTCACAGAAGATCAGCTGCGGCTCGTAGTCATTGACTTTGGCGAGCGCATCAAAGCCGTCGTCGGCCAGCAGAACGTCATGACCGCCCTGCTTGAGAAATATTTCAGCGCTGCGGCGGATGGTGTTGCTGTCGTCCACCACCAGCACTTTGAGACCTGAACTGTCAATGGACATCAGTGCGTTCCTCCTGTCGCCAGATCGACGCCAGCAAGGGAGTCACGGGTTCAGATCTGGACCATTTCAAAGTCTTCCTTGCGGGCTCCGCACTCAGGGCAGGTCCAGTTCATCGGAACCTTTTCCCAGGGGGTGCCTGGCTCGATGCCATGCTCGGGAGCACCGGCGGATTCGTCATAAATCCAGCCACAAATAAGACACATCCAAGTTTTGTTATCAGTCACAGCTTAAGGGGCCTTCGAATAGAATGCAATGATTGTATCGAGTCCTGCGGCCGCTTCTGCTACCCTGAGCAGACTGCCCATTTCCGGACTTCATGACCACCCTCACCTCCCCCCCCAGCGCCCCCGCGGCCAGCGACGAAGAGAGCACGCCGGCGTGTGTGTTGGTGTTCAACGCCAGCGACCCCAGCGGGGCTGGCGGCCTCACGGCAGACATCACCACCATCGCCTCGGTTGGCGGACACGCCTTGCCCGTGGTGACCGGCAGCTACATCCGCGATACCTCCGAAATCTTCGACCATGCCGCCTTCGATGACGAGGTCGTCACCGAGCAGGCGCGCACCATGCTCGAAGATGTGCCGGTGCAGGTGATCAAGGTGGGCTTTGTGGGCGACCCGGAGAACCTCAGCTCGATCGCCGAGATCAGCTCAGACTACCCCGACATCCCGGTGGTGGCCTACATGCCCAACCTGTCCTGGTGGCAGGAGGACAAGATCGACAGCTACCTGGACGCGTTTTCCGAACTGCTGTTGCCCCAGACCTCGGTGTTGGTTGGCAACCACAGTACCTTGTGGCGATGGCTGCTGCCCGACTGGAACAGTGACCGGTCCCCCACCGCCCGTGACATTGCCACTGCCGCCGCCAAACAAGGCGTGCCCTACACCCTGGTCACGGGCATCCCCCTGCCCGAGCAACATGTCGACAACGTGCTGGCCAGCCCGCAAAGCGTGCTGGGCCACGTGCAGTTCGAGTTGTTCGACGCCGTGTTCGCCGGTGCCGGCGACACTTTGTCGGCCGCGCTGGCCGCCCTGGTCGCCACCGGCATGGATCTGGGCGAAGCCACCAGCGAGGCCTTGAGCTACCTGGACCGATGTCTGGACGCGGGCTTCCGCCCCGGCATGGGCCATGTGATCCCCGACCGCCTGTTCTGGGCCCAGCCCGAAGAAGGTGAAGACGACAACGAAGACCCCGACGCCAGCGACACGCTGGCCGGGTTTGTGATTCCTCCCCATGACACTCAACACTGACCTGAACCTGCCCCTGTTCGAACGTGCCAAGCGCGTGATCCCCGGCGGCGTGAACTCGCCCGTGCGCGCCTTCCGCGCCGTGGGGGGCACGCCACGTTTTGTCCAACGGGCACAGGGCGCCTACTTCTGGGACGCCAACGACCAGCGATTCATCGACTACATCGGCTCCTGGGGGCCGATGATCCTGGGCCATGGTCACCCAGCCGTGCTGGAAGCGGTGCAAAAGGCGGCCCTGGAGGGCTTCTCGTTCGGCGCCCCCACCGAGCGCGAGGTCGAACTGGCCGAAGAAATCCTGAGCCTGGTGCCCTCGATGGACATGGTGCGCCTGGTCAGCTCGGGCACCGAAGCCGGCATGACCGCGATCCGCCTGGCCCGTGGCGCCACTGGCCGCAGCAAGCTGATCAAGTTCGAGGGCTGCTACCACGGCCACGCCGATGCCCTGCTCGTCAAGGCAGGCTCGGGGCTGGCCACCTTCGGCACCTCCACCAGCGCGGGCGTACCGCCCGAGGTGGTGCAGCACACCCTGGTGCTGGAGTACAACAACATCGAGCAGCTTGAACAGGCCTTTGCCGAGCACGGCAAGGAACTGGCCTGTGTGATGATCGAACCGATCGCAGGCAACATGAACTTCGTGCGCGCTTCGGTGCCCTTCATGAAGCGCTGCCGCGAGCTGTGCTCGGAACACGGCGCCCTGCTGATCCTCGACGAGGTGATGACCGGCTTCCGCGTGGCCCTGGGCAGTGCCCAGAGCGTCTATGCGCGGGCCATCCCCGGTTTTGAACCCGACATCACGGTGATGGGCAAGGTGATTGGCGGCGGCATGCCGCTGGCCGCTTTCGGCGCCCGCCGCGCCATCATGGAACACCTGGCTCCGCTGGGGGGCGTTTACCAGGCCGGCACCCTGTCGGGCAACCCGGTCGCCACCGCCTGTGGCCTGGCCACGCTGCGCGAGATCCGCCAACCCGGTTTCTTCGAGGCTCTGTCGGCCAGCACCCAGTCGCTGGTGGACGGGCTCAAGGCGGCCGCTGCCGCCGAGGGCGTCCCCTTCAGCGCCGACTGCCAGGGCGGCATGTTCGGCTTCTTCCTGATGCCGGAGTTGCCGCAGAACTACGCCACGGTCATGAAGACCGACAGCGCCCGCTTCAACCAGCTGTTCCACGGCCTGCTGGACCGCGGCGTGTACATCGCTCCGGCCCTGTATGAAGCCGGCTTTGTCAGCAGCGCCCACAGCGCCGACGACATCGCCCAGACCGTGGCCGCCGCCCGCGAGGTGTTCAAGACCCTGGCGGCCGCGAGCTGATCCCCTGACGCGCCGGGCCACCGCCCGGTGCGCCCAAAGCCCTTGTGCTTGCGCACCGCTGTGCTAAAAATGAAGCACTGACCGCGCCCTGCGGCCATGAAAAGAGGGCGTCATGAGCAACAACAAGCCGCTTCGCTTTTGGGAAGTCGATCTGCTGGAGTGGGCCAAGCAGACCCTGATCGACCTGTTCGTGCTGGCCCAGTTCACTTCAGTGTTCCTGTTTCTGACCCTGCCGGTGGTGATTCCAGGCCTGCTGATGTGGGGTTTCCAGATCCTGACCGGACGCCCCTGAGTTGAAACTCAAGTCGCAGTTCATCGACCTGCGACGCTTCATCACTTCCCACGGCCTGCCATTTCTTTGGCAGTATTGGCAGTCACTGCCAAACGACTGCCTGCCATGCCCCGCACCCGCCCCACGCTCCGCCCCACGGCGGCCCTGCCGAGCCAGGATGAGCTCAATGCCCTGCTGTCCTTCCTGGAGCACGACCATGCCCCGATGATGGTGCTTGACCCGGCCTACAACATCCTGGCTGCCAACACCGCCTACCGGCGCCAGTTCGGGGCAGCCGACACTTCGCCCCTGGGGCGCAAGTGCTACGAGGTCTCACACCACTACGACGTGCCCTGCGACCAGGCGGGCGAGCACTGCCCCATGCGCCACGCGCTGGAGCGGCGGCGTGCCGACCGCGTGCTGCATGTGCACCACACCCCGCGCGGGCTGGAGCATGTCGACGTCGAACTGCGCCCCATCCAGGACAGCCAAGGCCAGGTGATTGCGTTTGTCGAGCGCTTGTCCACGCTGCGCAGCGCCTCGCCCCAGGTGCGGGCCGACGGCCTGGTGGGGCATTCGAGCGCCTTCACCCAGGCGTTGGCCGCCTTGCAGCGCGTGGCGCCTTCGAACCTGCCGGTGCTGCTGCTGGGCGAGTCTGGCACGGGCAAGGAATTGTTCGCCCGGGCGCTGCATGAGGCCAGCGAACGCACCCACGGTCCCTTCGTGACCGTGGACTGCTCGGGCTTCACCGAGACGCTGTTCGAAAGCGAGCTGTTCGGCTACGAGAAAGGGGCCTTCACCGGTGCAAGCAGCCGCAAGAAAGGCCTGGTCGAGACGGCCACCGGGGGCACGCTCTTCCTCGACGAGATGGGCGACGTTCCGTTGAGCATGCAGGTCAAGCTGCTGCGCCTGATCGAGTCGGGCACCTTCCGGCGGGTGGGCGGCATCGAGACCCTGCGTGCCGATTTCCGCCTGGTGGCAGCCACCCACAAGCCCCTGGCACGCATGGTCGAGCAGGGGCAGTTCCGGCAGGATCTGTATTACCGCATCAACGCATTTCCGGTGCACCTGCCCGCGTTGCGCGAGCGGGCCGACGACATTCCGCTGCTGGTGGACTCCATCCTGGCGCGCAGCCAGTCCGGCAGCCTGCGCTATCGGGTCGATGCCGAGGCCATGCGCTGCATGCAGCACTACGCCTGGCCGGGCAACATCCGCGAACTGCGCAACGTGATCGACCGGGCGCGCCTGTTTGCCGACGATGGCGTGATCGGACTGGCCCAGTTGCCGCCGGACACCCTGCAGTCCGACGCCCGCGGCGGCCCAGCGGTGGCCACGGCGCCACCGCCTCCGCTGACCACCGACCGGCTCCAGACACCCGACGCATTGCGCGAACTGGCCACCCGCTTCCAGGGCAGCCGCAAGGCACTTGCGCGCCAACTCGGCCTGAGCGAGCGCACTCTCTACCGGCGCCTGAAGGACCTCGGGCTGGCCGGCAGGCCGTGATCAGCGCGGCACCAGGAAGGCCGACTTCTCCGACACATGGGCCTCGCCCCCCTCGGCACCGATCGAGAAATAAACGGTGTGCGAACCTGCCGGGGCCGAGCCATAGGGCACCTGCAGGCGCACGGGCACCCAGCGCGATTCGGCCGGCCCCACCTCGACCAACACCTCCGAGGCCACCTTCAGGCCCTCCAGGCCCGTGGCGCCCAGCCGGTAGGTCTGTGGCTTTTCGGTGGCGTTCATGATCTGCAGCCGGTACACGTTCTCCAGCATGCCGCCCGGGGCAATCCGCGACAGCGCCGCGCGATCGCGCACCACATCCACGCGCAAGGGCGTGCGCAGCACCAGGTGGGAGAACAGCGCCACGGTCAGCGCGAGCAGCACGGTGGCATACACCAGCACCCGGGGGCGCATCACATGGCGCAGGATCTGTGCGCGCGTCCAGCCGTTGCGCACCGCGTTCTGGGTGGAGTAGCGCACCAGGCCGCGCGGGTAATTGAGCTTGTCCATCACCGTGTCGCACACATCGGCACAGGCGCCGCAGCCGATGCACTCGTATTGCAGCCCCTTGCGGATGTCGATGCCGGTGGGGCAGACCTGCACGCACAACTCGCAATCCACGCAAGCCCCGAGCTTCAGCGCCGCCGGGTCGGCCTTGCGCGAGCGCTTGCCGCGCGGCTCGCCGCGCGCTTCGTCGTAGGTGACGATCAGGGTGTCCTTGTCGAACATGGCGCTCTGGAAGCGGGCATAGGGGCACATGTATTTGCACACCTGCTCGCGCATGAAGCCGGCGTTGCCATAGGTGGCAAAGCCGTAGAACAGCACCCAGAAGGTCTCCCAGGGGCCCAGTGAGTTGGTCCAGACCTCCAGGCCCAGCGTGCGCACGGGCGTGAAATAGCCGACAAAGGTGAAGCCCGTCCACACGGCCACGGCCAGCCAGACCCCGTGCTTGCCGCCGCGCCGCCAAAGCTTGTTGAGCGACATGGGGGCCTCGTCCAGGCGGATGCGGGCCATGCGGTCTCCCTCGAAGCGCCGCTCGATCCACAGGAAGATCTCGGTGTACACCGTCTGGGGGCAGGCATAGCCGCACCACAGGCGACCGGCGACGGCCGTGAACAGAAACAGCGACAGGGCCGAGATCACCAGCAAGCCGGTCAGGTAGATGAAATCCTGCGGGTAAAGGACGATGCCGAACAGGTAGAAGCGCCGCGCTCCCAAGTCAAACAGCACCGCCTGACGCTGCCCCCACTCCAGCCAGGGCAAGCCATAAAAGAAGATCTGCGTGAGGAACACCAGGCCCCAGCGCCAGCGAGCAAACAGGCCACTGACCGAGCGCGGATGGATCTTTTTGGTGGCGGCGTACAGGAACACCTCGGCGTCTTCCGGCGGTGCCGCAACGATGGGAATGACTTTGTTCGTGGAGGAAGGCGTGGAATCCATGGCAACCCGGTTCAGTGAGGCGCTCCTCCGCAGGCGGGATGCCACGCGGATGAGCCGACACGCGCCCGGGGACATCCCGGGCACTCAGATCAAGGCTTCCTAAGGGCAGTTTTCATGCCAGCCCATTCGCGCAGGAAATGTTCTTTAAATACAGGGGCTTATGCGCAGAACACCTGATCACCTCGAATTCTGACAGCCATTCCACTGCCAAACATCCGCCACTTCAGTGCCATAACACTGCCAATTCACTGCCACACGAGGTCGGTGGTCTGAGGCATTGAGCCGACCTGTTGCATCCATGGCATATTGAAAATAATCATTTTTAATATTTATCATCTGAAAATAGATGAAATGATTCATTTGGACGCCAAAGAATTACAAAATGCTTGTTGAATTTCATATTTAGTATATATTTCAAATAAATAGACACACTCAACGCTTGGCACCACCCCACCGAGGCCGTTGCATCCCCCAAGGTTGATCCCCCATGGCACACGTCTGCAGTCCAGAACAGTCCCCCTCGCAGCCCCTGACTGCTGCCGACCTGAATGCCCTGCAATCCCTGCACACGCATTTGAGGCAGCACTGCCCCGACGCATTTCGGGTTGCGGCCCGCCACCTGCTGCAAGAACCTGTCAGTCAGGCGCACTGGCCTGATGACGCGTCCGAGGGCCAACTGGAGCAACTGCAGGCAGCCTATTTCGCCAACCTCACCGAAGGCCCCTACGGAGAGGGTTATCGACAAAGCCGGGACCAGATGGGCCAGGCCATGGCCCGCCTGGACCTGCCCCCGAGCTGGCTGACCGAGGCCTACCGGCATTACCTGCAGACGGTGCTGCCCTGCCTGGTGCAGGCGCATGCCGGCCAACCCGACCAGTTGCTGGACCAGGTGCTGGCCCTGAGCAAGGCGCTGATGCATGACATGGGTCTGGCCACCGACGCACTGCAGCGCCACCGGCGACGAAACGCACCCCGTCTTGACAATTACGGCGCGGCCTTTGCCGGGCTGCCCTGCGGCACCCTGGTGCTGACCCCGGACCTGACGGTCGTTTTCGCCAACCCGGCAGTCGAAGCCCTGTTGAATCTGCCCGCTGGCAGCCTGCACGGGAGTGCGCTGCACGAATGGCTGGACGTGACACGCCTGATCCCACTGGCCGAACAGGTCTTCCATCAGAACCTGGCCAGCGAGACCCTGACCCTGTGCCGCAGTGGGCACCCCGAGGCCCTGGCCATCCCGGTGCGTGCCACGACACGCCTTCTGCGCGATGCCCTCCACGGAGGAGAGCCCCACCTGCTGCTGGTATTGGAAGACCTGCGCCAGCAGACCCGCCTGACGCGCGACCTGCTCAATGCCCAGGCTGTGGCCAGCGTCGGCACCTGGCAGATTGACCTGGCCACCGATGTGATGCTGCTCAGCCCCCAGGCCTGCAGCATCCTGAACTGGCCCGAAGACCGGGTCTGCACCTTCCGCAGCCTGATGGAGCACATCCATGACGAAGATCGCGAAGGCGTGGAAAAGGCCTGGCAGGCCGCGCTGGAAGGGGCCCCTTTCCGAGTGGAGCACCGCCTCAAGATGGGCCAGGGGCTGCGCTGGATCGAGGCGCGTGGCCGCCTCGAATACGACGCCCAAGGCCGGCCACTGAAAGGCCATGGGACCCTGCTTGATACCTCTGAGCGCCACCTGGCGGCCGAACACCTGCAACGCCTGGCGCTTTACGACGTGCTGACCGGACTGCCCAATCGAACCCATGGCCTGGTGCTGGCACAGCAGATGCTGGACCGCTGCGAGCGCGCGGGCCGGCAACTGGCCTTGCTGTTCCTGGACCTGGACCGCCTGCAGGAGACCAACGACATCCTGGGGCACGCCATGGGCGACCAGGTGTTGCGCGAGGTGGCGCACCGCTGTCAGGCCCTGCTGTGCAAGGACCAGTTGCTGGCCCGCATTGGTGGTGATGAGTTCATGGTGGCCTGTGAAATCGACAACCTGGAAGACGCCCAGCACATCAGTCGCAACCTGATGCACACCCTGGCCCAGCCCATCGGCGCAGCCGCCCCCCCGGTCGAGGTGGGCGTGAGCATCGGTATGGCGCTGTTCCCCAGCCAGGGCGCCACTGTCGAGGAATTGCTCAAACATGCGGATCTGGCCATGTTCAAGGCCAAGGCCCTGGGCGGTGGCCATTGCCAGTTGTACGAGCAGCAGATGAGTGAAAAACTGCATCGCCGCAACACCCTGGCCACACGCCTTGCCAAGGCCTTGAACAGTGGCGGCCTGCACCTGCACTACCAGCCCAAGATCGACCTGAACAGCGGCCGGCTGATCGGCCTGGAAGCCCTGGCCCGCTGGAACGACCCCGAGCTGGGGTCAATCAGCCCCGGTGAATTCATCCCGGTGGCAGAGGAACGGGGACTGATTACTCAGCTGGGGGACTGGGCCCTGCGCGAAGCCAGTCGCCAATGGGCGGCATGGCACGCGCCGGCCCTGGCCGCGCCGCCCCCGATTGCGGTGAACGTGTCGGCCGCCCAGCTCAGTGATGAATCTTTCCCGCTCCGGGCCACCCAATTGGTACGCGCCGCCGGCGCCCGTCCTGAAGCGATCGAGCTGGAGATCACCGAGACCGCGATGACACTGGACCCTGAACGTGCCCGACGCGTGGCCGGCCAACTGGTGGCCGCGGGCTTCAACCTGACGCTCGACGATTTCGGCACAGGCTATGCCTCGATGGCGCAATTGAAGAACTTCCCGGTGGGCAAGCTGAAGATCGACATGAGCTTCGTGCACGACATGCTGCGCGCCCCGGCCGACCAGGCCATCGTGACGGCCGTCATCAGCATGGCACGGGCTCTACGTCTGCGCACCGTGGCGGAAGGGGTGGAAACCCCTGAACAGGCCCAAACCCTGCTGGCACTCGGCTGCGATGAGGCCCAGGGCTACCACTACGCCCCGGCGCTGCCGCCCCGGCTGCTGGCAGCAGATTGGCTGCCCTAGCCATCCGGCCAGCACGGGTCAAAATCATCAGTACCAGCATTTATTTCAGAAAAACCAGCACGATGCCTCACTGACCCTGAGCTTTACCGGATCTGCCATGGCCCGGCACCGGCCTGGGTCATGCTTCTCCTGCAAAATGTTTGGTTACGTTGAGCGCCGTCAGCTCCATCGGGGATGGGCCTGGGCGCGCGACGCCTGCCTGCCAACCGGATGCCTGCCCCATGTGGATCGTCAATATTGCGCTGCGCCGACCTTACACGTTCATCGTGATGGCCCTGCTGATCGTGCTGGCCACGCCCCTGGCGCTGGTGCGCATGGCCACCGACATCTTTCCGGAAATCAACATTCCGGTGATCAGCATCATCTGGAACTACACCGGTCTGTCGGCCCAAGAGGTGGGCACCCGCATCACCAACGTCAATGAACGCTCGCTGACCACCACGGTCAACGACATTGAGCACATCGAGTCGCAGTCGCTGGCCGGCATTGCGGTGATCAAGGTGTTCTTCCAGCCCGACGCCAACATCCAGACCGCGCTGGCTCAGGTGACCTCCTCGGTGCAAGCCATCGTGCGGCAGATGCCGCCGGGTATCACGCCACCGCTGGTGATCAAGTATTCGGCCTCCAGCATCCCGGTGATCCAATTGGGCCTGGCCAGCCCGTCCATGTCGGAGCAGGGCCTGTTCGACGCCGCCGTCAACTTTCTGCGGCCGCGCCTGATCACCATCCCGGGCGCCGCCGTGCCCTTCCCCTACGGCGGCAAGAACCGGGTGGTCTCCGTGGACCTGAACACCCGGGCCCTGCAGGCCAAGGGCCTGACCCCCTCGGACGTGGTGAACGCCGTCAATGCGCAGAACCTGATCCTGCCCGGCGGCACCGCCAAGCTGGGTGACACCGAATACACCGTGGCCATGAATGGCTCGCCAGCCAATCTGGAGGGCCTGAACGCCCTGCCCATCCGCTCCAGCAACGGCACCACCATCACCCTCAGCGACGTGGCCAATGTGCGCGACGGTTTCACCCCCCAGACCAACATCGCACGCCAGGACGGCAACCGTGGCGTGCTGCTGTCGGTGCTGAAGAATGGCAGTTCGTCCACCCTGGAGATCGTCACCAAACTGCGCGAACTGCTGCCCTCGGTGGCCCAGACCCTGCCGCCCGACCTGAAAATCACCCCCCTGTTCGACCAATCGCTGTTCGTGAAGGCCGCCATCAGCGGCGTGATCCACGAAGCGCTGATCGCCGCCTGCCTGACCGCGGCCATGATCCTGCTGTTCCTGGGCAACTGGCGCAGCACCTGCATCATTGCCGTGTCGATCCCGCTGTCGGTGCTGTCGGCCATCCTGATGCTCTACGCGCTGGGCGAGACCATCAACCTCATGACCCTGGGTGGTCTGGCGCTGGCGGTGGGTATTCTGGTGGACGACGCCACCGTGACCATCGAAAACATCGAGCGCCATCTGCACCTGGGCACGCCACTGGAGCAGGCCATTCTGGAGGGGGCTGGCGAGATCGCCGTGCCGGCCTTCGTCTCCACCCTGTGCATCTGCATCGTGTTCGTACCCATGTTCTTTCTGACCGGTGTCGCCCGCTACCTGTTCGTGCCGCTGGCCGAATCGGTGGTGTTCGCGATGATGGCCTCCTATGTGCTGTCGCGCACCCTGGTGCCCACCCTGGTCAAGCTGCTGATGCGCAACGCCCCGCCCGTGGACGACAGCCGGCCCGGCTTTTTCCGCCGCATCTACCTGCGCTTTGACGCCGGCTTCGAAAACCTGCGCGGCGTCTATGTGGTGATCCTGAGCGGCCTGCTGACGCGCCGAGCCAGCTTCATCACCGCTTTCCTGGTGTTCTGCATCGCGTCCTGCGGGCTGTATGGCGTGCTGGGGCGCGACTTTTTCCCGAGCGTGGATGCCGGCCTGATCCGCCTGCACTTCCGTGCCCCCACCGGCACCCGCATCGAGGAGACGGCCCGCCTGGCCGACCGCATCGAGAACGCGGTGCGCGAACTGATCCCGCCCGAAGAGCTGGAGACCATTCTCGACAACCTGGGCCTGCCCTACAGCGGCATCAACCTGTCCTACAGCAATGCCGGCACCATCGGCACATTGGACGGCGAAGTCCAGATCGCGCTGCGCCATGGCCATGGCCCCACCGACGAACACGTCAAGCGCCTGCGCGCCGAACTGCCCAAGCGCTTCCCAGGCGTGGAGATCTTCTTCCAGCCGGCCGACATCATCACCCAGATCCTCAACTTCGGTCAGCCCGCGGCCATCGACGTGCAGTTCAGCGGTGCCAACATCGCCGAGAACTACCGCCTGGCCAGTGTGTTGCAGAGCAAGGTGCGGCAGATTGATGGCGCCGTGGATGTGCACATCCAGCAGCGCATCAACCAGCCGACCAAAAAGCTCGACATCGACCGCGCCCAGCTGCAGCAGTTGGGCCTGAACGCCAACAACGTGGCGCAAAACCTGCTGGTCTCGCTGTCGGGCAGCTTCCAGACCGCACCGGCCTTCTGGCTGAACCCGGCCAACGGCGTGGTCTACAGCATTGCGGTACAGACCCCGCAATACCAGGTCGACTCGCTGGACAACCTGCTGCAGATCCCGGTGGGCGTGCCCATCACCAACAGCGTGCCCACGGGCAGCACCGCCCTCGTGCAGCCCCCGGCCCAGCTGATGAGCAACCTGGTCACCGTGCGCCCCACCCGTGAGCAGACCGTGGTGTCACGCTACAACATCCAGCCCGTGGTGGATGTGTTCGTGAGCGTGTCCGGGCGTGACCTGGGCAGCGTGGCCGGCGAGGTTCAGAAGGTCATCGACAGCATGAAGGCCGACCTGCCCCGCGGCACCAACGTGAAGATGCGTGGCCAGGTCGAGACCATGCAGAGCTCTTACCTCGGCCTGGGCGTGGGCCTGATCATGGCCATCGTGCTGGTGTACCTGCTGATCGTGGTCAACTTCCAGTCCTGGGTCGACCCCTTCATCATCATCACCGCCCTGCCGGCCGCCCTGGGCGGCATTGCGTGGATGCTGTTCCTGACCGCCACCACGCTCAGCGTGCCCGCGCTCACCGGGGCCATCATGACCATGGGCGTGGCCACGGCCAACAGCATTCTGATGATCTCATTTGCCCGCGAGCGCCTGTTGGACGGCGCGCCGCCCCTGTCGGCCGCACTCGAAGCCGGCACCACCCGCCTGCGCCCGGTGCTGATGACCGCCCTGGCCATGATCATCGGCATGCTGCCCATGGCCGTGGGCCTGGGCGAAGGCGGCGAACAGAACGCGCCACTGGGCCGCGCCACCATCGGTGGCCTGTTGTTTGCCACCGTCTCCACCCTGTTCTTCGTGCCGGTGGTGTTTGCCGCCGTGCACCGCGCGCTGGAGCACCGGGCCGCCCGGCGCCCGCAGCCCGTCCCGACCCCCGCCCAAGGAAATGCCTGACATGAGCCACGCACAGCGACACTCTTCCATCGGAATCCATGGCCTGCATCAGCATGAAGGGGCCCACAACATCAAGCGCATCCGGCTGCTGCGACGCGCCCGCTGGGCCGCCCTGGGCGTGCTGCTGGTGCTCGGTGCAGGCGCGGCCCTGGTGATGACCGAGCGCGCGGCCCAGGCCAAGGCCCTGGCGGCCAGCACCCAGGAGAACGCCCAGGTGCACGTGTATGTGGTCTCGCCACGGCCCGGCCGGGGCCAGCAGACACTGCAACTGCCGGGCAGCCTTCAGGGCTACATCGAGACCCCGATCTATGCGCGCAGCAGCGGCTATGTCAAACAGTGGTTCAAGGACATCGGCGCGCGCGTGAGCAAGGGTGACCTGCTGGCCGAAATCGCCACTGGCGAAATCGAGCAGCAACTGGCCGAAGCCCGGGCCAACCGGGCCCAGGTGCAATCCAACCTGCAACTGGCGCGCACCTCGTTCGAGCGCTGGCAGGGCTTGCGCGCCCGCGATGCCGTGTCGCAGCAGGAACTCGACGAGCGCCAGAACACGCTGAAGCTGGTGCAGGCCAACCTGGCCGCCAGCGAGGCGGTGGTGCAAAGGCTGGAGCTGCAGCTGTCTTACAACCGCATCGTGGCGCCCTTCAGTGGCGTGGTCACCAAGCGCAACATCGATGTGGGCAGCCTGGTGGACGCTGGCAACGGCGGCGCCCCGAAGCTGCTGTTCACGCTGTCGCAGACCGATGTGCTGCGCCTGTACGTGTCGGCACCCCAAAGTTTCGCGCCGCGCATCAAGGCCGGCCAGGAAGCCCAGGTCACCCTGTCCGAACTGCCCGGCCAGACCTTCACCGGCAAGGTGGTGCGCACCGCCGGCGCCATCGACCCGGCCACCCGCACCCTGCAGGTGGAGATCAACCTGCCCAATCCCGAGGGCAAGCTGCTGCCGGGCTCGTACGTGCAGGTGGCCCTGCAGGCCGCCGGCGCTGACAAGCCCGTGCTGACCGTGCCCAACAACGGCCTGCTGTTCCGCCCGGAAGGCACGCTGGTGGCCACCGTGGTCGACGGCAAGGTGCAACTCAAGAAGGTGGCCCTGGGCCGTGACCTGGGCGTGCGCATCGAGATCCAGAGCGGCCTGTCGCCCCAAGACAAGCTGATCATCAACCCGCCCGATTCGCTGGCCGAAGGCGATGCGGTGGTGGCCAGCGAGGCGCCGGTGCCGACCAACAACAAGGAAGGTGCCAAGGAAGGCGGCAAAGAGGGTTCGAAAGAGGGGCCCGGCAAGGATGCCAAGCCCGAGGCCCAGCCGGCCAAGGCCGAGCGGAGCACCTCATGAACGCCCCTGCGCTGCACCGCCTGGCGCGGCACGGCGCCTGGCTGGGCCTGGCCCTGCTGGGCGGCTGCTCGGCCGTGGGGCCCGACTACGTGCGCCCCGACACCGTGGCCCCGGCCCACTGGCAGGCCGAAGCCGGCTGGCAGGCCGGCCAACCGCGAGACGACGAACTCAAAGGCCCCTGGTGGCTGCTGTACGCCGACCCCACGCTGCAGGGCCTGATCGATACCGCCCTGAAGCAGAACAACACCCTGGCCCTGGCCCAGTCGCGCCTGGACCAGGCCCGGGCCCAGACCGATTCGGCCCTGGGTGCCCTGCTGCCCAGGGTGGGCCTGCAGGCCGGAACCTCGCGCTTTCGGACCTCGGCCAACCGGCCGCTGAGCAGCTACACCAGCGCCAACAGTTCGGTTGAGCAGACCGACTACCAGACCGCGCTGACCGTGAGCTATGAGGTGGACCTGGCCGGCCGGGTACGGCGCCAATTGGAAAGCGCCCGCGCCGCCCAGGCCCAGTCGGGCGCCGATTTTGAAAACACCCGCCTGGTGCTGACCGCGCAACTGGCCAGCAGCTACCTGGCCCTGCGCGGGCTGGACGCCGAAATCGAGGTGCTGAACCAGACCCTCAAGGCGCAGCGCCAGACGCTGGATTTCATCACCACCCGGCACGATCTGGGCACCGCCTCCGGCATCGATCTGGAGCAGCAACAGGGCCTGGTCTCGGGCACCGAAGCCCAGTTGCAAGGCCTGCGCGACAGCCGGGCCCGTTTCGAGCACGCGATAGCCACGCTCACCGGCCAGCCGGCCCCCAGCTTTCAACTGGCCGCCGACACCCGGCTGCCCGAGCCGCCGCAGTTGCCCCTGGGCACACCGGCCTCGCTGCTGGAGCGCCGCCCCGACATCGCCAGCGCCGAGCGCGCCATGGCAGCGGCCAATGCCCAGATCGGCATCGCTACCAGCGCCTACTACCCCAGCCTGACCCTGAACAGCCTCTATGGCGACGACAGCAACGGCTTCAGCAAGCTGTTCTCGGCCCCCAGCCTGCTGTGGTCGCTGGGCCTGAGCGCCACCCAGACCCTGTTTGACGGCGGCCGCACCACCGCGGCGGTGAACGTGGCCAAGGCCGGCTACCAGCAGGCCAGTGCCAGCTACCGCCAGACCGTGCTGCAGGCGTTCCAGGAAGTGCAGGACAGCCTGAGCACCCAGGCCGCGCTGCGCGAAGCCCAACGCTCGCTGCAGCAGGCCGTGAAAAGCGCCGGCAAGGTGCTGGAGCTGTCGCAGGCCCGCTACCGGGCTGGTGCCTCCAGCCTGCTGGAGGTGGTGCTGGCCCAGCAGACCCTGCTGGGCTACCAGCGCCAGCAGGTGCAGAACCAGAGCCAGCAGTTGCTGACCTCGGTGCAACTGATCAAGGCCCTGGGCGGCGGCTGGAAAGCCACCGACACCACGTTGGGCCAGGCCAGCCCGGCCCGCGTGGCTCAGGACTGAAAGCGCGGCGCTCGTTTCTCGACAAAGGCCCGCACCGCTTCGAAATGGTCTTCGGTGGTGTGGGCGAGGGCCTGGTAGGCGGCTGAGAGCTCCAGCAGCGACTCCAGCGAACTGCGCTCGCCCTCGCGCAGCAGGCGCTTGGTCATGCGCAGCACGCCGCCCGGGTTGGCGGCAATCTTGCCGGCCAGGGTGCGGGCCGCCGCCATCAGCTGACCGGCCGGCACCACGCGCGAGACCAGGCCGCAGGCCAGGGCCTCGGCCGCATCGATGACCTCGCCCGTGAACGCCATCTCGGAGGCCTTGGACAGGCCCACCACCCGCGGCAACAGCCAGGCGCCGCCATCGCCGGGCACGATGCCCACGCGCACAAAGCTTTCGGCAAAGGTGGCGCCTTCGGCGGCGATGCGCATGTCGCACATGCAGCACAGGTCCAGCCCGGCGCCGACGGCGGGCCCGTTGATGGCCGCAATCACCGGCACATCGAGCTGATAGAGCGCGCGCGGCAGGCGCTGGATGCCCTGGCGGTACTCCTCGCGGATCGCATCGGGCGAAGGTCGCTCGCGCTCGTAGCGCTGCATGTCCTTGACGTTGCCGCCCGAGCTGAACACCGGGCCTTCGCCGGTCAGGATCACCACCCGCACGCTGGGGTCGCGGCGCACCTCATCGCAGGCCTGCACGAACTCGGCCACCGCGGTGTTGCCGGTCAGCGCGTTGCGCGTGGCCGGCTGACTCATGGTGAGGATCAGGATCGCGCCGTCGCGCTCGGATTTCAGGAAAGGGGTCGGTTGGGTCATGGAAAACTCCGTCAGGGCTCAGGCGGGAAGGGATTCGGTGTCGGTGAGCTGTCGCAACAGGTCGAGGGCCAGGCCTTCGTGCCCGTTCACGAAGGCCTCGCCCAGCACACCCTGCCAATGCGATTCGCTGCCCCCGGCCTGACGCCAGGCGTGCAGGCGGCGGGTGTGAAGCTGCAGGTCGAACTCGGCGGTGAAGCCGATGGCGCCATGGATCGAGTGGCCCAACGCCGCCACCTCAGGGGCGGCCTCGCTGCAACGGGCTTTGGCCACGGCGGCCCGCAGCAGGTCAGGCGCCTGCACCGGGCCCTGGCAGCCCAGACGGGCCGCCATGCGCGAGGCAAACACCAACTCAGCCATCACGCTGAGCTGGTGCTGGATGGCCTGGAACTTGCCAATCGGGCGGCCGAACTGCTGGCGCTCATTGGCGTGCTGCAGGCTGCGCTCGAACACCGCCCTCATGGCGCCAGCCATCTGGGCCGCATACAGCACGGCCTGCAGCTCGCGCAGCGGCGGCAGGGCCCCGGGCCAGGCGGGCGTGGCCAGCCAGGAGGCCCGTGGCCAGCTCAGCGTGGCCTCCTGGGCCAGCCCGGTGGCTTCCACCCGGGCCTCGGCCACCGGCAGCAGGGCACAGCGATCGAGGTGGCGCAGCAGCACATGGCTGGCCACGCGGGCACTGGGCACGCTGGTGCAGATCAGGCGCTCCCCGTCATCCAGCGCCTGGGCGGCCAGCGTGAGGGGCCCCTCGGGCCGGGCCAGGCCGGCCTGGGCCAGCAGGCCGCGCGCCAGCAGGGTTTCGCCCAGCGGCACGGGCAGCGCGAACTCACCACACAGGGCCAGCAGGCTGAAAGCCTGGCCCAGATCCAGGCCGGCCCCGCCCTGCGTCTCGGGCAACAGGGCGTCGACAAAGCCCGAATCCTGCAAGGTCTGCCACAGGGCCTGATGCGGACCACCGGCCTCGATGGCGCGCACCACGGGCGGGCCGGCATGGTCGGTCAGCAGGGTGCGCAGCGAGGCGGCGAAAAGGTCTTGCTCGTCGTTCATCAACCAGCCTTTCTCGATGGGGTTGTCAGCGGGCTCATCAACGCAGGCCCAGGCCGCGCGCGATCATGCCGCGCAGGATGTCGCGCGTGCCGCCACGCAGCGAATACGAAGGCGCCACCTGGATCACGTAGTTCAGGGTGTGCAGCAGGCCGAACGGCACGGGCTGGCCCTCGGCCAGGCGGGCCCCCAGGTCGTCAGCCAGTGCCGCCGGGATCAGCTGCTCGACACCAGTGCCCAGGTCTTTGACCAGGGCCGACTCGACCACCGGGCTCTCGCCCCGTGCCAGACGCCCGGTGACCGCCACCGACATGGCCCGCAGCGGCGCCAGTTGGGCCAGCACCCGCCCGGCCAGCCGCAGGGCCGCAGCATTGCGCTGTGGGTGGGTAGCGGCGTCCTGGCGCACAAAGGCCAGCCACTCGTCAAACAGCACGATGCTGGAGTACAGGCGCTCGGGCCCGCTGCGCTCAAAGGCCAGCTCGGCCGTCACCTGGGCCCAACCCTGGCCCTCGGCCCCGATCAGGGCCTCGGGCGCCAGCGCCACGTCGTCAAAAAAGACCTCGCAGAAATGGCGGTCACCGGATTGGTCGGTGATGGGCCGCACGGTCACCCCGGGCAGCGACAGGTCGACGATGAACTGCGACAGGCCCTGCTGGCGGTCGCCCGCCTCGCCGGAGCTGCGCACCAGCGCGATCATGTAATGGCAGTGGTGCGCATTGGTGGTCCAGATCTTCTGGCCATTCAGGCGCCAGCCCATGTCGGTGCGGGTGGCCCGGGTGCGCACGCTGGCCAGGTCGGAGCCAGCCCCGGGCTCGCTCATGCCGATGCAGAAGAAGGCCTCGCCCCGGCAGATGGCGGGCAGGTACTGGCGCTTTTGCGCCTCGCTGCCGTACTTGAGGATCAGCGGGCCGCTCTGGCGGTCGGCAATCCAGTGCGAGCCCACGGGCGCGCCGGCATTGAGGAACTCCTCGACCAGCACGTAGCGGGCAAAGGGGCTGCGCCCGCCGCCGCCATAAGCGGTGGGCAGGGTGATGCCCAGCCAGCCCTGTGCGCCCAGTGCCCGGCTGAAGGCCGGGTCGTAACCCGACCAGGAACGCGCCCGGGTGACCCCGGGCACACCTTGCAGGGCCTCGGCCAGAAAGGCCCGCACGGGGGCGCGCAGGGCCTCGTCCTCGGCGGGGATGGGGGTCAGGTCCAGTGAGTCGAGGGCACTCATTCAGCTTCCTTGTGAGAGGGCGGGTATCCGCCGATGAAACTCATGCCAGCACCCCTTGCCGGGTCAGGCGATCGAGTTCGGCTTCACCCAGGCCCAGGCGCTCGGCCAGCACGGCGCGGGTGTGCTGGCCCAGGGTGGGCGGGGCCTGGCGGTATTGCACCGGGGTGTCGGACAAGCGGATGGGGCTGGCTACCAAGGGGATGTCCCCCTCGGCCACCGGGTGCGGCAGGTGGGTGATCACGCCGCGCGACTGCAGTTGGGGGTCGGCAAACACCTGGGCCATGTTGTTGATGGGGCCGCAGGGCACACCGGCAGCCTCCAGGCGAGCCACCCAGTCGGCCGTGGTGTGCATCACCGTGCACTGGCGCAGCAGCGGGATCAGCGTGGCGCGGTGGGCCAGGCGGGCGCTGTTGCTCGCGTAGCGCGGGTCTTGCGCCCACTCGGGGTGACCGGCCTCGGCACAGAAGCGGGCAAACTGGCTGTCGTTGCCGATGGCCAGGATCATGTCGCCGTCGGCGGTCGGAAAGTCCTGGTAGGGCACGGTGTTGGGGTGGGCGTTGCCCATGCGTTGTGGCACCTGGCCGCTGTAGAGGTAGTTCATGCCCTGGTTGGCCAGGCAGGCCACCTGCACATCGAGCAGGGCCAGGTCGATGTGCTGGCCACGCCCGGTGTGGTCGCGGGCGCGCAAGGCGGCCAGCACCGCGGTGCTGGCGTACAGGCCGGTGAGGATGTCGGTCAGCGCCACACCCACCTTCAACGGCCCGGCCCCGGGCTGCCCCTCGGGCTGGCCGGTGACGCTCATCAAGCCCCCCATGCCCTGCATGAGGAAGTCGTAGCCCGCCCGCGCGGCATAGGGCCCGGTCTGGCCAAAGCCGGTGATCGAGCAATACACCAGCCGCGGGTTGAGCGCACACAGGGTCTCGGCGTCCAGGCCATAGGCACTCAGGCCGCCGACCTTGAAGTTCTCGATCAGCACGTCGCTGTCCTGGGCCAGGCGCCGGATCAGGACCTGGCCATCGGGCTGCGTCAGATCCACTGCGATGGAGCGCTTGTTGCGGTTGGCGCACAGGTAATAGGCCGATTCGTGGCTGGCTTGACCCTGCGGGTCTTTCAGGAAGGGAGGGCCCCACAGGCGGGTGTCGTCACCGAAGCCCGGGCGTTCGACCTTGATCACCTCAGCCCCCAAGTCGCCCAGGGTCTGACTGGCCCAGGGGCCCGCCAGCACGCGCGACAGGTCGAGCACGCGCAGGCCGGCCAGCGCCATCACTGGGGCCCTGTCCGCCGGGGCGGCCAAGGGCGAGTCGCCCGCACTCATTGCAGCTCCACCCGGGCCTTCTGGGCAATGCGCTTCCAGAGTTGGATCTCGCTGGCCTGGAAGGCGCGCATCTCGTCGGGGCCACCCGACATCACCTCGGCCCCCAGGCGCTCGTAGAACTCGCGGGTTTCGGGGAGGCCCTCGATGCGGGTGAACCAGGCGGCCAGGCGGTCGACCTCGGTGCGCGGCGTCTTGGCCGAGACCATGGCCGCGACCCAGGTGTAGGCGCTGAAGCCGGCCAGGCCGGCCTCGGTGGCGGTCGGAATCTGGGGCAAGGCCGGCACGCGGCGCTCGGACGCCACGGCCAGCGCCTTGAGCTTGCCGCCCTTGATCAGCTCCTGGGCGCTGGTGGTTTCGGCAAAGGCAAACTGCACCGTGCCGCCCACCACCGCCGTCACGGCTTCACCAGCGCCCTTGAAAGGCACATGGTGCGTCTGCACGCGGGCGGCATCGTTGAACAGCTCGGCCATCAGCTGATAGCCCGCCGAGCCAGCGCCGTAGTTGAGCGCATCGGGGCGGGCCCGGGCGGCGTTGATCAGATCGCCCAGGCTCTGCTGTTCGGCCTGGCCAGGGACCACCAGCAAGGCGGGCGAGCGCATCAGCATGGACAGGGGAGCAAAGTCAGCCACCGGGTCGTAGGGCAGCGACTTGAACAGTGCGGCATTGACGGCCAGGGTGGAGTTGCTGCCGACGAACACCGTGCTGCCATCGGCCGGGGCGGCCAGCACGGCGCGCACGGCGATGAAGCCATTGCCGCCCGCCCGGTTGTCAACCACCACGGGCTGGCCGCTGAGCTCGGTGAGCTTGCGGGCAAAGTAGCGCGCCGAGGTGTCGGTGCCGCTGCCGGGCGGAAACGGCACCACGAAGCGGATGGGGCGGTTGGCGGCATCGGGCAGGGGCGTCTGCGCCTTCACCACAGGCGCGCTGAGCGTCAGGCAGGCGCCCACCAGGGCCAGGCCCAGGGCGAACAGGGTTTTGCGTTGCATGGGGGGTCTCCAGTTCAACGGGGCCGGTGGCGGTGACTCAGTCGAGGGCGGCGCCGGTCTGACGCACCACCTCGGTCCAACGGCGGATCTCGCTGTCGATGTATGCGCCGTACTCGGCCGGGGTCGAGCCCAGGGGTTCGGCGCCCTGCTGGGCCAGCTTGGCGCGCACATCGGCGCTGGCCAGGGCCTTGAGCACCTCGGCGTTGAGCCGGTTCACGATTTCGGGCGGGGTGCGCGCCGGCAACAGCAGGCCCTGCCAGGCACCGGCCTCGAAACCGGGGGCCACGGTCTCGTTGAGGGTGGGCACCTCGGGCAGCACGCTGGTGCGCTTGAGGCTGGTGACGGCCAGCGCACGCAGGCGCTTGTCGCGGATGAAGGGCAAGGCCGAGTTGACGGTGTCGGTCATGAACTGCAGCTGCCCGCCCACCAGATCGGTGAGGGCCGGCGCGCTGCCCTTGTAAGGCGCGTGGGTGGCCTGCAGGCCCTGCCCTTTGAGCAACAGGAAGGCGCCCAGGTGGGTGATGTTGCCGTTGCCCGCCGAGCCGAAGGTGAGCCGCTCGCCCTGGGCCCGGGCGTACGCCAGGAACTCGGCCGGCGTGTGGACGGGCAGAGAGGGGTGCACCACCAGCACCAGCGGAATCACCGCCGTGAGGGCCACCGGCGCAAAGTCGGTGCGCACGTCGTAGCTGAGCTTCTTGTACAGCGCCGGGCTGAGCGCCACGGCCGAGGTGTTGTAGAACAGGGTGTAGCCATCGGCCGGGGCGCGGGCCACCATCTCGGCCGCGATGTTGCCGTTGGCGCCCGGGCGGTTGTCGACCAGCACCGACTGCCCCAACTGCTCACCGAGCTTCTGCGCCAGCACGCGGGCCACCAGATCGGTCGGGCCGCCGGGCGGGAAGGCCAGCACGAGGCGCAGCGGCTTGTCGGGGTAGCGGGCCGCCGGTGTGGCCGGCTGGGCAAGGCACAACGGGGCCAGCAGCGCCAGTGCCAGGCTGGCGCACACGCGGCGCGAAAAGGGGCTGAAGATCATGCCGGGGCTCCTGGGTTTCATTCGGGACGGCCCGCCAGCAAGCGCTTGGCGGTGTAGTGCATGACCTCGATGTCATGCTGATTGAAGACGGTGATGTCAGAGCTGACCACTGCCCGCCCCTTGGCCGAGGTGGGCCGCACCTCGGTCACGGTGATGCGGGCGTGGATGGTGTCGCCGACCCGCACCGGGTGCAGGATCTTCTGGTGCAGCTCCAGCATGGCCAGGCCAGTGCCCTGGATCATGGTCTGCAGGATGAAGCCCTCGATCAAGGTGTAGGTGAGTGCCCCGGGCACCGGGCGGCCGGCCATGGCACCGCCCTCGAACTCGGTGTCAATGAAGATCGCCTCCAGCATGCCGGTGCACGAGATGAAATTGACCAGGTCAGTCTCGGTGAGGGTGCGCCGGAAGGTGCGAAAGCTCTGGCCGACCGACAGGTCTTGCCAATGAAAGCCCTGGCCCAGGCGGGGCGGCAGCGGGGGCGTGGTGTGGGGCATGGAAGGCTCCAGGTTCAGGAAGGTGTTCGTTGGGCCGGGGCACCCACAGCGCCCGTGGCCAGCCACCCGGCCAGGGTGTCGGCCGGCACGCCGGCCGCGCTCAGGACGCGCGCGGTGTCGGCCCCCAGGCGGGGCGGCAGGCCGACCGCGGCGCGCTGGCCGTCAAAGCGCGGGGCCACGCCCGGGAAGCGCAGGGCCCCCATGGCCGGGTCGTCGATCGGCTCGAAAAAGCCGGTGGCCTGCAGGTGCGGGTCGTGCTGCAGGTCTTCGAGCCGGTTCATGCGCGCCACCGGGACCTCGATGCGATCGCACAAGGCCAGCCAGTGGGCCGTGTCGTGCAGGGCTACCAGGCGGCCGGTGGTCTCGTACAAGGCCTCGATGTGGCGGGTACGCGCGGCCATGCTGGCAAAGCGCGGGTCGACGGCCAGGGCGGGCTCGCCCACGGCCTCGAAGAAGCGGCGCCAGTGGGCATCGGTGTAGGGCATCAGGCAGACGTGGCCGTCGGCCGTGGCATAGGGGCGACGCCAGTCGGCCAGCACCCGGGGGTAGCCTGGGGCCGAACGCGGCGGCTCGAAATGCTCACCATAGAAATGCTCGACCAGGTTGAAGCCCACCATGGTCTCGAACATCGGGACCTCGACAAAGCCGCCCTGCCCGGTGGCCTGCCGTTTCACCACCGCCGCCACGATGGCCAGGGCGGCCACCAGGCCACAGGTCTTGTCGGCGGCGATGGTGGGCAGGTAGCGCGCCACCCCGCTTTGGGCCTGCATCAGCGCGGCGCTGCCCGACAAGCCCTGGATGATGTCGTCGTAGGCCGGCTTGCCGCTGTAGGGCCCGCCGTCGGCAAAGCCGTGCAGACCGGCAAACACCAGGCGAGGGTAGCGTTGGCACAGCGTGGCCGGGTCCAGCCCCAACGGGGCCAGCTTCTGCGGCCGCATGCTGTGCATGAACACGTCGGCCCCGGCAATCAAGGCTTGCAGCGCGGCCTGGCCGCCGGCCTGCTTGAGGTCGATCACCACGCTTTGCTTGCTGCGGTTCACGCCCAGAAAGATCGCAGCCATGCCGGCTTCGGCCGCCGGGCCGGTGTGGCGCGTGGAATCGCCCTCGGGGGGCTCCACCTTGATCACCTCGGCCCCCAGGTCGGCCAGCCACTGGCTGGCGTAGGGGCCCATCACCACCGCGCTGGCATCCACCACGCGCAGGCCCGCCAGTGGCTGGGCCGCCTTTGTTGTCTCCGTCATGGGGATCGACTGTAGGAATCGCTTGTCAGAGCGTCCAATATTGATTAGCGTCGATCCAATACCGTTCGAGTATCAAAATGAACCTCAGGCAACTGGCGCAATTTGTCGATCTGGCCGAAACCGGCAACTTCCACCGCACGGCCGAGCGCCTGCACATGGCCCAGCCACCGCTGTCGGTGTCGATCCGCAAGCTGGAAGACGAGCTGGGCGGCGCCCTGTTCGACCGGACACCGGCCGGCGTGGTGCTGACGGCGGCCGGCCAGGCCATGCTGGCCGACGCACGACAGGCTCTGGCGCACGCGGCCCAGTGCCGCCAGCGGGTGGCCGCGGCCTTGCATGGCCTGGGCGGGCTGCTGCGGGTGGGCTTCATCGGCACAGCCACCTACTCGCTGCTGCCGCGGCTGATCCCGAGCTTTCGCGCCCATTACCCGAAGATCGAGCTGGAACTGACCGAGTCGACCACCCAGGCCGCGCTCGACGGCCTGGCCGCCGGACGCCTGGACGTGGGCCTGGTGCGCTACCCGGTGCTGACGCCGGGTGACTGCGAGTTCACGGTGCTGGAGCGCGATGAGTTCATGCTGGCCGTGCCCGGCAACAGCCCGCTGGCCCGGCGCAGTGCCATCGCGCTGTCGGCCGTGGCGCTGGAGCCCTTCATTCTTTACGAGCAGGCGAGGGTGCCAGGGCTGTTTGCGTTGGCCATGCTGCGCTGCCAGCACTCGGGCTTCAGCCCTCGCGTGGCCCAGCAGGCGATGCAGGTGTCCACCATCCTGAGCCTGGTCGAAAGCGGCCTGGGCCTGGCCCTGGTGGCCGGCGTGGCCCGCCACCAGATGCGCCGGGGCGTGAAGCTGCTGCGCCTGACCGACACCCCGGCCGATGCCCGACTCGACATGGCCCTGGCCACCCGACCGGGGCATGGCAACCAGTTGGTGAGCACCTTTGCGGCCCACGCCCTGAGGGTGGCCCAGGAAGCATCGGCCACGCCATGAATTGGAGGTTTGCGGGATTTGTTCACAGGCGGGTCAAGACCATCCAACTAGACTGAGCGCACATTCATCAAATCAAGTGCCTGCGGGCCAAGAGAGGATCACCATGGGTTTGTTCGATCAGGTACTGAGCACGGTCGGGGGCTTGGCGGCCCAGCAGGGTGGCAGCGCCGCCGGGGCCGGCCTGCCCGAGGTGGTGCTGCATTGGCTCAACGACCCGCAGACCGGCGGCTTGTCGGGTCTGGTGAAGGTTTTTGAGCAGCAGGGGCTGGCCCATGTGGTCGCCTCCTGGGTCTCGAATGGTCAGAACCTGCCGATCGACGCCAGCCAGCTGCAGGCCGTGCTGGGCAGCGACACGGTGCAGCGTCTGGCGGGCCAGCTGGGCCTGAACACAGGCGAGCTGTCGGCTCAGTTGGCGCAGTGGCTGCCCCAGATCGTCGATCACCTGACCCCCCAGGGGCAGTTGCCAGCCCAGGGCGCCCAAGGCGAGTCACCCCTGGTGGCCGAAGGGCTGAGCCTGCTCAAGGGCCTGCTGGGCTGATGTGACCTGAAGCCTCAGGCCAGAAACAGAGCCTGCAGATCGCTCAGGAAGTCAAAACCCCGCTCGGTGGGCTTGACGCGCGCGAAGTCGCGCTCGATCAGGCCCTTGCGTTCGGCCTCGTCCAGGCCGGCAGCGATGGCCGACAAGGGCAGGCCGGTGCGGTCGCAGAAATCCTGCAGCGCAAAGCCTTCGCGCAGGCGCAGCGCGTTCAGCATGTACTCGAAGGGCAGTTCGCTGCGCTTGACTTCGGTTTCTTGCGCGATGGCCTCGCCGGCCAGGGCCTTGTCCATGTAAAGGCGCGGTTCGCGCACCCGCACCTGCCGGATGACGCGGTGCGCAAAGCTGAGCTTGCCGTGCGCGCCCGCACCAATGCCCAGGTAATCGCCAAACTGCCAGTAATTGGTGTTGTGGAAACAGCCATGGCCGGGCTGGGCGTAGGCCGACACCTCGTAGCGCTGCATGCCACGGGCGGCAGTGCGCTCGGTGATCAGATCGAGCATGGCGTAAGCGGTGTCGTCTTCGGGCACCACGGGCGGGTACTTGGCGAAATAGGTGTTCGGCTCGATGGTCAGGTGGTAGACCGACAGGTGCGGCGGCGACAACGCCAGCGCGGTGTCCAGGTCTTGCGCAAACCCCTCCAGGCTCTGGCCGGGCAGTGCATACATCAGGTCGAGGTTGAAGGTGTCGAAGGCGCTGCGCGCCTCCTCCACCGCCGCCAGGGCCTGGGCCCGGTCGTGCACCCGGCCCAAGGCCTGGAGATGCTGGTCGTTGAAGCTCTGCACCCCCACCGAGAGGCGGGTGACTCCGGCTTGGCGGAAGGCGCGGAATCGATCCTTCTCAAAAGTACCGGGATTGGCCTCCAGGGTGATCTCACACTCGGCCTCCAGGCGCAGGCGGGCCCGCAGGCCGCTGATGAGCTGGTCGATCGATTCAGGCGAGAACAGGCTGGGCGTGCCCCCCCCGATGAAGATGCTGTGCACCGCGCGGCCCCAGATCAGGGGCAGAGAGGCCTCCAGATCGGCCATCAGGGCGTCAATGTAGCGCGCCTCGGGGGCCGCAGCCGGCTCACCGCCCTCACCCCGGAACTCGTGCGAGTTGAAGTCGCAGTAAGGGCACTTCTTGAGGCACCAGGGCAGGTGCACGTACAGCGACAGCGGCGGCAGCGCGGGCAGGCTGAGGGTGCCTGGGCGCATGTAGTGGGTCAGGTCGGGCGGACTCACGCGGAGGCCTCCGGCAGCCAGTTGTCGCGCATCAGCTGAAGCATCTGGCGCGCAGCGCGGCCGCGGTGGCTGTGGGCGTTCTTGACCTCGGGGGCCAACTGGGCAAATGTCTGGCCGAATTCGGGGATGAACATCACGGGGTCGAAGCCGAAGCCGTGCTCTCCCACGGGTTGGCGGGTGATCTGCCCGACGGCACGGCCCACCGCGATCAGGGGCTCGGGGTCTTCGGGTGAGCGCACCGCCACCAGGGTGCTGACCAGGGCGGCGCGGCGCTGGTCGATGCCCTGCATCTGTTCGAGCAAGGCGCGCACGTTGTTGTCATCGCCCTTGGGATAGCCAAACTGGGTGGCGTAGTAGGCCGTGTCGACGCCGGGCAGGCCGCCAAAAGCGTCCACGCACAGACCGGCGTCATCGGCCAGGGCCGGCAGGCCGCTGTGGGCGCTGGCGTGGCGGGCCTTGGCCAGGGCGTTTTCGACAAAGGTGCGGAAGGGTTCGGCGGCTTCGGGAATGCCCAACTCGCCCTGGCGCACCAGTTCGACGCCCAGGGGCGCGAACAGGGCCTGCAGTTCGGCCAGCTTGCCTTGGTTGTTGGAGGCCAGGACCAGTTTCATGACAGCGTTCTCACATCAGGGGGTCGGGTTCAGGCGGCCAGGGCTTGTTTCTGCAACTGCACCAGTTCGGCAATGCCCGCTTCGGCCAGGCCCAGCAACTGGTCCATTTCACGGCGGGTGAAAGCAGCCCCTTCGGCGGTGCCCTGCACTTCGACGTAGTGGCCGGCGCCGGTCATGACCACGTTCATGTCGGTGTCGCAGGCCGAGTCTTCGGTGTATTCAAGATCGAGCAGCGGGGTGCCTTCGACGATGCCCACCGAGATGGCGGCCACGTGGTCGAGGATGGGCGACTCGCTGATCTTGCCCACGGCCAGCAGACCATTGACGGCGTCCTGGGCGGCCACGAAGGCGCCAGTGATGGCCGCGGTGCGGGTGCCGCCATCGGCCTGCAGCACGTCGCAGTCCAGGTGCAAGGTGCGTTCACCCAGGCGTTTGAGGTCGAACACGGCGCGCAGCGAGCGCCCGATGAGGCGCTGGATCTCCTGGGTGCGGCCCGTCTGCTTGCCGCGCGCGGCCTCGCGGTCACTGCGGGTGTGAGTGGCACGCGGCAGCATGCCGTACTCGGCCGTGACCCAGCCCTCACCGCTGCCCCGCTTGTGCGGGGGCACTTTCTCTTCGACCGAGGCGGTGCACAAGACCTTGGTGTGACCGAATTCGATCAACACCGAGCCTTCGGCGTGCATGGTGTAGCCCCGCGTGATGCGCACCGGACGCAATTGGGCGGCGGCCCGCTGCTGGCTGCGTTGATAAAGGGTTGGGTTGGCCGTCATGTTGAGAATCCGTTGGTATGAAACGCGCCGGCTGGGCGGCCGGCAGGGCGTGATTGGAACCTGCCGCAGGCCTGGGTTCAAGCCCGCGCCGGGATGCCCCGCCATCGCACCAGGGCAATCCCGGGCCTGCTCAATGCTTGCGCTGGGCCGAGCGGCGGATGGCGGCGTTGATCTCGGCGATGGAGCGCTCGATGGCGGCGTCGTCCAGATCGTCGACAAAATTGTCCAGGGCGCCCGACTGGATGGTCGAGGCAAACACCCCTTCGCTGATGCTGTCGGTGGAGATGCCGCGGGTGGACTCAAAGGTGTCAGGGGTTTCCCACTCGAGCGCGATCACCGTGACGTTGTCGCTGCTGTCGCCGGCCTTGCGCAGGGCGGTCTCGACCAGCTCAGGCACCACCTCCGAGACCGAGGAGCGACTGAGTTGACGCACGATTTCGTCGTCATGGACGCTGCCCCAAAGCCCGTCGGAGCACAGCATGATCTTGTCGCCTTGCTGCAGGATGACCGGTCCGGTCACATCAAAGACGGGCTTGGTGGGCGACCCCAGGCAGGTGAACAGCACGTTGCGGTTGATGCGCTCGGGCAGCATCATGGCCGGGCTGCGGTGCTCCAGGTAAGAGTGGTCGCGGGTGCGGGTGAGCAACTCGGCATCACGCACCAGGTACAGGCGGGAGTCACCACAGTGCACCCAACTTGCACTGCCGCTTTGCACCACCCCGGCCACCAGGGTAGTGCGCGGGGTGTCCAGCATGCCTTTGTCGGCGGCGTAACGCAGGATCTGGTGGTGTGCGGCCATCAGCGCCGTGGTCAGAAACTCGGTCACGTCAGCCAAACGGGGCTGGGCCTCGCGCTGGAACAGCGCCGAGATGGTCTGCAAGGCAATTTGGGCCGCCACCTCGCCTTCGGGGTGACCGCCCATGCCGTCGGCCAGCACGAACAGGGCTGAATCACGGGTATAGCAATAGCCCATGCGGTCTTCGTTCTTTTCGCGACCACCTCGGCGGCTGACCTGGAAAACTGAGAATTTCATTTCGGTTTGGCACCCACGTCCGTGGCTTCACGGCCGGTTTTTTTCTTGTTGTCGGACACCAGGGTGTCGAATTGCAGCCGAACTTTCTCACCCACGGAGAGCTTGGTGTAGCGGCGCTCGCCTTCGCGGCTGAGCTCTTTTTGCAGCGCGAACACCGACTGCGGTCGGGCCAGTGGGTCGAGCGCCATGCACCACTCGACCACCTCGATGAGGTTGTCGGAATAGACACCGCGCAGGCGCGACAAGGCCAGCGAAAGGCGGTCTTTTTCGATGCGCTGGGGGGCCTCGTTGGGGGGATAGCCCTGCATGCAGGCATAGATGCAGGCACCGATGGCGTAGATGTCAGTCCAGGGGCCCATGGCAGCATCGCGCCGGTACATCTCGGGGGCCGCAAAGCCAGGCGTGTACATCGGGCGGATGAAGTTGCCCTCCTTGGACAGCACTTCTCGGGCCGCCCCGAAGTCGATCAGCACGGCCTTGTTGTCGTCGGTGATGAAGATGTTGGCCGGCTTGATGTCCAGGTGAAGCATCTTGTGCTGGTGCACGATGCGCAAGCCGCGCAAGACCTCGTCGAACAGGGACCGGATGGTCGACTCGCGGAACACCTTCTGGGTTTTCAGGTCGCGCGCGGTGATGATGAAATCCTGCAGGGTGGCCCCCTCCAGGTAGTTCATCACCATGTAGACGGTTTCGTTCTCGCGGAAGAAGTTCAGCACACTCACCACCGAGGGGTGGGAGATCTGGGCCAGCGAGCGCCCCTCTTCAAAAAAGCTCTTCAGGCCGAGTCGGTAAAGCGACAGCTTTTCGGGCTGGACCTTGGGCAGCAACTCACCGGCACCGCGCGTGGCCAGCGACGAGGGAAGGTACTCTTTGACAGCGACCTGTTGACCTTCCATGTCGAGGGCCAGGTACACCACGCCGAAGCCGCCCGCAGACAGACGGCGCACCACACGGTAGCCACCGATGACGGTATCCGGTGGAAGCGGTGCCGGTTTGACCTTCGACATGTGGAGATAGACGGGACGGGTACCCCGTCCAGGCGGGATAATCCCTGTATTGATTTATGTAATAGAACCCAATGCCAGTTTACAGCATGACCGGTTACGCCACTGCCCAGCAGGACGTGGCCACCCCTGAGGTCGGCGGCGACGCCAAAAGCAGTGCCACCACCCGGTTCGGCCTGGAAATCCGCGCCGTGAACAGCCGCTTTCTGGACCTGAGCTTCCGGCTGCCCGAAGAGCTGCGCCAGCACGAGCCCGCCCTGCGCGAGCTGCTGACCGCCAAGCTCAAACGGGGCAAGGTGGAAGTACGCGCCGCCCTGGACCAGGAAGGCGGCGACGGCCTGAAAGAGCCCACCACCCGCCAACTGCAAAAACTCAATGCCATCCAGGACCAGGTGCGGGCCTGGCTGCCGCAGGCCACGCCGCTGAGCGTGGCGGATGTGATCCGGCTGGGGGGCTCGGATGCCCACACCCTGCTGCCCAGTGCCGAAGAGGTGCAGGCCCTGGCCGCCAAGGTGGTCAAGGAACTGCTGTCGGCGCGCCAGCGTGAAGGCGCCCGCCTGAGCACCATGCTGCAAGACCGCATCGGCCAGTTGCGCGCCCTGGCCGCCCAGGCCACCCCGCTGGTGCCCCAGTTGGTGGAGCAGCAGCGCCAGCGCTTTCTGGAGCGCTGGAAAGAAGCCATGAACCTGACCGAAGGCAGCACCCTGCCCGAGGCGGCCCAGGACCGCGCCCTGTCCGAGGCCACCGCTTTCGCCATCCGAATCGACGTGGCCGAAGAGATCACCCGCCTGGATTCGCACCTGGACGAGCTGGAGCGCCTGCTCACCAAGGGCGGCGAGCTGGGCAAACGGCTCGACTTCCTGATCCAGGAACTGCACCGCGAGGCCAACACCCTGGGCTCGAAATCGGCCGCCCTGGAACTGACCCGCATCAGCGTGGACATGAAGGTGCTGATCGAGCAGATGCGCGAGCAAGTCCAGAACATCGAATAAGCCCCAGAGCCCAACCCAGACTCCGAGCCCATCATGGATTACCCAGGAAACCTGTTTGTCGTGGCCGCCCCCAGCGGGGCCGGCAAGTCCAGCCTTGTGAAGGCGCTGCTGGAGCTGGACTCGCGTGTCCAGCCCTCGGTGTCGCACACCACCCGGCCACCCCGTGGCCAGGAAAAGCACGGACGCGAATACTTCTTTGTGTCCCAGCCCGAATTCGACGCGATGGTGGCCAACAACGCCTTCATCGAGTGGGCCCATGTGCACGGCAACCGCTACGGCACCTCGAAAAAAGCCATCGAAGAACGCATTGCCGAAGGCGCCGATGTGGTGCTGGAGATCGACTTTCAGGGCGCGATCCAGATCAAGAAAGCGTTTGCCAACGCCATCCTGATCTTCATCCTGCCCCCCAGCTGGGAAGAGCTGCGATCGCGCCTGGAGCGCCGCGGCGAAGACGCGCCGGACGTGATCGAACTGCGCCTGAAGAACGCCGCCATCGAGATGGCGCAGGCTTCCAAATTCGACTTCGTTATAATCAACGAATTGTTTGAGCGCGCCCTTTTCGACATGAAAGCCGTGGTGCACGCCCAACGTCTCAAGTATGCAGCCCAGCGACGCGCCCGGGCTGACACCTTCCACTCACTGAACATCGACTAGCCCGCGGAGAACCCTCATGGCACGCATTACCGTTGAAGATTGCCTGGTCAATATCCCGAACCGCTTCCAGCTGGTTCTGGCGGCCACTTACCGCGCCCGCATGCTGAGTCAGGGCCACTCGCCCAAGATCGAAAGCAAGAACAAGCCGGCCGTGACTGCCCTGCGTGAAATCGCAGAAGGCAAGATCGGCCTGGAAATGCTCAAAAAGGTTCCCTGAACCTGCTCGCGCCCCTGGCGCCGGAAAAGCACCGCAGCCGCGGTGCTTTTTTTTGCCCTCTGTCCCACACATCCCTGACAGCGCTACATTAGAAGCATGACTGCGGTGCTGCCCTCTTCCTCTGCCACGCCCCCGAAAAGTGCTGCCGCGGCCGCCGGTTCAGCCACGACTGCAGCCGCCAATGCCGCCGCCGCCAGCTTTGCCGCCCTGGTCGACGGCCTCGGCTACCTGGGCCCGACCGGCATCGAGCAGGTGCGCCAGGCCTACCGCTTTGCCGACGCAGCCCACCTGGGCCAGTTGCGCAACAGCGGCGAACCCTACATCACCCACCCGATCGCCGTGGCGGCCCAATGCGCCGTCTGGAAACTCGATGCCCAGGCCTTGATGGCGGCCCTGCTGCACGACGCCCTGGAAGACTGCGGCGTGACCAAGGCCGAGCTGGTTGATCGCTTCGGCCTGCAGGTGGCCGAACTGGTCGACGGGCTGACCAAGCTCGACAAGCTGCAGTTCAACACCCGCGAAGAAAACCAGGCCGAGTCATTCCGCAAGATGCTGCTGGCCATGGCACGCGATGTGCGGGTGATCCTGATCAAACTGGCCGACCGCACGCACAACATGCGCACGATGTCGGACATGCCCAAGAGCAAATGGGGCCGGATCGCCTCCGAAACGCTCGAAATCTATGCGCCGATTGCCCACCGCCTGGGCCTGAACCAGACCTACCGCGAGCTGCAGGACCTGTCGTTCCGCCACCTGCACCCCTGGCGCTACGCCATCCTGGGCAAAGCGGTGGCCAAGGCCCGCAGTCGACGCCGCGACCTGATCCAGAAGGTGCAGGCCGATGTCGATGCCGCCTTTGCCACGCTGGGCATGCGCATCCGCATCGCCGGGCGGGAAAAGACGCTGTATTCGATCTATTGCAAGATGGATGAAAAACACCTGAGCTTTGCCCAGGTGACCGACATCTACGGCTTTCGCATCATCGTGCCGGGCATCACCGATTGCTACACGGCGTTGGGCGTGCTGCACCAGATGTACAAGCCGGTGCCGGGCAAGTTCAAGGACCACATCGCCATCGCCAAGGTGAACGGCTACCAGTCGCTGCACACGACGCTGGTGGGCCCTTCGGGCATCAACATCGAGTTCCAGATGCGAACCGAAGAGATGCACATGGTGGCCGAAGCCGGCGTGGCCGCGCACTGGCTGTACAAGGCCTCCGACCACGAAGGCGACCCGTCCGAGCGCCTGGGCACCCAATGGCTGCAGTCGCTGCTCGACATCCAGAACGAAACACGCGATGCCGCTGAGTTCTGGGACCACGTCAAGGTCGACCTGTTCCCCGATGCGGTCTATGTGTTCACCCCCAAGAGCCAGATCATGGCCCTGCCACGGGGCGCCACCCTCGTCGACTTTGCCTACGCCATCCACAGCAACATCGGCGACCGCACGGTGGCGGGCAAGATCAATGGCGAGCAGGTGCCGCTGCGCACCGAACTCAAGAACGGTGATGTGGTGGAGGTGGTCACGGCCCCCGTGTCCTCGCCCAACCCCGCTTGGCTGGGCTTTGTGCGCACAGGGCGGGCCCGCTCCAAGATCCGGCACTACCTGAAGACGCTGGCCCAGACAGAATCCGAATCGCTGGGCGAAAAGCTGCTGATCCAGGCCCTGCGTGCCGAGGGCATCGACCGGTTGCCTGAAGCTCGTGACCCGCATTTCCCGGGCATCTGGGACAAATTGCTGCGCTTCACCGGCAACAAGACCCGCAGCGAGCTGATGACCGACATCGGCCTGGGCAAGCGCATTGCCAGCATGGTGGCCAAGCGCCTGACGGTGCTGATGACCGAGGGTGGCGAGAAGCGCGATGCCCTGCTGCTGACCCGCGAACGCTACACCTCGCACGAAAAGCTGTCGCAGGGCGCCGTGCTGCTCGATGGCAGCGAGAACGCATCGGTCAAGTACGCCCCCTGTTGCCGCCCGATCCCGGGCGACGCCATCGTCGGCTACCTGGGGCGCGGCGAAGGCTTGGTGGTTCACACTGCCGACTGTGCCACCGCCAAACGCCTGCAGCACAAGGACAGTGAGCGCTTCATTGCGGTGGACTGGGCCGACGAGCCGGTTCGCCCATTCGAGACCGGGCTGGTGGTGACCGTGACCAACGGCAAGGGTGTGCTGGCCCGCGTGGCCGCCGATCTGGCCGCCTCCGAGGTAGACATCACCCATGTCGACATGGGCGATGAAGGCCCGGCCAGCACAGCCGAGCTGCGCTTCTTGGTGTCGGTTCAGGACACCCCGCACCTGGATGCCGCCTTGCGGCATCTGCAGCGCACGCCCACCGTGCTGAGGGCTGCACGCATCAAGCCGGGGGCCTGAGAAGGCCCGGACGACGTTCCGCGGGCCGCGCAGTGGCCCTGTCGGGCGGGTTCAGTCCGCGGCCGTCGGCGCCGGGTAGACCACCTGCAGAATTTCGATGTCGCGCGGACCCGAAGGGGTGATCAGCTTGACCACATCGCCCTCACGCGCCTTGAGCAAGGCGCGCGACACCGGCGAGACCCAACTGACCTGCCCCAGCGCACTGTCGGCCTCGTCGATGCCCATGATGGTGACCGTGCGCTGCACGCCTTCGTCGTCTTCGTAGGTGACGGTGGCGCCAAAGAACACCTGATCACTGCCATGGTGCACGCTGGGGTTGGTGACCTCGGCGATCTCCAAGCGCTTGGTCAGAAAGCGGATGCGCCGGTCGATCTCGCGCAGACGCTTCTTGCCATACAGGTAGTCACCATTTTCCGAACGGTCGCCATTGCTGGCGGCCCAGTGAACCACGTCGACCACCTTGGGCCGCTCTTCGTCGATCAGTTGGAATAACTCGTCGCGCAGGCGTTGGTAGCCTGCCGCCGTGATGTAGTTGCGCGTGCCAGCAGGCAGGGCCGGCAGACCCAGGTCTTCGTCGTCGTCCGCCCCAGCGTCTGACTCTCGCGTGAACGCCTTGTTCATGATCCCCTCTTCAACAATCCCGGCCAGCACAGGGCCTCTGACCCGTGGTGGGCCGCAGGGCTCCGAGTGTGCACGAATCTGCCGCAGGCCCGGCCATCGCCGATTGAGGGCCCCTGATTTGGCCCGAGCTTGCCCCACGTCAATCCGGCAACCCACACAGAGGGGACCGCAATCGATACATTCTGTGGTGACCTCGCCCCTGGCAGGTGCCCCCGCCCCGGAAAGGAAACCATGTCCATCGAAGCCCCTTCGCCAGAGCGCCGCGCGCGGCACGATCTGCGCGCCATCTTCTTCGAGGCCTTTGAAATGCTGGCGCCGTTTTTTTCGCAGCAAAATGGCTGGGGCAGCGCCAGCTCCCATGATCATCTGGCCTACCGCGCCCTGAAAGAGCGGTTTCCGATGCTCAGCGCCCAGGACTGCCTGGTGCTGGTGATGACGGCCAAGCGCCTGCCACACCCAGGGCGCCCAGTCGCCAAGCCCTGACGCCCCCACCCACAGGAATCCGACCCGATGTTTGAATCTGCCGAGCTGGGCCACAAGATCAGCAAAGCCGCGTATAAAGCGGCCGTTCCCGAACTGCGCACAGGCCTGCTCCAGGCCCAGGCCGAGCTGTATGAAAAAAAGCCCTTCCCTGTCTTGTTGCTGATCAGCGGCCAGGACGGTGCTGGCAAGGGTGAAGCCATCAACCTGCTCTACGAGTGGATGGACTCTCGGTTCCTGTCGACCCTGGCCTTCTCCGAACCCACGGACGAAGAACGCGAACGCCCGCCAATGTGGCGCTATTGGCGCTCGCTGCCGCCCAAGGGCCGACTGGGCATCTTTGCCGGATCCTGGTACTCCGACCCCATCCGGCAGCGCATCGCCGGTGAGATCACCGTGGCCGAACTGGACGCCCGTGCCGCACAGATCAACCGCTTTGAGGCGATGCTGGCCCAGGAGGGCGCCCTGATCCTGAAGTTCTGGTTCCACCTGACCAAGGACGCCCAGCGCGAGCGCCTCAAAGCCCTGGAAAGCGATCCACGCACCGCCTGGCGGGTCAGCGCCTGGAACTGGGATCGGCTGAAAACCTACGACCAACTGCAAGATGCCGCCGGCCACCTGCTGCGCATCACCAACACCGCCCAGGCCCCCTGGATCGTGCTGGAAGGCAATGACGATCGCTACCGCTCCTTGACGGTCGGGCAACTGGTGCTCAAGGCGCTGCGCGAGCGCCTGGGCCAGCCCGCCGCCGCCAGCGCCCCACCACCGCCCGCGGCGCCCCTGCTGCGGGTGGACACCGATGGACGCAACGTGCTGTCCCAACTCGACCTGGCGCGCTCTCTGGCCGACAAGTCCTACAAGACCGAGTTGGCCCATTGGCAGGGGCGTCTGGCTGAACTGGTGCGCCACCCCGGCTTTCGCCAGAGAGCCCTGGTCTGCGCATTCGAAGGACCCGATGCCGCAGGCAAAGGCGGCGCCATCCGGCGCATCGGGGCAGCCCTCGATGCACGCCAGTACCAGGTGATTCCCGTTGCCGCCCCAAGCGAGGAGGAACGCGCCCAACCCTATCTGTGGCGCTTCTGGCGCCACCTGCCGCGCCAGGGCAACGTCAGCATCTTTGATCGAACCTGGTATGGGCGCGTGCTGGTCGAGCGCATCGAAGGCTTTTGCAGCGAGGCCGACTGGCAGCGCGCGTACTCTGAAATCAACGATTTCGAGCACGAACTGGCCGATGCCGGCACCATCGTGGTGAAGTTCTGGCTGCAGATCAGCCAAGAGGAGCAATTGCGGCGGTTTCAAGAGCGCGAATCGATTGACTTCAAGCGCTTCAAGATCACCGAAGAAGACTGGCGCAACCGCGAGAAATGGGATGCCTACCAACAAGCCATCTGCGACATGGTCGAACGCACCAGCACAGGCAATGCGCCCTGGACCCTGGTGGAGGCCAACGACAAGAATCACGCGCGGGTGAAGGTGTTGCGCACGCTTTGCGAACGGCTCGAAGCCGAACTCGATCAAGCGACAAGCAAGGCGGGCAAGGCCAAGACACGCAAGGCCTCGGCGCAACCCAAGGCCGCACCGGCCGCAACGCGCAAGAAACCCAAGAAAGCCTGACGCCCAGGGCGAGGGCCGGGCTCAGCCCGGCCTGAAGGTCGCCCCGCGATGGCCAAAGACGAGACCCAGAAACGAAAAAGCCCTAGAACATTTCTGTTCTAGGGCTTGTCGTTTGGTGCGGCTGGCAGGATTCGAACCCACGACCCCTTGGTTCGTAGCCCGAGGACCGCTTCAAAAAGGCAATCTAATCAACGATCTAGAGTTGCCCCTGCCTGCCGGCTTGCAGCCAAATGCCTCGTAGCGCTTCAGAGACCCACGCAAAAATTACGCAAACAATTTGTCATAGAGAAGGCCATATCTGGGCAATTTGAAGAGGCGGTATCCTAGGGGCGATTCGTAGGACCCCACCGTGACACCAGACCAGCTTCCCCCTCTCCCCTCACCACTGGCTTTCTCGTCGGAATTGATCAAAGCACGAACAGAGCTTGGGCTGACACAGAGTCAAGTTGCGACGAAAAGTGGCCTGTCTGCTTCTGCAATCAAGGCCTATGAAACGGGGCGCAACTTACCAGGGGCCCGAGAACTCAGGGAGCTATGCCAAGCACTGGAGATCTCTCCAAACAAGCTTCTCTTTGGCACCGAAGCTCCGTTCCTACCGAGGACCTTTGCCAACCTACTTACAGAAGGAGAGGGCGAAGATGAGCAGGTTGCCCGTGGTCGGGCAACCGTCCTTTTGGGCATGCTTTCATCCGACGAGCGTGATGCCATCCTCACCATCATTCAGTCAATGGCGATCTCTCGTCACGGTCAGGAAAAGGTCAAAGAGCGCATCGGCGCTGCAGACGTAATGGTCGGCCTTTCGCGACTCCTAATGCAGATCTTCCGTGACAAGACAAACGCAGGTAAGGAATGGAGCCAGCAGGAGATTGACGAAGCGATCGAAGCCTTTATGAACAGACAGGGCCACGATCCCATCCCTTAAAAGTTACGAATAAACAGTTTGACATTTTGGGTAACCAGTCATAAAGTTACCAAAACAGCAATTCGCTGTTTTGATAACCAATGACTGGAGTACCCATGATCGACTTTTCCAATCTGGCGCTTTCCCCGAACGAGTCCCGCGCCGCTCGTAACTTCCTCGGCCTTAGCCAAGCACAAGCCGCCGAGAAGTCCAACCTCCCCAACCACAAGATCAAGCGCTTTGAAACCGGAAACTACGTCCCGGATGCTCAGTTCCTGGACGAGTTGCGCGAGTTCTATGAGGGTGAGGGGTACAACTTCCATGACGAGGATGCACCGGGCGCAAAAGCCAAAGCGCGAGGGGATGTTTTCCCCGCTGGCGTAGTCGGTGGAACTGCCGGTTTCCCTCTGGAAACCACTGGTTCTCCCTCGGAAAACCAAGGAAAACTGCCTCGTCCGCAAGCTGCAAACCTGCAGTTCATGCGCATCTCTCCCGCGCTGACTTCGGAGCAAATCGACCGCGCTTTCGGCTGCATCGAAGACAACGAAGTTGCGATTTACACAGGCCTGAAGCAGCCTGTCAGGCAAGGCTTTTTGAGCGATGCCCCATCCCCCGCATCTCAAGCCCAAGCAGTCGCTTTGCTTCGCCGCCTGGCTGAAAACGGCTTGCTCTACGCTCGCCTGATGGGGCGCGATCTGATCCCGCTGCCGGTGATTGCTGACGAGCAATCACCGAAGTCCGGCTCCCTGCTCAGTCTGGCATCGACTGCAGCTGAAACTGTCGGCGACCTCCTCAGTGTTGCCATGGCGGACTTGCACCTTCACGTGGTCCACGGAGATAAGGATGCCCACGCACGCCGAAAGGCGCGCGCGGAGCCGACCGAAGTGCTGCAGGCATTGGTCGGTTGAGGCGGAGCGGCGATGAGCCACCACATTGATGACAACGGGGCCGTTGTGCCCCTCTGCGGTCACCAGGCAGGGCGCCACCAGGCGCCGACCGGGGCACCCACGAGCACGTATGTGCAAGTGGGGGGGGAGGGAACCCTGCCCAGGGCGTTGCGCCTGCGCTCCCCTGCCCGCGCCGGCACTTTCATCACGCTTCCCTGCCAAGGTGGCTTTGTAGTCGCATACCGCCGGCCTCAAGGCGAGTTTTGCGCTGTCTCAGACCATCTCACCAAGACCTCGGCTCAGCGAGAGGCTCGACGACTCAACGCTGCGTCTCTCGCTGGATTGGGAACCACTCATGGCACCAGGCGGGCTGTTCGGTCTTTTCCTCAGGACCACTTCGCATGATTGGCCGCGTCACCATCCCCAATGGGCGCGTCATGCGCTTCATCGACCTGCATCTGTTCGACGCCTACGTGCGCACCTGGCGTGAAGCCGGTTTCGCCTTGAGCTGGGCAGATCCCCGCACCGTCACGATTTCCCGGGTGGCCGCATGACCCAGAAAAACACCGTCTCCCGTCCTTTCGCCTGGTGGGCCACCCCCACCCAGCGCGCCTGGTCTTCGGCCGCCCCTGCCGCCATTGCAGCACCGGTGCGTCGTCCTTTCTCAAAGCCGATTCGACCCGTGCAATCCGGATCGGAGTCGGCTTTGAAAACGGCTCAAATTTTCCGCTTCACGGGAAGTAACACCCCGTATGAGTCTCATGAGTGAGACAACCACAAGCGCAGCGAAGAGGCTCATGGGACTCGATACGGTCAGGTTCAAAACCCCCTATATGGATCGCAACATCGTGGACAAGATCAAGGCTCAGGGCGAAAGCTATTGCCGCGTCGCGAACACCACTGGCGAAGTCGTGTGGGAAATCACCCGCACCAACCTGCAGGGCTCATTCGACTCTCGGATCATGGTCAAACCCATGTACGAAGACTGCGCCAAGTCCAAGAACGGCAAACCCGAATGGCACCCCAGCCCGCCCTACCTGGTCATTGAATGCTCGCTGCCAAAGGCCATGCACGGCCAGAACGCATACGGGGTCATTGAAGACCTGCAGGAAGCATCAGAACGCCTCCGGGAACTGTTGCAGCGCCTGCTCGATGTGCCACTGCCCCCCACCGCCAATTGGACGGTTCAGCGGGTGGACTGGGCCGAAAACTTCCAGTTGCCATATCAGGCGGTCCAAGAGTTCTTCGAGGGCATCTATCACGTGGCTTTCCCACGTCGCAAGATGCAGAAGTACAGCAATGAAGCCGTGTTCGTGCCTGGCACGACCACCACTGTGAAGCTGTACCACAAGGGCCCGGAATTCGAGAAGAACGACCGCAAGCGCCTCTACGTGGTTCAGCGGGGCATCTTTCAGCAGAACAAGCCACCCCATGAAGGGGCCGACTGGGCGCACCGTCAGGCATCCCGGCGTGTCGCAGCACTCCAACGCCTTGCGAACAACCGGCTTCGCGCCGAAGTGGAAATCCACGCGGAAAAGCTGGACTACGACTTCGGGCACAAGCCCAAGGTGAAAGAGATCACCACCGAGTACCTGCAGGCCGTGTTCGACAAAGAGATCCGGCGCCTACTCCGTGAGGGCAAAGAAGGCACCGCCATCGTCCGGTCAAGCCTGGCCGTGCGTGATCGCTTGGAAGCCTTCTATTCGCCCGAGCTGGCCGGCCTGCTGCATGGCTTTTGGCTGGGCCTTGCCACCCATGGCGAAGACGACATGAAGAAGCGAGGCACTCGCGCCACCTTCTACCGCCGCCGCAAACAACTTGTCGACGTGGGCGTTTCCTGGCTCGCAACAGACATGCAACTCATTGAGCGTCAGGGGCAAATGCTGCCTGCTGACTTCTCCCCAGTTCGTGCGAATCCGAGGCGCTGCACGTGCCCGGTGCGCGAAAGACCCGCGTTCGATTTCCAGCGCGGACTACTCCAACTGGCCGCATGAGGCCATCTCCGAAAGGAACCCAAACCATGAGCGAAACCGTCCTGATCCTGCGTTCTGACCGCTACGAATTCCCCAGCGAAAAGACCGGCGAAATCATCAAGGGGACAAATGTGTACTTCATCAGCGACGGCCAGGTCGAAACGCCAAATTCCATTGGCGAGAAGCCGATGAAGGTATCGACCACCGATGAGGTTTTCAGCGCCATCAAGCAGCACGGCGCACCAGGGATCTACGACATCACCACTCGCGTGAAGCCTGGAAAAGACGGCACCGCAACAGTCGTCCTCACAAAGGCCAAGTTCATTCAAGCCTTTGCACTGCCTCAGGCGGAATGAAAAAAGCGCTCAAGTGCTGTAACACCTGAGCGCATACCAAACCACAAAACCATCTCCGTGATTGGCGCTGACAGCTTACTCGATATGCCTGTCAGAGGCCAGAAATGAGGCCCCATGTTCCTTGCACCCAAACACACCTACGGTCCCAACCTGTTCGAAATCTTTGTCGGCGAGTTGGGTGGACCAAAGATCGTCAGCGTCTATCTCCATGTCTCGGAGAAAACCGTCAAGCGCTGGCTTCGTGAGGGCAATCCGCCGCGATCTGCTGTGCTGGCGTTGTTCTGGGAATCGAGCATTGGGCGCTCTCATATCTTCACTGACCAGGTGAACGAGATTCGCCATTTGTACAGGCGGCTGTGCCTGGTGGAAGAACAGTACATCCGCGCCAAAGACATTGTTGCAGGCCTTCGTCGCTTGCATGCCGGCTCAGCCAATGAAGCCATCTACACAGATCTCACTGAATTTTATGAACTGCCCTCGTCGCCTTACCGGCCGTCAAAGACCGCTCATCACGCCCCTGCTGAACTACTGCGCAACGATCAACCTGATGCGCGTTCGACAACGGATTCAACGTATCGACCCAACATTTCGACCGAAGTCCAAAAGGTTCGGCATGCGAAGCCGCCGAAGGTACGCGCGATGGTTCATTAATCGAGGATTTGGCAGTGGCATACGCTTCCTCCCTCACCAGCTCGCAGCACGCGCCGCGAAGCCCCCTCGATGAACCCAGCGGGGCGGCCTCAGCTATCAACGTGTTCAAGGGGGCGCAATGATCCTCCCTCGCTTCATTCGAGCCCATGTGGCCGCCTCGTATCTCGGCATGGATCGGAATCGTTTCAATGCTGATGTTCGCCCCACGCTGACCGAGATCCCCATCGGTGAACGGGGCATTGCATTCGACCGCCAGGAACTGGACGACTGGGCGGACTTTTACAAGGAATCCCGTGGGCGCCCTGGTCGCACCGGGAAAGGAAGATCAACATGCGAACCAGGACAAAAGGAATTCAGCTCTCCAGCGATGGAAGCCGAAGCATCGACAAGCAATACAGAGGCACCCGTATTTTTGAACGCCTCGGCCAGGTCTCCCAGGATGAGGCGGAAGCCTGGCTCAGGGGCAGACAAGCCGACATCGACACGCAACGGGAAAACGAACTTCGAAGCGGCGATCAACAGCTGTTCGCAGCTGCTGCGCAGAAGTACCTGATGGAGTGCATGCAAAAAGGCGTCCGCTCAATTGAGACCATCAGCTACCACGTCGAAATCCTGCTGCCTTTCATTGGCATGCTGAGGCTCATTGACGTGTGTAACGAGTCTCTTGAGGCGTTCAAGGATGCGAGGCTCCGAGAGGGTGCAAAGCCCTCAACAGTCAATCGCTCTCTGGAGGTGGTCCGCACGATCCTGAATCGTGCTGCCCGGGTCTGGCGCACTGGTGGTAGGCCCTGGCTCGGAAGCAGCCCACTGATCGAAATGTTGGATGAAAAGGAGACGAAACGACAGCCATACCCCATCACCTGGCAGCAGGAAAAAATGCTGACCATGGTGCTGCCATCACACCTCCGGGAGATGGTCACATTCGCACTCAATACCGGCGCCCGTGACGACAACATCTGCCGGCTGCAATGGTCCTGGGAAAGGAAGCTACCGGATCTTGAGCGCAGCGTTTTTGTGATCCCAGCCGAAGAGTTCAAAGGTAAGCGCCCTCACGTGCTGATCCTCAATGATGCGGCCTGGAATATCGTCGAAGCCTGCCGCGGTCGCCACAAGGATTTCGTATTCGTGTGGCGCCGCGAAAGGGTGAAGAACTTCGACCAGGCTCCAGCCATGGACTACCAACCAGTCGGGACCATGAACAACACGGCGTTTCAATCGGCCAGGAAGCTCGTCGGCCTGGAGCGAATGCGAGTTCACGACCTGCGCCACACCTTCGGTCAGCGTTTGCGTGATGCCGGGGTTCCTGCCGAAGATCGCGCCCTCTTGCTGGGCCATGCCATGGAAGGGATGCCGCAGCACTATGCAACGGCGACGATCGCCCGCCTGGTCGAAATGGCCAACAAGGTGACCCAGACCGAAGACAGGACAACCCTTCTGAGGGTGGTGAACGGGTAGAGAGGAAAAGGCGTGGCTGAAAAGTCACGCAAAAAGTCACGCAGAGATGCAAGGCTGAGTGAGACCTAGAAACGAAAAAGCCCTAGAACATCACTGTTCTAGGGCTTGTCGTTTGGTGCGGCTGGCAGGATTCGAACCCACGACCCCTTGGTTCGTAGCCAAGTACTCTATCCAACTGAGCTACAGCCGCTGAGCTTTGTATTCTAACCTGATTTTTTTGCGTGTTTTGCGAAGTTTGAAAAATTTTTTCTTACTTGCTTTGCATCGCGTTGCTTCAGGTCAGAAGCGCTTCGTTGTGCGAAGACCGCAATTATGCACCATTTTCAAGGCCCCTCGGGGAAACCCGCGATTTTTTTGCAATCGGTGTCGACGCTGGCCCGGTCGCTGAGGTTGCCAAGAATACTGTGGGCCCAAGGCCCGGAAAGTGCAGGAATTGGGCAAAATCAAGTTTCACATGGAGGTGGCGAAATGAGCCAGACAGGGAGCAGGCGATGGCAACGGTGACTTGCCGTGAATGTGGTACCACGTTCGCATCCGATGCGTTCGTATGCCCTCATTGCAAAGCCTGGCGTGGAGAAGCTGGCACCGGTGCACACCCCAGCAACGAGCCCTCCAACCGCATTCTTCAGACGGTGGCCATCGCCTTGATGGCCGCCACCCTGATGTGCACGGTCGGGCTGATGCTGCTTTGGAACTCAACCCCCCTGCCCTCGGCCCGCCCGCCAGAGACCAGCCGCCCCCCGGCCCAGGAGCTGGCCCGCGCCGACGCCACAGCCTCAGCCAAGACCGACGTCAACGGCGTCTCGACCTCACAGCCCGGCCCAGCCAATCGCCACCAGCCCTGATTGACCCAGAACCCATGTCCCCACGCTCTGCCCGCCACGACAAAAGCCCTGTCACCCGCCCCACCAGGACCTGGGTTCGCCAAGGGGTTGCCGCCTTGCTGGGAGGCTTGCTGTGCATGGGGGCCTGCGCCGAGTTCATTGACGGCGCCGAACTCAATCGATGGTCAGAGGCCTACGAGCGGCAGCGCCAAGGGCTTCAAAGCGCCAAGGACGGCCGCGACATCCTGATGTTCATGGGCTACGTCATGGGCGTCTGGGATTCGACCCTCGGTGAGCGCGATTTTCTGTGCACGCCCGACGACTTTGCGTCGATGCAGATGTACCAGATCGTGGCCAAACACGTGCGCGAGCACCCTGAAAAATGGGGCCTGCCGGCCGACTACCTGATCCGCGAAGCTGCCCTTCGCGCCTACCGCTGCAAAAACAAGAACTGACCTGGCTTCAGCGCGGCCCGGGCGCAGGGGAAGTGCCATCTGCGCCGTTGCCATCTGCGCCCTTGTCATCAGGCACTGTTGCCAGCGAGGCCAGCACACCACGGACCTGGTCCAGCACCTCGTCCGCCAGGGCCCGGTCGGACTTGAGCACACCCCGCGAAATGGCGGTCGCCCCGACGAAAGCCGCCACGAACACACTGGCCAGTGCAGACCGCTGGGCCGCATCCCCGGTGTCCGGCAGCACCGACTCCAGCCCGGTGCGGAACTCAACGAAGGCATCCGCAAAGCTCTGACTCAGCAGCTCACCCTGGCGTGCTGTTTCGCAGGCGGTGGCGATCAGGGGGCACCCGGCCTCCAGGTCGTCCCGGATGCGCGGGTTGAGGTAGACCTTGAGGTAGGTGTCCACACTGCGCTCCGCCCCAGGCCGCGGGGCATTGACCCGGTCGAAGCCACGTCGGAAGGCGTGGCTGAACGCCTGGGCCGCCAGGTCCTGCTTGTCCGCAAAGTGCTTGTACAGCGCCCCCGGCGTCAAGCCCGCCTCGCGGCTCACGTCGGCCACGCCAATGCCATCGATCCCGTGCTTCTTGAACAGCCTGCCGGCCGCGTCCAGCAAGGCCTGCCGGTTCTGCTGAGCCTGTTCCTTGGTCACTTTCATGGCTGGATACCTCGTTGACTTTTTTTGATTTCGACCATTATCATAAACGCCCACACAATCGACAACCCGAAGCCAGCCGCCTTCTTCGTCCAACGCCGGGCGAAGCGGCCCTTCACCCCCTAGGACGCCACAGCATGCTCGCACCCCGCCTGGCTTTGTATCTGAAACACCTGGGCATCCATTACGCCTGGGTGATCGCCGCCCTGACCTTTCTGGCCATGCTGGTCACCTCGGCGGCACTCGGGCTGCCCGGCGCCCTGATGCAGCCCCTGAGCCAGGAGTTTGGCTGGACCACCACCGAACTGTCGTCGGTCTTTGCCATCCGCTTTGCGCTGTATGGACTGCTGGGGCCTTTTGCTGCCATGGTGTTGATGCGCTATGGCGTGTCGCGCATGGTGGCCATTGCCGCAGCCGTGATTGCCAGCTCGTTGCTGCTGGGGGTGTTCATGCACAGCCTGGGGCAGGCCTTTGCGCTTTGGGGCCTGCTGCTGGGCGTGGGCACGGGCCTGACGGCCATGGTGCTGGGCGCCACGGTGGCCAACCGCTGGTTTGTTCAGCGCAAGGGCCTGGTGATGGGCCTGCTGGCCGGCAGCAGCGCCACCGGTCAGTTGGTTTTCCTGCCCCTGGTGGTCTGGCTCATCGAGCAATATGGCTGGCGCTGGGCCCTGGCCCCGGTGATCGCGGCTTCACTGCTGGTGTTCGTGATGATGCTGCTGTTCATGCGCGACCATCCGGCCGACCTGAACCTGAATGCCTACGGCGCCCCCGCGGGCGTGAACGTGCAGCCTGCCGCAGCCCGTGCGGACTGGGGCCTGCCCCTGCGCACACTGGCCAGCGCCGTCAAGGTGCCCTCATTCTGGGTTCTGGCAGCCAGCTTTTTCATCTGCGGGCTCAGCACCAACGGCCTGATCCAGACGCACTTCATCTCGCTGTGCGGCGACAACGGCCTGGGGCCGGTGCCGGCCGCCTCGGTGTTGTCGATGATGGGCTTGTTCGACCTGGTGGGCACCACCCTGTCGGGCTACCTGTCCGACCGCTATGACAGCCGCAAGCTGCTGTTCTGGTACTACGGACTGCGCGGCCTGTCGCTGTTCTGGCTGCCGTATTCAGAGTTCACCCTGGTCGGCCTGTCGATGTTTGCCGTGTTCTACGGACTCGACTGGATCGCCACGGTGCCCCCCACCGTGAAGCTGGCCGCCGCCGAGTTCGGCCCTGAGCGTGCCAGCATCGTCTTTGGCTGGGTGTTTGCGGCCCACCAACTGGGTGCTGCCACAGCCACCTATGGCGCCGGCCTGTCGCGCTCGGTGCTGGCCTCTTACACACCGGCCCTGTTCGTGGCAGGCGGGGCCTGCCTGATCGCCGCCCTGATCATCATGCGGCTGCAGCCCGCCGCCGTAAAAGCCAACGCCACCAGCCGCTGAAGAGCCGCCTGCGGCGGCCCGCCTCAAGCCGTGGCCGCCGGGGTGATGACGCCCAGCCCCCGCAGGCGCTCGATGGCCTCAGCATCAAAGCCGGCCTCGCGCAGCAAGGCTTCGTTGTGCTCCCCCATGGCGGGGGCCGCGCGGTGAGGCAGGGCCGTGCCCGCAACGCGGATCGGGTTGGCAACCATGCGGGCGCTGCGGCCATCGTTGTAACGAAAGTCCTCCACCCCAGCCCGCTCGTGGACAAAGGGGTTGTCCAGGGCCTGAGCCACATCGAACACCGGAGACACAGGGATCTTGCCGCTCAAGGCCTGCAACCAATCGGCCGTGTCACGGGTCATGAAAGCAGCGTCGAGCAACTCCGTGACCAGGCCCCGGTGCTGCAGGCGGACAGCGAACGTGGCCAGGCGAGGGTCATCGGCCCATTCGGGGTGGCCCAGTTCGGCCGCCAGCAAGGGCCAGAACTTTTCCTTGTTGCACATGACAAAAATCCAGCCATCGCGGGTTCGATAAAGCTGGCTGGGCACCAGACTGGGGTGGCCGCTGCGCTCGGTGCGCCCGGTCACCACCTGGGCGTTCAGGTACCAGGTACCCGGGTAATTGAGGTTGTGCAGAGCCACATCGAACAACGAGGTATCGATGTCCATGCCTTGCCCGCTGGCACGCGCCTTGACCACGCCGGCCAGCAGGCCGAAGGCGGCCGCCAGACCCGTCATGAGATCGACAATCGACAACCCGTAGCGCGCGGGCGGACCGTCAGGCTCGCCCGTCAGCGACAGATGCCCCGCCTCGGCCTGCATCAGATAGTCGTAGCCGGGCCAGGCCTGGCGTGACCCGCTGCGCCCATAGGCCGAAAGGTGTGCACATACCAGGCGAGGGTTGACCTCACGCAGTGCGTCGTACGTCAGCCCCAGCTTGCCAGGCAAATCGCCACGCAGGTTGTCCAGCAAGGCGTCGGCACCAGCGGCAAGGCGGCGCAGCACCGCCATGCCTTCGGGGTGCTTGAGGTCCAGCGTCAGGCTTTTCTTGTTGCGGTTGAAGGTCTGAAAAAAGTGGCTGTCGTCATCGCCAAAGAAATGGGGCCCGACATGCCGTCCCACATCACCACCATCGCGGTGGTTTTCGATCTTGATCACCTCCGCCCCAAGGTCGGCCAGGTAAGAGGTGCCAAAGGGGCCGGCGCCATATTGCTCCACAGCCAGCACACGCAGGCCCGCCAGCGGCAGCCGGCCATTTGTCTCTTGGGATGTTTCGGGCGAAGTCATGTTGAACGTCCTTTATTTGTACGGACAATTCTATAACCACGGCCTGACAAATAGCAAGTTTCAGAACGCGACCAAGCTCAACGGGACATCTCCATCCGGTAACTGAACCGATCACTGGGGTGGAGGTTGTCGGCCACCTCGATGAGTTCACCCTGGTCACTGTAGTAGCGGCGCACGATGCGCAAGGCCGGCGCACCCGCCGGACATTGCAGGCTGGCCGCATCGTCCGCACTCAACACCACACCCTGGATTTCCTGCTCCACGCGCTGGATGGTGACCTTGTAATCCCGCTCGATCAGGGCATAGACCGCCGTCTGGCGCCCCGCCAACCTGGCCTCGATGCCCTGCAGCATGGGGTTCAAAAAGATCCGGGTCAGACACAGGGGTCGCGCAGCGCCACCGCCCGCACTGGTCTCGTCATGGCGCAAGCCCACCGCCAGCACCCACTCTTGCCCCACCTCGGCCCCGAAGTCCTGCGCCTGCGTGCGCGTGAGCGGGATGCGCCCGATGTAGACGATGCGCAGCGTGGTGTCCTGGGCGTACTGGAACAAGTCTGGCAACGAGCGCACGTCGTGGCGGTAGCGGGCTTCGTCAGGCGGGGCGATCACCACCGTGCCAACGCGCTGACGCCGGGTGACCAGGCCTGCCGACGACAAAAGCCGGATCGCCGCCCGGGCCGTGAAGCGGCTGATGCCAAATTGCTCACACAACTCCAGCTCAGTGGGCAGGCGAGCGCCGACCGGATAGCGGCCGTCGGCAATGCCGCGCCGCAATTCGGCAGCCACACGCTGGTAGATGGGCTGCCCTGCAACAACCGGCTCAGCAGCCGGCTCGGCGGGCGCCTCATCCAGAGGGAGATCGTCTTCAGAGGGCGGGGGTGGGATGGAGCTCATGCCCCAAGTCTGCATCAGATTGCCGCCACGCCAAGGATTGACACCATACAAATGAGCGCGCAATAATGTCCGGACAATAAATCGATACAGAGAACTTCGATGCCTCCCGATTCAACCCATCCGAGACAAGCAGGAGCCTTCATGACCCCCCCCCCCGTCCGTGACGCGGCCGACGAACATGAATTTGTAGAGGCCGTGGAAGCCTGGGCCGCCAAAGAGCTCAAGCCCGTGGCCCGCCGCTACGACCAGGCCGACGAGTACCCCCACGAGATCGTGGAGCAGATGAAAGAGTTGGGCCTGTTCGGTGCCACCATCGGCGAGGCCTATGGTGGCCTGGGCCTGTCGGCCTGGACCTATGCCCAGATCGTGATCAAGGTCGCCTCCGTGTGGATGGCGCCGTCGGGCATCTTCAACTCGCACCTGATCATGGCCGCCGCCATCGAACGCCACGGCACCGAAGCCCAGAAGCAGGCCTACCTGCCCCGCATGGCCACCGGCGAGTACCGAGGCAGCATCGGCCTGACCGAACCCAACGCAGGCTCCGACCTGCAAGCCATCCGCACGGTGGCCCGGCGCGACGGCGACCATTACGTGGTCAATGGCAGCAAGACCTGGATCACCAACAGCATGCATGGCCACGGCACCCTGCTGCTGGTCAAGACCGACCCGCAGGCCCAACCCCGCCATCAGGGCATGAGCCTGCTGATCGCCGACAAAGGACCAGGCTTCAATGTGGTGGGCAAGCTCAAGAAGATGGGCTATCGCGCCATCGACACCTGCGAGCTGACCTTCGACAACTACCGCGTGCCCGCGGGGCAACTGGTGGGCGGCGTCGAGGGCAAAGGCTTTGCACAGACCGCCGGTGGCCTGGAGCTGGGGCGGATCAACGTCGGCGCCCGCGGGGCCGGCATTGCCGAAGGCGCCTTGCGCCACGCCTTGCGCTACGTGCAGGAGCGCGAGGCCTTTGGCAAGCCGATCTGGCAGCACCAGGCCCTGCAACTCAAACTGGCCGACATGGTGACCCAGGTGGAGGGTGCCAAGCTGCTGCTGCAGCAGGCTGCCACCAAATACGACCGCGGTGAACGCTGCGACCTGGAGGCAGCCATGGCCAAGCTGGCGGGCTCGGAAGCGGGCGCCGAATGCGCTCAACAGGCCATGCGCATCTTTGGCGGATACAGCTATTCGGTCGAGTACGAGATCGAGCGCTATTACCGCGACGCCATGCTGATGTGCATCGGCGAAGGCACCAACGAGATCCTGCGCCAGGTGATCGCCAAACAACTGATCGAGCGCCACCGCATCTGAGTCACTCCCCGAATCTGCCCCAACCTCCCCAGGAGACAAAACCATGCAATCCGCGATTGAAATCAGCCCCCAGCGTTTCCGGGCCTCCTACGGCCGCTACTTCGAAGACTTTGAAGTGGGACACACCTACGAACACCGCCCGGGCCGCACCATCACCGACAACGACAACATCCAGTTCTCGCTGATGACCATGAATGCCCACCCCATGCACTGCGATGCCAACTTTGCTGCCAAAAGTGAATTTGGCCGCCTGCTGGTCAACAGCGGTCTGTCACTGGCCGTGGTGCTGGGCATGACGGTGAACGACGTCAGCGCCAAGGCGATCGCCAACCTGGGCTGGAAAGAAATCCGCCTGACCGCACCGGTATTCGGTGGCGACACCCTCTATGCCGAGTCGGAGGTGCTGGAAAAGCGCGCCTCCAAAAGCCGCCCCAACCAGGGCATCGTCACCACCCGCACCCGTGGGTTCAACCAGGACGGCGTGATGGTGATGGAGTTCATCCGCATGTCGCTGATCCCCATGCGTGGCCACGGCGTGGGCGACTGAGCGCGCGCGCCCACCCACCCGCCTGCACCTGCACTTCAAAACAAGACGGAGACAACACCATGAGCCTCTGGCGCAAACCCCTGGTCGCCCTGCTGCTGAGCAGCTGGGCCTGCCTGGCCCTGGCCACCTACCCCGACAAGCCGATCCGCCTGGTGGTCGGCTTCCCACCCGGCCAGGCCACGGACATCGTGGCCAGGGCCGCCGCCCGCAAGCTGCAGGAAGCCCTGGGCCAGGCCGTGATCGTGGACAACAAGCCCGGGGCTGCCGGCATCATCGGCTCGGAGCTGGTGGCCAAGGCCGCACCAGACGGCTACACCCTGGTCGTGGGCTCCAGCGGCACCATGGCCATCAACCCCAGCCTGTACTCCAAGCTGCCCTACCAGCCCCTGAAAGACTTCGAGCCGGTCAGCCTGCTCTCGGTGGTGCCGCTGTTCCTGGCGGTCAGCCCCGGGTTTCCGGCCAAGACGGCGGCTGAACTGGTGCAGATGGCCAAGGCCACGCCCGGCAAGATCAACTACGGCTCGGGCGGCAGTGGGGTGACCAGTCACCTGACCATGGAGTTGCTCAAGAACGCGCAGGGCATCGACCTGACCCATGTGCCCTACAAAGGCAGCCCGGCCGCGGTGACAGACCTGATCGGCGGTCAGGTCAACGCCATGATCGACACCGGCCCGGCCCTGCTGCCCCACATGCGCAGCGGCAAGCTGCGCGTGCTGGCCGTGGCCAGCGAAAAGCGAAACCCGGCTGCGCCCGACGTGCCCACCATGGCCGAAGCCGGCCTGGGCAACTTCGTGGCGCCCGCCTGGGTTGGCCTGGCAGCGCCCAAAGGCACCCCCAAGGAAGTGATCGACATCCTGTACAAAGCCCTGCAGACCCACTGGCGCGACGCACCGGACGTGCGCGAACAACTCAATGGGCAAGGGGCCGAACCGGCCGTGATGACGCCAGCCGAGTTCCGCAAGTACATCCAGTCAGAAATCGAGAAATGGGGCCTGGCCGTGAAGCTGTCGGGCGCCCGTGTGGATTGAGCAGGGACCACCGGCCATGACCTCTGAAACCCGCTCTCCCCGTGCCCGGCTGTCCAGGCAACTGGCCGACTTTGCCGTCGGCCTGGCGCTGGAACAGGTGCCGCCTGACGTGCAGGAACAGGCCAAGCACCTGATGCTCGACGCGCTGGGCATCGGCCTGGCCTGCACCCAATGGGACTTTGCCAACACCACCCTGGCGGGCCTGCGCGAGCTGGCCGGCCCCGGTGGCGACGTGCCTGTGATCGGTTGCGCACAAAACCTGCCGCTGCGTGACGCCGTGATCATGAACGCCTTGCTGATCCACGGCCTGGACTACGACGACACCCACCCGGCCGGCGTGATCCACGCCACCACCTCGGTGCTGCCCGCCGTAATGGGTCTGGGCCACCGCCTGGGCAGCAGCGGCGCCGAGCTGCTGCAGGCCTATGTGCTGGGCATGGAGACCGCCACCCGGATCGGTGCGGCCGCCAAAAGCGGCTTTCACCAGGTGGGTTTCCATCCGACCGGCCTGGTCGGCACCTTCGGCTGTACCTTGGCGGCAGCCCGCCTGCTGGGCCTGAACGCGGACCAGATGGTGGACGCCCAGGGCATTGCCTTGTCGCTGGCCTCAGGCAGCCTGGAGTGCCTGGAGGACGGCGCCTGGACCAAACGCCTGCACCCCGGCTGGGGGGCCGCGAGTGGCATCACCGCCGCCACCCTGGGCCGGCATGGCTTTGTCGGGCCCGGCGCTGCCTACGAGGGGCGCTTTGGTCTGTACGCCAGCCACCTCGGCCCTGACCTGCTGGCCAAAGCCGATTTATCGATGGTCTGCGCCGACCTGGGGCGGGTCTGGGAGGTGATGCAGGTGGCCATCAAGCCCGTGCCCGCCTGCCACTTCACCCACGCCTTCGCCGACGCCGCCAGCGTGCTGTCGCGGCAATGGGATGGCAGCCCCATCCGCCGCATCGTGGCCCGGGTGCCCAGCGGGGCCATGAAGGCCGTGTGCGAGCCCATCGACAAAAAGCTGCGACCGGCCAATGCCTACGACGCCCAGTTCAGCGTGCCCTACTCAGTGGCCACCGGTCTTCGCTTGGGTCGCTTCACCCTCGATGCACTCGACCCGGCAGCCTATCAAGACCCCGAAACCCTCGCTCTGGCGGCGCTGGTGGAATGTCAGAGTGACCCGACGGCCGACTTTCCGCGCTACTTTGGCGGCGAGGTGATCCTGGAGCTGGCCGATGGCCGCACCCTGCGCCACCACGAACCCATCAACCGTGGCGCGGCCGGGCGCCCGATCAGCCATGCCGACATCGTGGCCAAGTTCCATGACAACGCAGCCCGCGCGGTCAGCCGCCAGCAGGCCGATCAGCTGCAGGACCTGGTGCTGAACATTGAGCAGGTCTCGGTTGCGGAGCTCACCCGCTGCCTTGGCCAGCCCGCGAAGGGCCGGTCTACGTGAGGCCCCACCCCAGCCATCCGCCCGGGCCCTGGCTCAGCCTGGCCATCACGCTGGCCGTTCAGGCCCTGGTTTCCATGGCCTTGCTGACCCTGCCGGTCATGGCACCGGTCGCGGCCCAGGCGCTCGGGGTGTCGCCCTCTCTGGTGGGCGTCTACGTGGCCCTGGTGTATGCCGGCGCCATGGCCGCCAGCCTGGCTGCCGGGGCTGGCGTGGCCCGGCTGGGCGCCATCCGGGTCAGCCAATGGGGCCTGCTGCTGTGCGCCGCCGGCCTGGCCCTGTGCGCCCTGCCCTCCCTTTGGGCCTGCGCGGCAGGCGCCGTGCTCATTGGCCTGGGCTATGGCCCCATCACCCCAGCCAGCTCCCACCTGCTGAGCCGCACCACCCCGGCGCACCGGATGTCGGTGGTGTTTTCGATCAAGCAGACCGGCGTGCCCCTGGGCGGCATGCTGGCTGGCGCGCTGATCCCCAGCCTGATGCTGGCTTTTGGCTGGCAGCCCAGCCTGTTGTTGTCGGCCTTGGCCTGCCTGCTGTGCATGGCCGCCGCCCAACCCCTGCGCACCGCCCTGGACGCCGACCGACAACCCGAGCGCCCTCTGGCCCTGGGCCACCTGGGCCAGCCCATCCGGCTGGTCTTGTCGCAGCCGGGCCTGCGCCTGTTGGCGGGTTGCTCCTTCGTGTTCTCGATCGCGCAGCTCTCGCTCACCACCTACCTGGTCACGTTTCTGAGCCAGCAACTGAACTACAGCCTGGTGGCTGCGGGGCTGCTGCTGTCGGTGGCCCAATGCGGCGGCGTGGCAGGTCGCATTCTGTGGGGCTGGTTGGCCGATCGGGGCTTGGGGGCGCGCCGCATGCTGGCCGTGCTGGGGGCTGTGATGGCCTTGAGCGCCGCACTGACAGCCCTGCTGCCGGCAGGCACACCGTCATGGCTGGTGGGCTGCCTGCTGGCCATCTTCGGGGCCTCGGCCATTGGCTGGAACGGCGTCTACCTGGCCGAGGTGGCCAGGCAGGCCCCACCGGGCCTGGCCAGCGTGGCCACGGGGGGCACCCTGGCCTTCACCTTTCTGGGCGTGGTCCTGGGGCCGCCCGTGTTTGGCGCACTCTCCAGCATGGCTGGCAGCTACAGCGCAGGTTACCTGGGCCTGGCTCTGCTGACCGCCGGCTGTTGCCTGACCCTGACCCGATACCGCCCGCTAGCCCCTGAGCAGAACAAGACGACCACCCAACGCCAGGTTTGACCCTCGCGTCAAAGGAACCCCACCCATGCTGGAACGAAGCTACCTGTTTGTCCCGGGCGACCGCCCGGAGCGCTTTGGCAAGGCCCTGGCCAGCGGCGCGCACGCCGTGATCCTGGATCTGGAAGATGCCGTACAGCCCGAACGCAAGCCCGAGGCTCGTGAAGCCATCCGTCACTGGCTGCACAGCACGGGCGGAGGGTCCGTCTGGGTGCGTGTGAACCCCCAGGGCTCATCCTGGCACGATGAGGATCTGGGGCTGCTGCAGGCCCCGCGTGTGCGCGGACTGATGCTGCCCAAGGCGCAGGACGCCGCCGCCCTGCAATCCCTGGCCCGGCGGCTGCAGCCCGGACAGCAGCTGATCCCCCTGGTGGAAACCGTGACAGGCTGGTTCGAAGCCGAAGCCCTGGCCCGCTGCCCACAGGTGCACCGACTGGCCTTTGGTTCGGTGGACTTCATGGCCGACTCGGGCATTCAGGGCGACGCCGAGGAAATGGACGCCGTGCGCACGCCTCTCGTCCTGGTCTCGCGCCGGGCCAACATCCAGCCCCCCATCGATGGCGTGTCGCTGGCGATTGACGATGCCACGCAACTCAGCGCCGACACCGCCCGCTCGCGGCGCTTCGGCTTTGGCGCCAAGCTGTGCATCCACCCCAAGCAGGTGGCGGTGGTGAACCATGGCTTTCTGCCCAGCCCCCAGCAGATCGGCTGGGCCCGCCGCGTGGTACAGGCCCTGGCCAGCAGCCCCTCAGGGGCCGTGAGCGTGGACGGCAAGCTGGTCGACAAACCCGTGGAGTTGCTGGCGCGCGCCATCCTGGCCGAAGCCCCCCCGGACAGCGCAGGCTGAAGCGCCCGGGCAAAAGGGGGCGACGGGCGCGATAACCAGAAGAACTCACGCCCGCCAACCCAGCATCTTTTCAGAAGGACCGCGTGTCTCAAGAATCCGCCCACTTGCGGGAGACAAGCGCTCGATGATCGGGCGCCCAAGCAAGCCAACGGAGAACACGTCAGCGCCCCCCCCAACCGGGTGCGGGCTGCCACGTGATGCCGGTCACCACAACATCTGAAGAGACAAACATGACCCAGCCCATCCCATTGCGCACCTTCACCGGTACCTTGACCAGCACCCTGGCCGGCACCGTCGCGGCCCTCTCGGCCGCCGGCCTCATGACTGCCTGCGGCGGTGGAGGCGGCATCGTCTCAGGCGCGTACGACAGCCAACTGGCCTTCGACAAGACCAAATACACGACGATCACCGTCACACTCGACGGCGTGAGCACGCCCGTGCGCTGGTACCGTGAGGTCTGCTACGTCGGCAAGCCGATGCAACTGGCCCCCACCCAATCCGCCGGCGCGGTGGACAACCAGACCTGCGGCTACCAGAACATGAACATCTTCGTGCGCGAGGTCGACGCAGCGCGGCAGGACAACGCCATCGTGCTGAACGTGAACAACGCTGGCTGGCTGGCCAGCTACCAGGGGGGCAAGGGCGGCTGGAACGGCTCCGACGCCATCACCAGCAGCAACTACAGCGGCGCCGACATCGTCAACGGCGGCAGCTATGTCAGTACCAGCGACACCGACAAAAAGGGCGCCGCCCTCGCCCGCGGTTTTGTCTACATCAACATGGCCTCGCGCAGCCGGGGGGCTGTGGCCCCTGCGGGCGTCTACACCGATGGCATCTACCAAGGCAAGGCACCGGCCGCCATCGTGGATGCCAAGGCTGCCGTGCGCTACCTGCACCTGAACGACAGCCTGATGCCGGGCAATGCCAGCCGCATCGTGGTGAACGGCACCAGCGGTGGCGGCGCGCAAAGCACCCAGTTGGCAGCCACCGGTGACAGCGCCGACTACCTGCCATATCTGAAAGCCGTCGGCGCCGCCGGCATCGACGTCAACGGCAACAGCACCGCCCTCAGCGACAAGGTCTATGCGGTCGTGGCCTACTGCCCCATCCAGGACATGGGCAGCGCCGACCTGGCCTACGAGTGGATGTTCAACGTACTCAACACCCGCAGCCTGGTCTCGACAGACCAGAAGGCCGGGCTGATCGTCGATGCCAGCGGCAACGAACTGGTTCGCGCCTCCAATCCCGACCCGGCTGGCAGCGCCAGCCTGATGAACAAGTTCGTGGCCTACCAGACCAGCCTGGGCCTGAAGAACGACGACGGCAGCGCACTCACCGCCGACAACATGTTGGCCGCCCTGCAAAGCGAGATCCAGAAAGCCGCCAGCAACTACGTGAAATCGGGCAAGGCCATCGTCGCTTACAACGCCACCGGCAGCGCCGCCGCCAACGGCGTGGCCGGCGGCAGCGGCACCCTGAGCTACAAGAACGACTTCATCAACGTGGACACCAGCGGCACGGTCACCTTCTTCAACATGTCGAACTACCTGAAGTTCGTGGCCAAGCAAGCCCGCCTCAAGGCCGTGCCCGCCTTCGACCAACTGGGACAAACCCCAGCCCTGGCCGCCACCGCGACCAGCGACACCACCAAGGCAGGCGCCACCGTCTACGGTAACTACAGCGGCGGCGAATCCAACCTGTTCGGCACGGCTTCCCAGGTGTACTCCAACTTCACCGAGTACGCCTGGAACAACAACAACGGCGGCGACACCATCAACGCTGCGCAAAGCGATGTGGGCCTGAAGAACACCGGCTACACCTGGGCCAACAACCCCCAGCAAGCCTACCTGCTGAACCAGTACAAGCTGATCAACGCCCTGGCCTATGTCGGCAAAACCGATGGCATCACCCCCCACTGGCGCATCCGCGTGGGTGCGCGTGACCGTGACACCTCCTTCACCGTGGCCTACAACCTCAGCCGCGCCCTGAAGGCCGACACCAAGGTCAAGGATGTGGACTACGCCCTGTTCTGGGACCAGGGCCATGCCGGCAACTACGACGTGCAGGACGCCTTCAACTGGATCGACCAGCGGCTGGCTGCCGGCAACTGAGGCGGGGCTGAGAGGCCCGTTGCATCAGGCTCCTCCCAAGGCGGCAGTGAATAGGTGCGCAGCCTGCAAGGCGACCAACGAGCAACTACCGCTGCACCGACTTGGGGATCCCGAACTGCTGTCACCGCTGAGCGTGACAGAGGTACTGGTTCCCGGACAATTGCCAGACAGGTCATCGACAGGGGCGGACGCCCTGGGAAGCTGACGCGATGCCTTAAAAGGCCAGGCGCAAGCGCCCAGGCCTTTGCGTCGTCTTCAGCCGGGGTGCTTGGGTGGGGCAATCTTGTTAATGCTGCTCCAATGTTCTGCAAGCAGGCCGTCCTTCACCCGGAAGGTGTCGACGATGAAATAGTCATAGAACTCGCCCGGGCGTTCCGGGTCGGGCTGCGGCAGTGCACCACCGATCGCGACGATATCGTCTTCGGCCACGATAAACACCGGCTTGTTGAGCAGGTCGGGTTGCACCGGCAGCGGTGGTCGACCACCTGCCACGCGGGCAACGAACTGCTCCAGCCCTGCACGGCCTTGCGGCATGTGGCGGCAATGCTGGAGATAGTCCTCCCGCACAAAATCTTTCACCGCAGCGGGATTGAGTGCGTCAAAGACGTGCCGGTACAGGTCGATCACGAGCTGCTTGTTCTTCTGCGCGCGCTCGAAGCGCACTTGTGCGTCGGGTATGTCGTTCATGGGTTAGGGTCTTTCAGTGGGAAGATCAGAAAATCTTGTCGCCAGGCATGCGGGAGAGGCCGGACACCACACCGAAATCGATCACCAGCATCAAGCTGGTCATGAAGCCGTTGCGGATCCGTTCGGTGGTGGCGGGGATCAGCGCATTGGGGTTCTTCAGGTACTGGACGCTGCCTTCCAGGAACACGCCCGGCATGAGGCCGACACGGCCGTGCACGTCGAGTAGAAACATGTTGCGGGGAACCCGTTCGTCCACGACGGGCACCGCGCCGCCAGTCATCATGTTCATGGCGGTGGTGTAGCCCTTGCGGGTTTGTTGTTCGAACAAGGCGCGCTGCTCACTCAGGCGGATGAAGCGCAGCGTGGACCCGATCATGGCCAGCGGATTGCTGGGCGCAAAACCGCTCCACTCCGTGCCCACATAGGCCTCCAAGGGATATTTCTCTCCTGCGCCCGGGCTCAAGACCACGCCACCGTAGGCGGCCAGGTTTTCCGGTACGCCGGGGCTGCCACCGCGCCAGTACACCTTGCGCCCTTGGACATAGCCGCCTGATCGACCGTTGTGCTGCAATGGTGTGCCGGCGCTGTTCTCAGCTTGAGAGCTGCCGTCGGTGTTGTACAGCGCGTCGCTGTAGCTTGATGTGGAATGGAACAGCCCCGTCTCGAGCTTGTACGGGAGCGGCGTGTCCTCGAAGCCACGCCGCTGCGTGTAGTTCAACACGGCAATCGTGCCGATGGACGAGCTGTGACCCCAGTTCCAACCGGAGGTCTTCTGCCACTTGTCCGGGTTGTCTTCAAGGACCCCCAGCCCGATGGTGCGGTACGGGTCGAGCGCATAGCGGGCTGTGGCACCCCACACCGACTTGGAGATGCCAGGCTGGTTGAGCACGGTGGCCTGCGCGCTCAGGATGCAGCCGCTGCACATGTTGCCGACCATGAACTCCCTCGTCAGGTTCATGCGCCCGAATTCCAGCTTCAGCCGATCATCCAGTGTCCGGTGGCTCACGGTGAAGTTGGCCAGGTCGGTTGCCTTATTGAGCACCGGGAACGGTGTAAATGCGGAGCCGGTCTGGAACAGGTACTGGTCGGTGTTGCTTGAAGGCCGGTGCACCACCTGGGTGATGTTCAGCTCGGTCGAAGAAAGCCCGGCAATTTTCTCGAGGTCGAGGCCGACGCTGAACATCAGCTCGCCATAGTTGGCCGACTTGCCCCGCGAGATGCCTGTGGAGGGGTTGCGGAAGTTGGCGTTGATCAAGGTGAGCCCGGGACTCACGCCGCTCTCGCGCAGTCGGTTGCCCAGAACCGTGAGCGGGCCTGGGGGCAATGGCGGCATCGGTGCGACCGGCACGACCATGCTGCCCAATGCCTCGCTGCCCAGCGCAGCTCCTGACTCTTGGGGGCCGCGCACAACGAATTCAGGTGCCTGCGGTTTCGATGCGTCTATGGACTGCGCCACGGCCTGGAGGGCCAGTGAGGCTAAGCCGCCGACCAGGAGGGTGAACAAAATGAGCTTTTTCATGGTTGGTCTCCGAGTTTTTTTATTTGGAAGGACTACAACGAACGTCAAGCGGTGATGAGGGCGGCGCGCGGGGGAGACGCCATGGCGATGGCGAGGGTGGCGATGCCCGTGATCGCGGCACAAACGTAGAAAACGGGTGTGTAGGTGCCGATCTGTTCAAACACCACGCCCGCAGTGGCCGCCAAAGCCGCCGCAGCGATCGTTCCCATGGCCAGCAGGAGACCGAAGACCGACGGGAACGCACGGTGGCCGAAGTAGTTGCCGAGCAAGGCCATCAGGCACACCTGCGAGGCGCCGTACGCAAAGCCCACCGGCAGGGCGAACGCGATCAGTCCCAACGATCCGCTGGGATGGGCGGCCAGGAACATCCCGACCACCATCAACGCGATGGTGAAGGCGCCAATGCGGTGCGGTGGAATACGGTCACCCAGCGAGCCCGCAATGATGTTGCCCGCCAACGATGCGCTGACCATGAGCGCCACCGTCTGAGCGGCCTGACCTGAAGAAAAGCCAAGGTCGCGCAGATGGACCACACCGTGCGCCATGAGCAGAATCCAGGACAGCCCCACCGCGATGTTGAAGATGGCGATGAACCAGAACGCCCGGGTTCCGATGATTTCGCGCAGTGTCCAGTCGCGAGTGGTCTTGTGAACGTGGGACAGGTGCTCCACCGGGGGGGCGTCAACGGCATAGCCACTCTCCGCACGCAGAAACAGCGCCACGGCGAGCATCCCGACGGCGGCCAGGGCCGCAATCACCAACCAACCGAGGCGCCAGTCGCGGCCGGTGACCACCCACTCCAGCAGGGGGGCAGCGGCAATGCCTCCGATGTCGATCGCAGACAACACGATCGACAGGGCGAGCGCGCGCTTGTCCTGGAACCAATGTGTGACGGCGGCCTGGGCTGGAAGCACGCCGGCCATCGCGACGCCGCCGCCAAGCAACAGACCGAACGCCAGCTGGAAATGCCAGCCCTCCCGAACCACGGTGCCGATCAGCGTAGCCCCCGTCATGACCATGGCGGTCCCGCACAGCATCACGGCCTTGACGCCGTAACGGCGTATCCCCGCGGCCACCAACGGCCCGGGGACGCCCATCATCATGACGAAGAGGCCGAATGCCATCCCGTAGAGCCCGTGATCGAAGCCGAGCTCCGTGAGCATGCGCGCGTTGAGCACGCCCGAGCCCACGCTGGGCAGCGCGACCACGACGGCCACCACGAACCAGAGCACGGCGATCATGCGCCACCGGTAGCTGGGGGGCTCCGTGCGTGCCGCCGCTTTTGCGCGGTCGCCGAGGACCAATGAAGAATCGAATGCCATGTTTGTCTCCTGTTTTATGTCGCGCGCCGGAAACGAGTCCGACGCGGTGCTGGGCTCGGTTGTCAGGCGGCCGGTGGTTTGCCAGCGACGTTCGGCAGTCCGCCCCCGAACATGTTGAACGGCGCGCGCCCGAGCAGGTGCCGCCCGTGCAATTCGGCGGTCGGGTCAACGCGCACGGCGCCGTGGGTGTTGGCCACCCGGATGTCGCGCGCGAAGCGCTGGATAGGGTTGCTCTCATGCACGGTGGATGAGCCCAGGCACAGCTGCAGCATGCTCACCGCGTCGTCACACAGCTGACGCCCGTAGACCGAGTTCATCAGCATCGCCGACTCCAGGTCTTGTGAAATTTCGGTGTGGTCAATGGCGGTACGGTCCACGGTCTCGGCCATTTCGTGGATCACGCTGCGCGTGAGGTTGAGCATGGCATGTGCCTTGGCTGCCACCATCTGGGTGGAGGCTGCGTCGGCAACGGTGGCGTAGGGCAAGTTGAAGGGTTTGAGTTTCTGCGCCTGCTCGATGAAACACTCCAGGGCACCCTGGGCCATGCCGTAGGTGACGGCCATGTTGGTGAGGTTGGTGATCATCATCAGGCTGCGTGCACCCACTTGGTAGGCCAGGCCCTGGAAGCGCCCGTTCAATGCGTCCATGCGCACCGGCAGCTCGGCCATGTCGATGAAGCGGTGCGCGGGAACGAACACTTCCTCTGCGGCGCGAAGGGAGTTGCTGCAGGTGCCTCGCATGCCCATGACCTTCCAGTCGTCGAGGATCTCGTATTGATCTCGCTGCAGCAGCACCATGCCCCGGTGCGGCACGCCCTCGGGGCTGGTGTAGATGATGCCCACGGCCGCCCACGCAGCGTGCTTGCAGCCGCTGCCGAAGTGCCAAGTGCCTTTGACCATGAAACCACCGTCGACACGGCGGCCATCGCCCACCTTGGTGGCAAAGATCGAAGCACCCACCGCCCACGGGCCAACCGCCTGCCGACCGGTTTGGGCCAGCTCCTGCAGCGCTTGCTCGGGGAAGCCGAGCAGGTTGCGCACGCCGCCAGCAACAAATCCGAGCCAGCCAGCGGCACCGTCGCCACGCGCCATCTCGGCGACGATGTCCACCACGTCGCGGATGCCGAGCGCGTATCCGCCGAGCTCGACGGGCGTGGTGATCGTGAAGGCCCCCGTGCGGTGCAAGGCCTCCAGCGATTCCTGCGGCATGGCACCGATGCGCTCTCCTTCCAGCGCGTTGCGGCGAAGCAGCGGGATCAGCGCGGTGACTTCGTCCCGAATGCGCCGGCCTGCTTCAGTGACCAAGGGGGTGTCTCGGTAGGTTGGGGTATAGGTGCTCATCTCAGATGCCTCCTGGATTCGGTTGAGATTCAAGTTGGATTCGGGCGTTTTGCCGGACACGCAGTAGCAATGCGGTGTGGATTCTCGTAACTGCCGCGCGGCAGGAAAGTCACGTAACGTCACACCGGAGGCGTGTCACGAGGACGAGACCTGAAGAGTCTTTTTTTTGCCGGGCATCGGCCGTCCAATCAACGTCACCGTGTTCTCCATGAGGTCGCCATGACAGCCTTCTCTTCTTCCATTGATCCGAACCGACTGCGCCGCGTCCTCGGCAGCTTTGCCACCGGCGTGACCATCGTTACAACGCGCTCGGCTGGCGGGCGCCCTGTCGGTCTGACGGCCAACAGCTTCAGTTCGGTGTCCCTGTCGCCACCGCTGGTGCTGTGGAGCCTGCGCCGTGATTCCAGCGCTATGGAATCGTTCGTGACCGCGCGGCATTGGGCTGTTCATGTGCTCTCGGCAGAGCAGCAATCGCTGTCAGACCGGTTCGCGCGCCGCAGCGAAGATCGGTTTGCCGAGTTGGAAATCGGGCACGGTGAGGGTGGCATTCCGCTGCTGTCCGATTGCGCGGCCGTGCTCCAGTGCTGCACGGTCGCGCAGCACCTGGCCGGCGACCATGTGATATTTATCGGGGAGGTGCTGGCCTGCGAACACTGGGAGGCGCAGCCGCTGGTATTTCACGCAGGCCGCTACGCGCAACTGGCGCCGGCCTTGTGCGAGGCATGAGCACCGACACACCTCCTGGACGACCCGACGCGGCATCAGGCTGCGGCCGGCAGCATCATGTGTTCAATGATCTGGTGGAACCGGGCCTCGCGGCGCAACCCCTGGTAGCGCGGCGCTGAGCGCAGAAGGAGCAGGTCGGGCAGGTCGTGGCGCTGTACGGCCTGGTCCAGCTGCGTCAGCGCTGCCTCGCTGTCGCCGAGGCCGATGTGGATGTCGGCCATCGCCGCATGCGCTTGCATGCCATGAGCAACGCCTTGCTGCAGTTCGCCGAGCAGGGTGCGCGCGAGTTGCGGACGCCCCATCACGGCGTGTGCATGCCCGAGGCGCCCCAGGATGACCGGCCAGCGTCCGCTCCAGTGTCGGGTTTGCTGCAGCACGGCGATGCCTTCGTCCATCTGACCAACGCACAACTCCGCATCGGCCAACAGCACCGCCGCGGGCTCACAGCGGCTGTCGATCGCCAGCGCGTGCCGGGCTGCGTTGGCCGCACGGTCGAATTGGTGTTGCTGGAAGTGGTGCAGGCCAAGTGTGGCAAAAGCCAGCGACGATTGCGAGTCAATGGCACAGGCCTGTGCCAGGTCGTTCTGTGCTGCCCCCGAATCGCCGACGTGCATCGCACACAGCCCGCGCACCACCCGAGCGTCGGAGCACTGCGGGTCGGCCAGGATGGCTGTGTCGAGCAGTGACATGGCGCTGTACCAGTCAAAATCGACCATGGAAGCCAGCGCCAGGGCCTGCAGGGCGTCAACGGATTCCTCAGGCCTTGCCAGCAATGAATGCGCGCAGCGCCGCAAATGCCCGGACAGCTCACCGCGCGAAGCGGGTGCGGCGCAAGCCAGACAGGCCAGCAACATGGCAAGCTGCCGGTACGCTGCGGCATCTTGCGGATGGTCGAGCAACCAGGCATCGACGCGCCGCACCTGACGCCGCAGAGACTCTGGGTCAGACGCGATGCGCGCAAACCCCGAGCAAAGTAGGCTGCGGACGAAACTGCCACTCGCCACGCCCAGGGGCATGGGCCGGTTGATGCCCAACGTTTGCACGGCGGGGCTGCTCAGGAGCTGGCGGGCGACGTTGAGGGCAAGCTCACGCGGAAGATCCTGGGTGTCCTGAACGGCCTGCGCCGGGCACTGAAAGCCGTGGCTCCACACCTGCTCCTGATCGTCTGTTCGCACCACATGCACAACAGCCCGGAGTGCACCCTGCACGCGTCGCACACTGCCGCTGAGTGTCCAGTCGGACTGTCGTGAGGTGGCCTGGCTGGTGATGGCATCGGACGCGATTGCAATTCGCAGGCCCGGGTGATCGCCGAGCTCCAGTGCCAGCTCGTCGAGCAGACTGGCACCGAGGCCGGAAGCGTCATCTCCCTCGGGCAAGGTCTCACGAAGCTGCTGAAGCGCGAGATGGAAGGGTTCGGAGCGGCGAAATCCACAGGTGGGCGCCCGGCTCTCGGCATGCGTGACGGAGGGGGTGTCGGCCGCCGCGATCTGGCTGTGCAGCAGCGGTACAAAAGACCGCCGTGGCAGTTCGATCCGACAAGGATTGATCGCGCCCTCGCTGGCATAGTAGCGCTCCAGCCTCACGCGCAGCCGCCACGTCTCTGTGCGGACGTTGGTGTCCACGCGTGGGTCGAAGTCAGACGAACGACCCAAGGCTTCGACGCCGATCACGTACTCCTTCAGGCGCCGCCCACGCTTGGCCAGCACTTCCTCGACCAGGAACGTCAGCAGGGCCCGGATGCGGGTCGCGCCGACGAAGCTGTCGCTGGCCAGCACGCGTGCAAGCTCTTCTCGCCACAGCGCAGCGGCCGGGTCGACGGTGGGGCCTGTGGAATCATCTGCCATGGCATCGCTCCTTCTTGGCCGACTGTGTGCGCAGTCGAGTATGGGTTCGGGGCTTGGGTGGCCGCTCGACCGCGCGCGGCCCCAGGAGAGGGTCAACGGGGAACGCCGGGGGCGCGCAGATCGACATGGATTGCAGGGGCTCCGGCTACCGGAGTCCTCTTGCGTCTTTCGCTCAAGGGGGTCTGCCGACGGGCCCGTTCAAACAGCTTGAACCGTGGCTGTTGCGCCGCTGCCACGCCGTACCCGGGAGAACGCCACGATGGCCACCACAGCGAGCAGCGCGATCGCATACCCCAGCCATTCATAGCCGAAGTTCTGCACCAACACCCCGCCCAGAATCGGACCGACGGCCGATCCCGTCATGATCATGGCCGGGGTCGCGGCCACGGCCCGTCCCGACGGATCTTGGGCGGCGAACATGCCAAACGCGAAGATGTGGGTGAAGATCATCACGAAGACATAGACGCTGCAGGCCAGCGCAAAAGGCATGTAACCCATGGATTGCGTGATGATCAGCGCCAGAATGGCCTGTACCAACGGCCCCGCCAAAAGCACGCGGTGCGCGGGCAAGCGCTCCTGAAGCCAGGTCGCGACGATGGCTGGAAGCAAATTGATGAAGCCGACCGCGATGAGCACGGCTTGCACCTGCTCGGTGCTGAAACCTCGCGACACGCCCAAACTCTCCATGAAGCTGAACATCATGGCTTGGATGAGGGCCATCAGGCCGATGCCAACGATGCCGCCCCAGACAACCGACGGGATGCGCGCAGAAGACTGACGCGCAGCCGATTCCGCAGCGCTGGCAGTCGGCGGCGAGGGGAAGGCCATCGCGGTGATCACCGCTGCGAACAACATGAGACCCCCGAACACCCGGAACAGCATGGCACCGCCCATTGCCTCGATCAGCTTGGGTGCGAACCCGAGAAAGATCACGGCGAAGATGCCCAGCGCCAAGCCTGCCATCGCAAACATGCGGTGAGGGTTCGACGTGCGCCCCATTGTGCCGTGTGTGAAACACAGCGCCCATCCCACACAGGCACCCGCCGCGGCGTGAAGGGCGGCCATCGTCATGAAGCCGGTGGTCGAGCCCAATGCGGCAAAGGCCAGCGCTGCCAGCGTGAATCCCACGGGAGTCATGGCCCGCGTCGGCAGTCGGCGGAACAAGGGTGCGCCGATCAGGCTGGCCAGCACCACCCCAGCCAGGAAGAGAGTCACCAGGCCACCGGCCTGCTGCGGGCTCAACTGGTACTTTGAGATCAGTGTGCCCACCCAAACAGGCAGGGAGACCATGTCGACCATGCCGGCGACGTGCGCGACGGACAGCACGGCGCGGCCACGCAGCGTGTCGATGGGTTGGGGTTGGGGCGAGGTGCTCATGGTTGTCTCCGGGTCAAGGTTGTAATGAAACTCAGCCCGCGCCGGCTGTCTTACATCTGTGACGACGCACGGTTGGCGTTGAGGCGCGCGCTGGCGCCCGTTTCACCAAAGTCGGCGTTCTGGATGATGTCGGTGGTGCGGGTGAAATGGCTGCCCAGCCGCAGGGTCAGGTGCTTGACGTCACGCGCGAGCGCGGCGTCAAGCAGTTCTTTGTGCTCGACGCCCACGTGACGTCCAGCGGATTCGCGCTGGGAATTGGCAAAGTTGCGGTAGCGCTCAGACTGGTCGTACAGCAGCGCGCACAGGCGGATCAACGAGGGAGAGCCGCAACCCGCGATGAGGGCCACATGGAACTGCCGGTGGGCTTCGGCCCAGATGGGCTGCTGGGTGGGGTCGGAGGGTGGGGGGGTGCGCGACAGCCGGTGAAAAGCGCTGATGAGACCAGACTCCCACTGGATATCGCCCTCCTCCACGGCATAGCGGATGGCCAGGCTTTCGACATCGATCCGGGTGCGGTTCATTTCCAGCAGCTCGGCCCGCGACATCGGTGCCACACAGAACCCGCGCTGGTCTTCGAACACCACGAGCCAATCCGACACCAGACGAGACAGCGCCTCACGAATGGCGGTGGCCCCGACGCCATAGCGCTCGCTGAGGGCTTGAATGCGCAAGCGCTCGTTGGGCCTGAGGCTGGCGCCAATGATGTCGGCGCGCAGTAGCTCTACGGCGCGTGAGGTCAGGCTGCGGTTGTCGATCTCTTGAATAACCATTGTGTGTCCTGAGAGGGATGAAGCGCCACTTGCGAGTGGCTGCCCTGGGTCATCGTCTTACGCCATGTCCATCTCTTTTTTTGAATATTATCGATAAAAGTAAATTTCACAGATAATGGTTTTCCCCATGATTTATCGATAAAACATGACTTAGTATTCGATCCGAATGCTGCGGGGCACCCAGTGCACAACGCCGTCAGCCCCCCCAACAAAGGCAGATGACCGAGGAGACGAACATGCCAATGAACAGGACGCCAGAGACCACGTCGTGGCGCGCCCCCTGTTGCCAAAGCCGCACCCATGCTGCAGCCTGCGCAGGAGCACCTTCAGCCTCCCTCCACCGTGTCGGCGCAGCCTGCCGATGCCAGAAACCCCACGCTCGTTAAAAGGAAACCCGCATGATTTCCGTGAAAGACATTGCATTCGTTCGCTACCAGGCGACCGACCTGGACCAGATGGAGAAGTTCATGCTGGACTTTGGGCTCTATCGCATCGAACGCACCGACCAGGTGCTATACCTGCGCTCCAGTGGAACGGCACACCACTGCCACATCACCGAGCTGGGTGAGACCAACGCGACCCTGGGCTTCGGCTTGCACGCCCAGAGCGAGGCCGACCTTCACAAGCTCGCGTTGGAAGTGAACAGCACCGTGGAGGACAACCCCGAGCCTGGGGGCGGCATGCGCGTGCGTTTCCGGGATCCGATGGGCTTCCTCGTGGACGTGATCCATGGCCAAGCAACCCTGCCCGAACTTCCGCACCGAGAGCCTCTGTTGATGAACCCGGCCACAGGTCGCGCCCGCTTCGGCAAGGTGGTGCGCTTGAAGCCGCAGCCTTCCACGGTGATGCGCCTGGGTCATGCCGCGCTGCTGGTGGCGGACTTTCCGAAAGCGCTGGACTTCTACACGCGTGTGCTGGGCTTCCGCCCCTCCGACACTTACCACGCAGGCCACCCCGACAACAAGATCGCCGCCTTCATGCATTGCGGGCTCGGCCCGCAATGGACCGACCACCACACGCTGGCCGTGATCGCCTCGCCCGATGGCACCAACCGTTTCGACCACACCGCATTCGAGGTGCTGGACCTGGACGACGTGGTGCAAGGCAACGAACACCTCAAGTCCAAGGAGTGGAAGCACTCCTGGGGCGTCGGCCGCCACATCCAGGGCAGCCAGCTCTTCGATTACTGGCGAGATCCGTTCGGCAACAAGGTTGAGCACTGGACCGATGGCGACCTCGTGAACGAGAACACGCCGGTCGGCAACGACCCCATCAGCAACGAGGAACTGCGCCAGTGGGCACCTCCTCTGACCCCCGATTTCTTTGCCTGAAGCTGCATCCATCTTCCATTCAAAACTCAGAGAGAACCTATGAAACTGGCTCGCTTTTCCCGGGATGACCACACCACCATCGGACTCGTTCGCGAGGGCCGTGTGATCGAGTTGTCCCACCTGCTGCCCAACGCACCATCCACCGTCACCGGGGTGCTCGCTGCTGGCGCTGCGCTGCGTCAGCAGATCAACGCCGCCCTGAACCAGCTGCCGGCTGGCGCAGGCTATACGCTCACCGAGGTGAAGCTCGAAGCCCCGATCCCCGACGCGCAGAAATACCTCGCCATCGGGATGAACTACCAGGACCACGCCGACGAGGCGGCTCGAGCGGGCGTGGCCGTACCCAAGAACCAGCTTTGGTTCAACAAGCAGGTCAGTTGCATCACGGGGCCCTATTCGCCGGTCTACAAGCCGCGCGTGTCCTCCAAAATGGACTACGAGGCCGAGATGGGCGTCGTGATAGGCAAGCGCTGCCGCTATGTTTCTGAAGCCGATGCGCGCAGTGTGGTCGCGGGCTACTTTGTCGCCAACGACCTCACGGCGCGCGACTGGCAGTTTGCCAGCCCGACCTTCACGCTGGGCAAGTCCTTCGACACGCACGGCCCGATCGGCCCCTGGATCACCACCCACGACGAAATCGACGACCCGCACGACCTCATGATGCGTTTGTGGGTCAACGGCGAACTGCGCCAGGAGCAGAACACGGGCCAGATGATCTACAACATCTGGCAGCAGATTCACCACCTGTCTCAGGTGATGACGCTGGAGCCGGGTGACCTGATTGCCACCGGCACCTGCGCCAATGTGGGCATCGCCCTGGGCAAGTTCTTGCAGCCGGGTGACGTCGTCAAGGTCGAGATCGACAAACTGGGCTACATCGAAAACCGTGTCATCGAAGAGCCTGTCGAAGACCACGTCCCCGACGCCGCAGCATTGTGATCGCCACGCCCCCATTCAGGCCTGTATGAAACGCACGATCTTCCGGACCATTCTCTTTGCGTTGGGCCCCATGCTCAACCGGGTCGCGGGCACGCGACCTGCCTTTCGGGTACGGCTCAAACAGCACGACATCGTTGCCCAGATCGGGCTCAAGGACGGCAGCATCGTGCGCCACTTCATCATCGCCGCCGGCAAGGTGAAGTCAGTGGCCGGCGCTCACCCGCGCCCGCACGTGAACATGGTCTTCAAGGACGTGGACACGGCGCTGCTGATGATGAAGCCCGACCCGGACATGGGCGAGGTCGTGCACGCAGCCAAGAACTTCAAGGTCATGGTCATGGGGCCGGATCCCCTGGTGGTCTGGTTCATGCAGTTGCTCAATTTCTCGCAAACCTCCGGCCTGCAGATGGGAACCCCCATGTCCGATGGTTGCACACGCTTCACGATGTTGACCAACGGAGGGCCTCTGTTCGTGCATGTGAAGGACGACAAGATCGTGCGCATGACGCCGATCGACCTCGACAGAACAGACGCGCCGAGCTGGACGATCCGCGCCAGAGGACGCAGCTTCACGCCGCGTCGCCAGGCGACCATCGCCCCGCATGCCATGGCCATGAAGTCGGCGGTGTACTCCGACAAGCGCATCCTTTACCCTATGAAGCGCGTGGACTTCGACCCCCACGGCGAACGCAATCCGCAGAATCGGGGCAAGAGCGGCTACGAGCGCATCAGTTGGGACGAAGCGCTGGACATCGTGGTCGGCGAGATCAAGCGCCAAAAGGCGACGTATGGCCAAGGGTCGATGGTCATCCCGATGTCGTCACACCACCAGTGGGGCAATGTCGGTTACTACCTCAGCGCGCTGATGCGCTTTGGCAACCAGATCGGCTTCACCCGCATGGCCGCCAACCCCGACAGCTGGGAAGGCTGGTACTGGGGGGCCATGCACCACTGGGGACACAGCCAGCGAGTGGGCATCGCAGCGGCCTATGGCACGGTGGAAGACTGTCTCAAAGAGAGCGAGCTGATGGTGTTCTGGTCAAGCGACCCGGAGAGCACCAACGGCGCCTACATGGGTTTCGAGGGAACGCAGCGCCGGCTCTGGGCGAAGGCACTGGGCATCGAGTTCATCCACATTGACCCGCACTACAACCCCACGGCGCAACTGCTTGGGGGGCGCTGGATTCCGATCAGGCCGCAAACCGATGCCGCACTGGCTCAGGCCATCATGCAAGTGTGGCTAGCCGAGGACCTGTACGACAAGGCCTATGTCGCCACGCGCACCACGGGTTTCGACGACTGGCGCGACCACCTGCTGGGCAAGGACGACGGGGTTCCGAAGACGCCGGAATGGCAAGAGCCTGAGACCGGTGTGCCGGCCCGGGTGGTGCGGGCGCTGGCCCGCCAGTGGGCCAGGAAGAAGACCTACCTCGCGGCCGGTGCCAATGGCGGCGGCTTCGGGGGCGCCTGCCGGGGCGCAGCCGGGGCCCAGTGGGCCCGCTGCATGGTCATGATGATGGCCATGCAGGGCCTGGGCAAACCCGGCGTCAACATGGGCAACCTGCAGGCAGGCGCGCCGGTGGACTACGAGTTCTATTTCCCAGGCTATGCCGATGGCGGGATCTCGGGCGAGCTGCAGTGGAACGGCAATTCGGTCAACAACTACCAGAAGATGCCGCATGTGATCTCGATGAACCCGGTGCGCCAGTTGGTGCCGCGCCAGCAGTTCCCTGAGGCCATCATCGAAGGCAAGGCGACAGGCTATCTGTGGGATGGCATTGCCACCGAGATCCAGTTCCAGCCCTATAGCTACCCGATGCCGGGTTACCCCCGCATCCACATGATCTACAAGTACGGTGGATCGGCGTTCAGCACGCTGACCGAGTCGAACCGCATGGTGGCGGCCTACCGCCATGAGAGCATCGAGTGCGTGGTCAACCAGTCGATATGGATGGAAGGCGAAACGCAGTTCGCGGACATCATCTTGCCGGCCTGCACGAACTTCGAGCGCTACGACATCGGTGAATGGGGCGCAGGTGGCGGCTACCTGCAGCACGGTTTCGATGGCGTCAACCACCGAGTCATCGCGCTGCAACACAAGTGCATCGAGCCGCTGGGCGAGTCGAAGTCCGACTACCAGATCTTCACCGACATCCTCACCCGCCTGGGTCTGGGAGCGATCTTCACCGAAGGCTGCAGCGAGCTTGACTGGGTCAAGCGGGTGTTCAAGTCATCGGACGTGGCCAAACGCATCTCCTGGCAGGCGTTCTGCACGAAAGGTTACTACGTGGTACCTCCTGAGCCCGAGGCCACCCGCGCACCGGTGGTCTTCCGCTGGTTTGCCGAGGGCAGGATGAAGGACGTCCCGGAAGCCCAGCCATTGCCGTCGCAATGGGCCGGCGATTTCGGCAAGGGCTTGCAGACGCCGAGCGGCAAGTTCGAGTTCATGCCCGAAACCCTGAAGCGTTCCGACCCGGACAACGCCGAGCGCCCGGTACTCAACCGCTACATCCCGTCGTGGGAAGGGCGACAGACCGTCGCGCTGATCGGGCGATTCCCCCTGCAGATGATTGCCACACACTCACGCTACAGCTTCCATACCAACGTGGACGGCAAGAACAGCTTCACCAACGACATCGAAGACCACCGGGTCCTGATCGCCGGCCACTACTACTGGCTGCTCAGGATGAGCGTGCAGGACGCGCAAGCCCGGGGCATTGAACACCACGACCTGGTCAAGGTTTTCAACGACAGGGGTGCCGTGATCTGCGCGGTCGACGTTTCACCGATGGTGGCGTCGGGCGTCGTCAAGTCCTTTGAATCGAGCGCTGAGTTCGAGCCGGTGGAAATCGACGGCGAATGGGTGGACCTGGGCGGGTGCATGAACACGCTGACGCCCTCGCGCTCGCAGATGCGTGGCACCAGCAGCATGTCGCCGAACTCGTGTTTGGTGCAGGTGGAGAAATGGGCGCATGCAACCCGTGTGCGGAAGGTGGCCTGACATGGATAAATGGAATCTGATCATTGATGTCGCCGGCTGCGAGAACTGCAACAACTGCGTACTTGCCACGAAAGACGAACTGGTGGGGAATGACTTCCCAGGCTATACAGCCCCGCACCCGGCCCAGGGCCGTGGCGTGATTCACATCGAACGCACGGTGCGCGGCGCGGCCCCCTTGGTGGACGCGGCCTATGTCCCGAAGATGTGCAACCACTGTGACGATGCGCCCTGCGTGAAAGCGGGCGAAGACGGCGCGGTCCGGAAGCGGGACGATGGTATTGTGATCATCGATCCGGTCAAGGCGAAGGGCCGTCGCGATCTGTTGGACGCCTGTCCCTATGGTGCCATCGTCTGGAACGATCAGCTGCAACTGCCACAAAGCTGGTTCTTCGACGCGCACCTGTTGGACACCGGGGCTGGCGCCCCGCGTTGTGTCGGTGTGTGCCCCACGCAGGCCATTGAAGCCGTGAAGCTGGGCGACGCCCCCATGGCGCAGCGCGTGAAAGACGAGGGGCTGCGCACGCTCCAACCCGAGTTCGGGACCAAGCCCCGCGTCTACTACAAGAACCTGCACCGCGCCGACCACGGCTACATCGCAGGCAGCGTGGCGGCCACGGTGGAGGGGCGCCTGGAGTGCCTGGAGGGCGCCGACGTGGCACTGTTGCGAGCGGGCGCTCAGCTCGCCAGCACGGTCACCGATGTGTTCGGTGATTTCAAGTTCGATGCACTGCCACCGCACAGCGGAGCGTACCTTGTGCGCGTCTCGCATCCGGAGCATGGGGCCATCGAACGCCCGGTGAGCATCGGTGCAGACAGTGTGGTGCTGCACGACATCGAACTCGCAGTCATCCCCCCAACCTGAAACCCGCGCCGCCTTGAGCCCCCCCTGCAAGTGCGGAGCGGTTTCGTGCGCCTTGTCGAAGGAGACACTGTCTTGAAAATTTCGAAATTCGCCGCGCAGCACCTGTCGCGTTGGCCAGAGCAACCTACGTTGCCCATCGTCATGGCTGGCCGAAGCCGACCGACGCCTCACCGATCAGACCGAACGCTATCGCCGCCTGGCGCAGGCCGTGTCGCTCTCGTCCCCAGTGACCGATCACCATCGGTCTGAAGAAACCTGTTCAACCCCCAGGAAACCACCATGTTCAATGTCAATCTGCTAATGGCCGGAAACAGCGTTCCGGCCTCGAATGGCGCTACTTTCGAGCGCCGCAATCCGATGTCCCAGGAGGTGGTCTCGCGTGCCGCCGCCGCCACACCGGCCGATGCCGTGGCGGCTGTTGAAGCCGCTTCGGCGGCCTTCAAGAATTGGTCTCAGCAAGGTCCCAGCGCGCGCCGGGCCCTGCTGCTCAAGGCCGCAGAGCTGCTCGAATCCAAGACACCTCAATTCATCGAGGCAGTGTGTGCCGAAACCGGCGCGACCGCCATGTGGGCCGGATTCAACGTGCACCTCGCGGCGGGTGTGCTGCTGGAAGCGGCTTCGCTGACCACCCAGATCACCGGCGAGGTCATCCCCTCCGATGTGCCGGGCAGCCTGGCCATGGCCGTGCGCCAGCCCGCTGGCGTGGTGCTGGGAATGGCCCCGTGGAACGCGCCGGTGATTCTGGCCGTTCGGGCCATTGCCACACCGCTGGCCTGCGGCAACACCGTGGTGCTCAAGGCATCGGAACTGTGTCCGCGCACGCACCAACTGATCATTGAAACGCTGCAGGAAGCGGGCTTCCCACCGGGCGTGGTGAACTTCGTGACCAACGCGCCAGCCAATGCGGCGGCAGTGGTCGAAGCCATGATCGCCCACCCCTCCGTGCGTCGCGTCAACTTCACCGGGTCCACCCGGGTCGGTCGCATCATCGCCACCACCTGCGCCAAGCACCTCAAGCCCTCCGTGCTGGAACTCGGTGGCAAGGCACCCCTGGTGGTGCTGGACGACGCCGATCTGGACGCCGCCGTGAACGCTGCTGCTTTCGGTGCATTCATGAACTCAGGCCAGATCTGCATGTCGACCGAGCGCATCATCGTCGACGAGAAGATCGCCGATGAGTTCGTGGCGCGCCTGGTTGCCAAGGCCAGCCGCCTGCCGCTCGGTGACCCACGCGGCAAAGATCCGGTGGTGCTGGGTTCCGTGGTGGACAGCACCACCGTGCAGCGCTGCAACGCGCTGATCGACGATGCCGTGGCCAAGGGCGCGAAGCTGCTGTGCGGCGGCCAGGCCGACAGCACCCTGATGCCCGCCACGCTGCTAGACCACGTGACGGCCGACATGGCCATCTACCGAGACGAGTCGTTCGGACCGGTCAAGCCGATCATCCGTGTGAACGGGGTCGAAGAAGCCATCGCCTGTGCCAATGACACTGAGTACGGGCTGTCGGCCGCCGTTTTCGGGCGCGACGTAACGCGCGCGCTGCAAGTGGCCGGCCGCATCGAGTCGGGCATCTGCCACGTCAACGCGTCGACCGTGCACGACGAAGCACAGATGCCTTTCGGCGGTGTGAAGTCCAGCGGCTTCGGTCGTTTCGGCGGCCGTGCAGGTGTGAACGAATTCACCGAGCTGCGCTGGGTCACGGTGCAGACCACGCCCCGTCAGTACCCCTTCTGAAACTTCACCTTTTCCCACCCAAAGAGTTATTCCATGAGTTTCATTTTCAAACCCAATGTGCGCTATCGGATGCCGGTGGTCTTCGGGCCCGCGCCGGGTCCCCGTCAGAAACACGATGGCACCCCCTGGCAGGCCGAAGAGTCCGGCACCGCCAATGTGCAGTGGGCGACCATCGGGTACCGCACCCACAGGGACAAGCTGGAGGCCTTGCTCCCAGCGGGCTTTCGCCTCAACGGCGATCCTCTGGTGTATGTCACGCTCGGTTTCTTCCGCAACCTGTACTGGCTGGCCGGACGGGGCTACGGGCTGGTCAACGTTGAAGTGCCTGTGATCTACACCGGTAAGTCCGAGACCGTCGAGGGCGGCCTCTGCCTGTCGATCTGGGAGGGGCGACCGGATGCCATCATGACCGGTCGCGAAGAGCTGGGGTTTCCCAAACTGTTTGCCGACATCCCGGATGTGCGCCTGGACCCAGACAGCGGCGCCTTGAGCGGCCAGGCCTCCTGGCTCGACTTCAAGTTCTTCGAGATGGAGATGCACGGCATTGAAGAGACCACCGTGGACAGCATGAATCTGCTCGGGGCACCCGGCGGACCCATCTTTTTCAAGTACATGCCACGCACCGGCCCCTTTGGTTCTGGCGGGGCCGACGTCACCTATGTCACCACTTCGCAACCGATGCAAGGCGCGTCCCGTGGAACTTCACCCATCAAATTTGAAGATGCAGCCTTCAGGAAGTGGAAGGCCAAGGGCGGGTCGGTGAAGTGGCACCGCGCCACCTTCGAGCAGTTGCCCACGACGTGCCATGTCGTCAACGGCATTGCCGACCTGGAGATCCTGGAGTATGTGAGCGCCGAGATGATCGAGTTCTCGGCTCCGGGCAATGCCGTGGCGACGAACAGCCACCGGGTGGTCGAGCCCGCATAAGCCGCCCTCAAGCCCAAACGTCCATCACCGAAAGACATCACAACATGACCCAAGCCCTTGACTCAACCGCCCTGGACCAGCTTTTCCTGGCCGCGCGCACCTACAACAAGTTCACGACCGAGCCCGTCAGCGACGACCTGCTCAAGCAGCTGTACGACCTGTACAAGTGGGGCCCGACTTCCATGAACACGCAGCCTGGCCGAGTGGTTTTCGTGCGCAGTGTCGAGGGCAAGGAAAGACTGAAACCCGCCCTGATGCCCAACAACGTGGAGAAGACCATGGCAGCCCCCGTAGTGGCCATCGTCGCCTTTGACTCCACTTTCTACGAGCACATGCCGATGCAGTTTCCCGCCAATCCCGGCGCGCGCGACATGTTTGCCAACAACGCGGGACTGAGCGCGGAAACCGCCTCCCGCAACAGCGCCCTTCAAGGCGCCTATCTGATCATGGCGGCCCGTGCCCTGGGTCTGGCCGCCGGGCCCATGAGCGGCTTCAATCCTGCGGCAGTGAACGAAGCCTTTTTCCCCGATGGTCGCTTGAAGGTCAACTTCCTGATCAATCTCGGTTGGGGTGATCCATCGGGCAACCGTCCGCGCGGGCCCCGTCTGGCATTCGAGGACAGCGTCGTGATGGCCTGATGAGGGCGCCGGAGCGTCGTGAGTGAAATTCAACGTGACCGAGGCCGACAAGGAGACATTGAAATGAACATCACCCCACAAAAAGCCCGTCGCCGTCTGTTGCAGGCCATGGCCGCGCTGCCCTTGGCGGCCACGCTGCCGGTGCGAGCGCAGCAAAACTGGCCCACACGGATCGTCACGCTCGTCGTTCCCTGGCCAGCCGGGAACCCGACAGATGCCATTGCACGCACGCTGCAGCCCCTGCTGACCAAGTCCCTTGGCCAGACCGTGGTGATCGAGAACATCGCCGGTGCCGGTGGCACCCTGGGTGCGGGGCGGGTGTTCTCACAACCCGCCGACGGGCACACGATACTGATGGGAACCCCCACCGAGCTGATCCTCAGCCCGCTGACGATTCCATCCGTGCGCTACGCGCCCTCCGACTTCCGCATGGTTGGCCTGTTCGGGCGCGTGCCGTACATCCTGGTCGCACGTGCGAACCTGCCCCAGGTCAGCCTCGCCGACTTGGTGGCGTTGAAAAACAAGCCCGGTGGCAATCCCCTGACCGTGGGCAACATCGGGCCAGGTTCGCTCATTCACCTGATCGGCGCGCAGTTCGAGAAAGTGAGCGGGGTCCCCGTGCTGCATGTGCCTTTCAAGGGCGTGCCGCCGATGGTGCAGGACTTGCTGGGCGGCCAACTCGACGTGGCATTCATTCCGGTCAACGGTAGCACCATGGGGCTCATCGAGCAGGGCAGGCTGCGCTCGCTGGGCATCACGGCCACCGCACCGTACCCGCTGTATCCCTCGCTGAAGCCGATGGCGGCCGCCAGTCAGGTGTTTTCTGGGTTCAACTACGACGTATGGGGCGGCATGCATGTGCCACGCGGCACCCCCGAGGCCGTGCAGCTGCGTCTGAACCAGGTGTTCTATGAAGCATGCCGAGACCCTCAGGTCCGGGAGTGGGCGCGTTCGACAGGCACCGACCTGATGGGGCCCATGAGCCTGGCCGAGCTGGACACTCTGTACCAACACGACATCGGCCGCTATCAGGCGATCGCCAAGGCCACGCCGACGGGCTCTTGACGCCGCGAACCCCGTAAGTGGGCGCTCGACGCCACCGGCTCCATGAGCGCGGCAACCGCGCCGCAAAGCTGGCTGGGCAAAGACAACGCCGATTGTCGACCCTCCTCGTTCCAGCCCCCGGTCGTTCACGATCGCATCGATGTGTCGAGCTGCGCTTCTTAGGCATGCCTTCGGCCATGAGTTCCGCTTTCAGCCGGTCAGGCGGCCGCTTCGAAGGTCGGCATAGGCCTCTTTTATTTCAGCTCGGGTGTTCATGACAAAGGGACCGTGTGCGACCACCGGCTCATCGATCACCGGGCTGGCATAGACCAGCAGCCGCGACGTCTGGATCGCATGCAGCGTGAACGACGGGTCGGCTGACGGGTGTTGGCCTGGAGAAGGGGCCGATCCGATGTCCATCCATGCCACCTTCGGTGCCTGCATCTCCGTGCCCGCCAAGGTGACGGCACCAGACAGCAGCACGGCAAAGGCGCGCTCGCCTGCAGGCACGGGCACCTCCGCGTTGGTACCGGCCGCGATTTCGATGTCAAACAAGCTCAGGGGCCAGGTGCTGCCATGCGCCTGCACGGCACCGTCCCATCGCCCCGCATAGACACGCGCCTGCAAGCCCGGCGCCGTATGCACCGGCACGTGATTGACCCTCAGGTCCGTGTAGCGCGCGCTGACGTGTTTGAGGCGAGCGGGGAGGTTCAACCACAGCTGAAGCAGGTGAACCCCGCCGGGTCCAGGCATCTCGCTGTGCATCACGCCGTGGCCTGCGGTCATGAACTGAGCGTCACCCGCCTGCAACGTGCCGTTCTCGCCCGTGTGATCGGTGTGTTGCACCTCGCCTTCCAGCACCAGGGTCACGGTTTCCATGCCACGGTGCGGATGTGTGGGGAACCCCGCGGGTGGCGCGAACCAATCCTCGGCCATCAGCAAGAAAGGCGAATGCGCTTCAAATTGCTCGGGCGCGATGAGCAAGCGTGCGCTCTGCGTAGGCGCGCGCTGCATGACAGGTGTGGGGGCGTGTACGTGGAGGACTTGCATGGGGGTCGACAAATGCTGATGCGGGGGCCTGCGAGCGATGGTAGCGAGCTCGTGCGAACCTCACCCTGGTCAGAAGGTCACATCCGAGCCTGAGGCCTCTTGTGACTACCGGCATTCACGGAGTGCGCCTTCCAGGAGTGGGCACTGCAACAGATCCGCTGATGGCAGTTGACCCTCCGCCGCCCACGCGTCTGGCGTCTCGGGCCGCCGACCCGGCATCCCCTCGATGACAACCATTTGCCCCAGGCAATGCACACACTCGGCTTTGCTCCTGTTCAGGCGAAGCTCGAATGGGTACACCTTCACCTCGGCCAGATCTTGTACGAATCTCGCCCAGCCATGAGCCCTCCCTGCCTGTATTGACCCAGAGGTTTCTGCGCAGGTCAGGCCGCTAACGCATCAGCCCCAGCGGGAGTCTTCATTTTCAGTAGCTGGTGAGATGCGCCGATGGCTGTATCGGCCGATACAGTTCGCCATCACGCGGCTGGCCCACTGCAGAGTTTCAAAGCAGTGGCGGTGCGCGCATAGGTCTTCGAGCGTGTGGATCACGCACTCATCCATCCCGTTCAGCTCAGAACGGCAGGGAGTGATCAAGTCCTGCTGCGGCCCGTGGCTTTTGACCACTGGCATCGATTGATCAGGCGGGCCACCACATCGTCTTCAGCCCATCCCTGCTGAAGACTGAGCATCAGTTCTCGTCCTCGTTGCCCAGCGGCCCCCCCCTTTCAGTGGCATGGCACTCGCGTTTGCTTTCCAACGCACTGCGCCCACATCCCGTACAAACTGCCCCTGACAGTAGTTGCCTGCAAGCCAATTCGCCGACAAACCACCGAGACGCAATACGTACCAAGAAGATGTGTGTTTGTATTTCGATGCATGCTTCTTTTGCCGAAATTGAAGCGAATCCCGAGGACTCATCAAGCGCTGGTTTCCCAAGCCAAAACCTACGATTCAGGCACGCCAACTCTCAAGAGAAAACGCGTGAGCACCATCCAAACCCGCAGTGCGGCTTACCAGGTCAGCCCCGGTCACCATGAGATCACCACAAACGCCTACGGGCCGGTCGTCGCCTGCGCCGTCGACGCGGTCGACGTGGGCGCCGTCGACGCGGTCGACGTGGGCGCCGGGACCGCCAGTGCGGTTCCCAATTTCAGCGCGGAGAGTTTGCAAAGACTCAGCAACGCCATCAGCGGGGATTGGCACGCCGCGGAAAGCCCGAGCTCCGCAGCGAGCGGGGCAGCCAGCGAGGTACGCCCCCCCCCCATCACAGATGCCGCCAGCGCGGTCTGCATCGCCGCGCTCTCTGTGAGCGGCAGTGGCAACGACACCGTGGTCAACATAAGCGCGTACGTGACCCTGAGCACGCAGGCGACCGTGCCCCTGCTCGACACCTCGGTCTGAGCCACGCCCTGTCAGGAGATTCACCATGACGGCAAGACAGACCCATGATCGCGCGCAAGCCGGCCAACCCCGCGCCCCGAAGACACGAACCCAGGCCCGTCTGGGCACACCGGGCTCAGGCGCCGCCGTGGGCGGAGCCTCGTTCCTCATCCCCACTCCCCTGCCGGGTGTGGCCAACGTCACAGGCATGCGCTTGCATCCCGTTCTGGCGGGCTCGTTTTGCCCTGTGATGACGCCCCTGGACACCGGTTCTTAATGACGCACCCAAGCAGCCGAGACACCGCCATGACCCACCATCCCTCACACCTCCCACACATCAGGGTCCTGGCCCTGTGCAGCAGCCTGGCGCTGCTGGGTGGCTGCAGCAGCAATAGCCCCGTCAGCACGGTACCCGGGCCGCTGACGGCAACGCCTATGGCTGAGCCTGCGAATATTGAACGGATCAACCCAGGCTCGTTGTTCCGCCCCGGCCAGACATCGGCCGCCTTGTTCACCGGCCGCCGCAAGCCGAGCGCCGTCGGTGACATTCTCAAAGTAGACATCTCCGAAAGCATCAACGGTAGCAATGTGCTGACCACCGACAACAGCCGCAGCAATGCGATGAGCACCAAGGGCCCCGGCGTCAAAGGCGTGGGCAGCGGCATCATCCGCTCGCTGCTGAACTTGGACGCCAGCGCCGAGGGCAGCGATTCGTACAAGGGCAAAGGCAAGACCACTGACGTGAGCAGCTTCACAGGGCAGCTGACGGCCACGGTGACCAACGTGCTGCCCAACGGCAATCTGGTGGTGGCAGGCGAGCGCAGCGTGGCCCTCAATGGCGGCACGCGCACCCTGCGCTTTTCGGGCGTGGTGAACCCCAAGGACCTGACCACAGGCAACGTGGTGGCCTCATCCAACGTGGCCAATGCCCGCCTTGAGGTTGCAGGCCAAGGTGATGTATCCGAAGCCAGCTCACGCAACGCCGAGCAACGCACGCAGACCAACAGCCTGTCCATCTGGTAAGGCCCACAAACCGAAGGCTGTCCCCGACCAACACAAGAAAGGAAAGGACATGACACAACGACTCATCCATCTATGCCTGTCCGCAGGACTGGGCCTTGCCGGCCAGGCAGGTACCTGCCCGGCCTCGGCCATCGAACTGGCCGGGACCCATTTCGACGATCAGCTTGTGATGGCTGGCAAACCACTTCGGCTCAATGGGGCTGGCGTCGGCTACCGCTTTTTGTTCAAGGTCTATGCCATTGCTCTGTATCTGCCCGAGCGGCGCCTCACGGCTCAGGATGTGATGACCATCGACGAACCTCGGCGCGTCGTGATCACGGCCTTGCGTGAACTCAGCAGTGCCGACTTCAACGATGCGGTAGCGACCCACTTCGGCCCCCACGGCGACAACCCCGACCCACGCACTGCCCAGAAGGTGCTCCACCTGGGCCGCATCATCTCCAATCTGGCACCCGTGCTGCACAAAGGGGATAGCCTGACCCTGGACTGGGTGCCCAACGAGGGCATGAGCATGAGCTACAACCAGAACATGACCCCTCTGCCTGGCCATGACAGGGGCTTCTACAACACCTTGCTGGCGATCTGGCTGGGTGACAAGGCCTCAGATTCGACGCTGCGCAGCAACCTGCTGGGCCGCCCTGCGGCATCACGCGCCGCGGCAGACTGAGCCACCTGAACCGCCAGGGCCTCCGATGGCATCAGTGCGGGGCTGGCGCATCCCAAGTTCAATTTCCATAGCACAGCATGAGGGGCCACGCAGGGTCGTCGAGCAGCGCTTGCGGGTCCTGTGTCTGCGGAATCCATCCGCAGGCTGACCTCGTGTGGATACGGCCAGCACGCCGCACGCGGTCACTCGTGCCGCAGCGCTTCGATAGGGTTCAGTCTGGCCGCGCGTTTTGCCGGTGTGTAGCCGAAAACAATACCGATGGCCGCAGAGAACATGAAGGCCAGCAGGTTGATCTGTGCATCAAAGTGATAGGGCAGCCCCATCAAGGAAGACAGCGTGATGGAGACCACCGCCGCCAGCAACAGGCCGACCAGGCCGCCAACCGCCGACAGCGACACCGCTTCGACCAGGAACTGCATCAAGACCTCACGGGCCATCGCTCCGATGGCCAGCCGGATTCCGATCTCACGTGTTCGCTCCGTCACGCTGACCAGCATGATGTTCATGATGCCAATGCCCCCCACCAGCAGGCTGACCCCGGCCACCGCGCCCAGCAGCAGTGTCAGGATGCGCGTAGTGCCCGAGAGGGTGTCAGAAAGCTGCTTGGTATCGATGACATTGAAGTTGTTGTCCTCCCCATCGGTGAGGTGTCGGCGCTCCCTCATCAGACGCTCGATGCGCCCCTTGACGATATCGGTGGAAAACCCCTGGCGGACAGAAATCAGGATGGCGCCAATATCGGTATTGCCCACGACCCGTCGCTGCAGCGTGGATATCGGCACCAGGACGAAGTCATCCTGGTCTGTGCCCGTCGAACTCTGACCTTTGGCCTTGAAAAAGCCAACGATCTGGCAACTGAAGTTCTGTAGCCGCAAATCTGTGCCCAAAGGCTTCTTGTCGCCAAAGAGCTCTTTACGCACGCGGTCCCCGACGATGCAGACCGACTTGCCGCCTCTCAGTTCGGCATCCGTGAAACTGCGGCCATCCCTGACCACCCAGTTGCTCACCACGAGGTAGTCGCCATTGGAGCCCGTGACACTGGTCCTCCAGTTCTTGGCGCTGGAGATCGCCATGAGTGACGCAGTCACCATGGGCGCCACCCGATCGACACCGGTCACCTGTGAGCGCATGACTTCGATGTCTGCCTGCTTGAATTTGGGCGGCGAGGTGCTGGTGCCCAGCTCCATGCGCTGGCCGGGCATCACAATGATCAGGTTGCTGCCGAGACTGGAGATCTGGCTGGACACAGAGGCCGTGGCGCCGTTGCCCAACGTGACCATGGTGACCACTGCCGACACACCGATCACGATTCCCAGCATCGTGAGCATTGAGCGCATGAGGTTGCGCCGAATCTCCCGCAACGCCAGCAAGAAGGTGTTGCCCCACATCACTGGCCTCCACTGTTCTGCGCCGAGGAACGGATGCCGTCTGTCGGGGTGTCACTGACCAGCCGACCATCCACGAAATGCAGGATCCGATCCGCGTAGGCGGCCATGTCCGTTTCGTGGGTCACCATCACCACCGTGATCCCTCGATCCTGGTTCAGCCGGACCAGCAATTGCATGATCTCGTCGCTTCGATGGGTGTCCAGGTTCCCGGTGGGTTCGTCAGCCAGCAACAAGGCAGGCTCGGTGACGATAGCCCGGGCGATCGCCACACGTTGCTGCTGCCCGCCAGAAAGCTCAGCCGAGGTATGGTGCTCCCAGCCTTTGAGGCCCACCTCGGCCAAAGCCGCCTGCGCCAACTGCGCCCGCTCGACGGGGCGTTGACCTCGGTAAACCAGCGGTAGTTCAACGTTCTCCTGCGCCGAAGTCCGGCGCAACAGGTTGAACCCCTGGAACACAAAGCCAATGTAGTTGCGACGCAGCAGTGCGCACTGGTCCTGGCTCAGCGATTCAACGGGGGTGCCGAAAAAGCGGTAGCTTCCCGAGGTCAGCGTATCCAGGCACCCCATGATGTTCATGGCCGTGGATTTGCCCGATCCGCTGGGGCCCATGATGGCCACGAATTCGCCGCGGCGGATCTCCAGATCCACATCGGTGAGCGCCTGGAAGCGGGTCGCCCCCTCGCCATAAGTCTTGCAGACCTTGGCGTAGGCGATGACTGGCGTGTCCTCTGGCAAAGGGACCCGCGCCATCACTTTGAAGGCTCCCTGCTGTCCACAATCAGGCGGTCGCCGGCCTTCAACTCCGCCGACAGCGTTTTCAAGACCTCCGTCATCCTGCCGTCGCTGGCGCCCACCAGCAGCCTGACCTCGGTGGGCCGGCCATCGATCAGCTTCCACACGGACTGCTCGCTGCCACTCGTGACAGACGTGCTGGTCTGGGTGGATTTTTGCTGCCGAGGCACGGATATCAGCAGGCTGGTCACGCTGCTGGTGGTCTGTTGCGACACCGGAGGCGGGGCGTATCGTAGCGCGGCATTGGGAACCTGCAACACCCGCTCCTTGCGCAGGGTGACGATGCGGGCATTCGCCGTCATTCCAGGCCGCAAGCTCAGGTCTTTATTGCTGACCTCCAACACAGCCTGGTAGGTCACCACATTGTTTGTCGTGTCAGCGCCATAGCGCAGCCGGACGATCCGGGCCGGAAAACTGCGATCGGGATAGGCATCGACCGTGAAGTCAGCCAACTGCCCTTCCTTGACCTGGCCAACGTCAGCTTCGTCGACATTGACCTCCAGTTTCATCTGGGTAAGGTCCTGGGCCAGCGTGAAGAGTGTGGTGACTTGATAACTGGCCGCCACCGTCTGCCCGGGCTCCGCCGAACGTTTCAGCACCACGCCATTGATCGGCGATCGCAAGGTCGCCTTCTTGAGGTTGGTCCGGTTAGTGTTCAAAGTGGCCTGAGCTTCATCCACTGCAGCTACCGCACTGGCTTCATTGGCCTGAGCCTTTTCCAAGGTGATCTGCGAGCCCTCCAGTTCACTTTTCGCAGGAACCATGCCGCCAGAGAGCTTCCATGCTTCCTCATTGCGTTTGACCCCAGCCTGGGCATCCCGAGTGGCCGCCTTGTATTGCAGCAGCGAGGCCGAGGCCTTGCGCAACGCGCTCTCCGATGCCGTGACCTGATCCTGCAAGTTGCTGGTCTGCAGCTCCGCCAGGATCTGCCCCTGGGAAACCGTGTCGTTGTCCTTCACCCGGACCTTGTCGATCGTGCCTGACAGCTCGCTGCCGACATCCACCTTCGTCAGGGGCTGGAGATTGCCCGTGGCAGAGACCCGAACAACCAGAGCACCAGTCGAAGCCTCTTCCGTTTCGTATTGCTGTCGCGAGGCGCCGGACTGCCACTTCCAGAACGACAGGCCACCCAAGGCGGCTGTGCCCAGCAGCACGGCCAGCATCCACTTGCGTTGCTTCAATGAAAACCGCGTCCCGCCCTGCCCGTCGCCCAACTGTTTGGCGACGGCATCGGCCGTCAAGGGCCGCGTCCGTGGATGCGAGGTATCTTGAGTCATGGCAAAGCCTGATGTTGCAATTTGAATTCATCGGAGGCGATGGCGCCTACCGTGGGCCCGGACGCCATGGCCGCCCCTGCGGCTGGGGCCTGAGCCAGCTGCTGTGTCCAGCCTCCTCCAACCGCCTTGTAAAGCGCAATCCAGTACTGAACTCGGTCGCGCTGCAGCGAGATGCGCTGGACTTCAGCGGAAAGGGCCGAGCGGCGGGCTTCTTCCAGCGTCAGCAAGCTCACCTTTCCGGCTCGCCAGTTGCTGTCAGTCGCCAGGAAGTAATCCCGGTACCGTGTCTCAGCAATCAAGGCATATTGGGCACGGCTTGTGGCACTGTTCAGGCGCACGAGAGATTGTTCAACGTCCTTCACGACCTGGCGCACACCCTGCTGGTAGCTGGCATACGCGGAGCGATAGGCTGCTTGGGCATTCGCGATCGCGGCTTGTCGCGACCCTCCGTCGAATATCGGCAACGAGATCGAGGGTCCGAAGGACCAAGCCGACGAAGGTGTGCCGGTTGTCGCCGAGAGGCCGATTGAGCCACTCAGCGACAGACTGGGGTAGAGCGCAGCCTGAGCCGCGCCAATTTCGGCGTGGGTGGCGGCCACTTCGCGCTCCAGAGCGCCCAAGTCAGGCCGCTGTTGCAGGACCTGAGCCGGCACGGCGGTGACGACGAACTCCCGAGGCTCGGCAAGACGACGCGGCGCCTGCTCCAGGAGTGCTCGCAGCGCGCCCTCATTGGCGCCGCTCAAGTACACCATGGCCTTGACCAAGAGGTCGCACTGGGCTTGCTGAGCCAGCAAGGTGTCAGATGCGCTGGCCACGCTGGCCTGCGCGAGCGCGCCATCGGCTACCGCATCGAGACCGGCGCGGACCAGGGCCCTCGTCACCGTTTCGGTCTGTTGGTTGGAGGCCAGCGCGCGGTCATAGGCATCGGCCAGCAAGCCACAAGCCTGCCATTGCACATAGACATCGGCCACTTCGGCCGCCAATGAGACACGTGTGTCGTGCCAATCCCGGGTGCGCGCCTCCACCCGGGCTGTGGCCGCCTCTTCGTTGCGCCGCAACTTTCCGAACAGGTCCAGCTCCCACGAGCTGTCAAAACCGGCACTGCGTGCCGTTTGGACCACCCCCAAGGAGCGTTCCCGACTTGCAGAGGCCGAGGCGTTCACGGACGGCAGCCGCCCCGAGCGCACCGACGCCAACGTGGCACGGGCCTTCTCGATGTTCGCCCAAGCGATCGTCAGGCTGGGACTGCCTGATTCGCTCATCGCCACCAGAGTGGCCATGGTGGCGTCGTCGAACTGTCTCCACCAGTCATTGATTTGGTCGAGTTGGCCGCCATGGGGCAACGAGGCCTGCCAGGATGCCGGCGAGGTCATTCCTGGTAGGACATACACCTGCCCCACAGCACAGCCTGTGAGTAGAGTCCCGGCCAACACGATCAACCCTACGGGGCCGCTCAGGGCAAAGGGTTGCATCCGAAACTTAACTAAACTCATGGGTATAGTTTATGCAGTCGGACTGTGGCGTCAAGGCCTTGCGCACTTCCGAGACGTAAAGCCTGATGAAGTGGTCGTATCAGAACTGTGTCAACAGCCTCTGACTCAGAGAGTCACGACGCCATGCGTTCCAGATCGATCACTGGGTGGCCCACGAAGGGAATGCCTGCAGCGGAAGTCAAGCTGCATCCCGGACCTTGAAGACCATCGGGTTCGGAGAAATCCGACCCACGTGAGGGGTCGGCTTGAGGAGGAAATACGCCAGTGCCGGCAGCAAGACCATCGCACCCAGCATGTTCCAAAGAAACATGAAGGCAAGCAGAAGGCCCATATCAGCCTGGAACTTGATCGGGCTGGCCACCCATGTGATGACACCGATGGCCAAGGTCACACCGGTCAACATCACCACCTTGCCGGTGAACAGCAAAGCACGGTAGTAAGCCTCGGACAAAGTGCAGCCTTCGCGCAGCCGGGCCAGTACAACAGACAGGATGTACAGGGCATAGTCAACACCAATGCCCACGCCGAGCGCGATCACGGGCAGGGTCGCGACCTTGACCCCCATCCCCAAAGCCACCATCAGAGACTCAGCGAGAACGGAGGTGACCAGCAAAGGAATGATCGCGACCAGGACGGCACGCCAGGAACGGAAGGTGATGAAGGCCAGCAAGGCCACCGCGGAGTAGACCAGCCACAGCATCAGGTTCCATGCGTCTTTCACAACGATGTTGGTGGCAGCCTCGATGCCTGCCGTGCCGGCGGCAAGGAGGAAGTGCGTATCGGCGGTGTCGTTGGCCGCAGCGAACTGCTGCACGAGCTGGGTCACCCGGCGCAGCGTCTGGGCCTTGTGGTCGCGCAAGTACACATAGACGGTGAGAAGATTGCAACTGTCGTTGTACAAACCACGCGGCGCATTGGCGGTGACCGTGTTGACCATCTCCTGATTGGGAAGCAGTTCATACCAACGGGGGTTGCCTTCGTTCAGCCCCGTCAGCACACGTCGATTCAGCAACGCCAGGGTGTTGGTGGATTCAACTCCATCGATCTGGCGCAATTGCCATTCCAGATCGTCAACCTTCTGAACCGTCTGCAGGCGCGTGCATTCCCCATCGGGCGTCTTCACCATCACGGCCAGCACATCGCTCGAAGCGCCATAGGCCGCATTGAGGAACGCCACGTCCCGGTTGTAGCGGCTCGACTCTCGCAACTCAGGTGCGCCCGGATCCAGATCACCAATCGAAAGCCGGCTGCCGACCACCCCTCCCAGAACAAGCAAAGCCATGCCACCAAGAACCGCCAGACGCGCCCAGAAGGGCTGCGTGAAACGGTCAAGAAAGGCCCACAACGGGTGCTTTGCAGCCCCAGCCTCATCAGCCAGCTCGGCCTGCAGACTGCGTCGCGCGGCGGCGGGTTCTACGCCCGTGTAGGACAGCAGAATGGGGAGCAGGATCAGATTGGTGAAGATCAACGCCGCCACGCCAATCGAAGCAGCGATAGCAAGCTCACGAATGACCTGAATGTCGATCACCAGCAACACGGCAAAGCCCACAGCATCGGCCACGAGCGCCGTCAGACCAGCCAGAAACAGGCGGCGGAAGGTGAAGCGTGCGGCCACCAGTTTGTCCGTTCCACGACCGATGTCCTGCATGATGCCGTTCATTTTTTGGGCACCGTGACTCATGCCGATGGCAAATACCAGGAAGGGCACCAACATCGAGTACGGGTCGAGTGCAAAACCCAAGGTCGGCAGCAGTCCCAATTGCCAAACCACCGCGATCAATGAGCTGCACACCACCAGCAAGGTGGAACGCGCGCACCGGGTGTACCAGTAGACCATGGCTGCGGCGATGGCAACGGCTGCGGCAAAGAACAGCAACACAGCCTGCACACCCTCGATCAGATCACCCACCAGTTTGGCAAACCCGGTGATGTGGACCGTCACGCCTTGAGCCTCGTACTTGCTGCGCAGCCCTTCCAGGGACTGCGCAAGCTGGCCATAGTCAACCGGACGCCCGTCAGCTTGCTTTGTCATCAGAGGGACGTAAATCACACTGGATCGCGCGTCAAAAGCGACCAATTGACCTATTTCGCCAGAGCGTGCAATGTTCGCTGCCAATTGGCGCAAGCTGTTCGGCCCACCATCGAAGCCATCGGGAATGACCGGGCCACCTTCCAGGCCGTCTTCAGTGACGCCCGTCCAGCGCGTCGTGGACGTCCACAGGCTCTTCATTGCATTGCGGTCGACACCCGGCAAAAGGAAAACTTCGTCGCTGAGCTGCCGCAGTGTTTCCAGATACTGAGCGTCGTAGAGGGTCGCGTTCGGATTGGCGACGGCGATTCGCAGTGCATTCCCCAGGCCCCTGAGCTCCGACTGGTTTTGCAGGTAGTTCGCGACAAAAGGATGTCGGGTCGGGATGGTCTTTTCGAAACTGGCAGAGAGTCGCAAGTGTGTGGCCTGCCACCCAAGCACCAGCGTCACCATCAGGCACAGGAATACAACCCACCGCCGATGATTGAACAACAGGCGTTCCAGGACCGACCCGGAATGGCGATCAAATTCATCGAGATTCATGGCTTTTTCGCTTCCAGGCGAGAGGTCCCGCTCATTCCAACAGTGACGACATCGCCGCCCGCCATCACGGCAACCTGCGACAAGGGACTCAGGGTGGGGAGGTCCATGGCCTGCAGGGGGGCGTCATTCCGTGCCGTGAACAACTCGCCAGCCTGGTTGGCCAGAACCACCGAGCCATCCGGCAACGCCAACGCGCTGACAAAGGACACCGGAGGTGCTCCAGCGAGCTTGCGCCAGGAATTGCCTGCGTCTTGAGAGAAGTACGCATTGCCACGCAAACCAGCGACCACCCAGCCGCCCTCGGGAGTGACAGCCAACGTGAACCAGCTGCCTTCATAGGGCGACTTCAAGACCTGAAAACTTCGACCTGCATCCGTAGAACGCAGCAGCAGGCCTTGTTCGCCAGCAATCATCCAAACGGGGCCGTGGGCCCGGATCGCATAGAGGTGCTGGGACTTTGGGTTGTCAAGGCGGTCGAGGGCACTGTTCCATGTCATGCCGCCGTCAGTGGTTTCAAAAAACAGGTTGTAGGCACCTACCACCGCCGCGCGTTGAGGGCCGAGGATGACGAGGTCCAACAAGGGCTTATCAGGTCCGTCCTGCATGAGCAGGGCGGACTCCTTCAGCAACGCAGCCGCAGCACGATCGCCGGCCATCTGACGAGACTGGGCCGCGGACTGGGCCAACGAGGCCAGCTTGCGGCCATCTGCGGCCAGTTGCCACGATTCACCGCTGTTGCGGGTGACCAGGATGACCCCGCCATGCCCCACGGCAATGCCGTTCTGGGAGTCCGAGAACCCGACGGCCGTCAAGGTGGTGCTCACGGGTACGCTTTTGGCTTGGCGCCAGGAGCGCCCTGCGTCATCCGACAGAATGACCACGCCGCGCTCGCCGACCGCCACCAGGCGCTTGCCGGCTTGTGTGACCGCCAACATGACACATTTTTCCGGATACCGCACGGTCTGAGCAGGGCGTTCCAACGCGCCGAATTTGCCGCCGTCAGATCGCTCACCAGGTTCCGTGGCCTTGCCAGCGCCGCTGAAAAAAACAGCCAAGCAGGCCGCGCTTGCGCTGAAGCGGCGACGGTTTACCAATTCAAAGGGCTTCATAAACTTCGATTGAGACGACCCAAGGCTGGGCGGACAGCAAGTGATCTCCAATGAAAACCGCTTCGTTGAGCCACGGATGCTGTGGCGCAGCAGCTTCGAACTGGGGTGTGGTGGGTGTGTTCATCTCAACGCACGCCCTCACCGGCCATGGCGTCAGGTGTAAAGACCGAGTCGCTGTAGCGCTTCTGGATCTTGTATTGGCTCTTCTGCTGGTTCATCACCAAGGTGACAAACATGCTGCCAGCCATATGGTCGTAGGCGCCCCAGGTCGTGGCGGCTTGTGCGGGCACATCGGGCATGGCAACCGGCAAAGTGAACTGGGAACGCGCCAGTTGGCCTTTGGAATCCCAGCGATCGCCCCACACCAGCAACCAGGAATCCTCATCAATGTAGTAGCGCGACCTGGGTGAGGTATGGCGCTGTCCGGCCTTCAGGTTGGCCTCGACGACCCATACCCGGTGCAACTCCCAGCGCACGTTGTCAGGGTTGAGGTGGTGCTCTCCGACCAGTTCGTTGTCCTTGAGGGGAACCAGCGAGCGGTTGCTGTTGTACGGAATCAGCATCTCCTGCTTGCCCACCAGCTTCCAGTCGAAGCGATCCAAACGACCGGAGAAGCCCTCCACCTCATCAAACGAGGCCACGCCTGCAGAAAAAGGAGTCGGTGTATCGCAGCAAGCATTGGGCAGCTTGCGAACTCGGCGTTGCCCGGTCAAATAAACCCACACCTGGGTCTTGTCGCCATTGAGTTGTTCACGGCCGGTGAGCGCTTCCCCTGCGCGAATGGCGGGCCCCGTGTTGATCGAGCGGACCATCCAATGCTCACCGCTGAACTTTTCGGGCGAGCCATCGGGTGCGTAATACGGCATCTGGTAATCGTTGCGGGTCTGTTGCACCAATACCTGCTTGCCCTCGGGCGTCAAGGTATACCCATTGAACTCGCTGTACCAGGACTCTGCACGCCAACGCAACAGCACATTCCACATCACTTCTGCCCCGGTCTTGGGAATCGGGAAGGGGACGCCGGCAAACGCGCCTTCTGGCACCGGGCCTGCAGAGGTTTCAACCATCTTCGCCCGCGTGGCGTTGCGGAAGGTGTTGTCATAAACGTACTGCGGCGCCGCTGCGGTTCGCCGAGTCGGATAGACATCCACACGGAAGCTGTTTGGGTAGCGTTGCATCAACTGCTTGACTCCGTCCGGGAGGCGCGCAGCGTGCTCTTGGACATTTTTTGCGTCCACGCTGTAAACGGCCTTGTCCGAGGCGAACGGATCGGGCCGGCGACCGCCATTGATGAATCCCGGCGTGACGGTCGTCAGACCTCCGTTCCAGGCCGGGATGGTGCCGTCCTTGTTGGCGGCCTTTTCTGCACCCATCGGGGTAAGGGGGCCCTTGAGGGCTGCGGCTTCTTCGGCTGAAACGGCTGCGTGGGCCGCGGCATATGCAAGAGTCAGCGCAATCGATAAGGCAGCGAGGCCGCTCAGTTTGTGGTTACGTTTCATGGTGAGCACAGGGTCAAAAGGTGTACGTGAGGGAAGCCGACACAAAGTCGCGATCCTTGAGGGTTTGGGCCCAGGTATAGGCGCCGTTCTGATTCGCGTTGTTGAAAGTGTTCGCTGGACCGAAATAGTGGGTGTAGGCCATCGAGAAACGCCACGCGTCGCGGTAGATGGCGTTGACCCCAATGGATAGATCACCGCCACCTGCGGGAACCCAAGCGTTCGGGTTGCTCACAGCCAAGGGCCGCGAGCCCTTGGGGGCAAATCCCAGGCCGATCGGTAAGCCCAGGTCAACACCATCAATCAGGCCGCGATACATCGGCTCCAGCACCACCCGGAAAGCCACACCATCCCGGGTGCCGTTGGTGTCGAGCGCCGCCGCGTTTCTGGACACCGACAAGAGGCGGTTCCACGCGATTTCGCCAATCAGGCTCGCTTCACGCCACAGCGGCCCCGGCCCGAGGCTGCCGATCGTGTTGACATTGAAATGCGCGGTCCTGCCGACCGCATATCCCGGATTGTTGGTGTTGTTGGTGGCCCCACCCGCTGCAAAGGCGCTCACATCAGCCGCTTGACTGCTAGCCAGGTCGGCGTTGTGCCGGATCGACCCCTCAATGGCCACATTGAAATTACCGAATGTCTTGCTTGCGCTGGCACCCAGTGCGGTCGTACCTTGGTGATAGACCAGTGAGTAGGAATCAGGCGTCGGCCCCCCGGCGGTCATGACCAGATGAGGTACCAGTTGGGGTGTCTTGGCGTGATAGCGGATCAGGTAAAAGCCATAGTCAGCCTCTTCGCCCCGCAATTTCAGCTGCACCCCTCCTTGCCCGCGATCGCTGGGCCGGACATCGGCCGATCTTTGCGCAGGCGATGTGCCGGGGGACAGCAAAATGCTTTCGCCACCCACGGGTGCTGGGTCGGTGTTGTTGAAGTAACTGCCGACCCCGGGCATGCGGCTGGGCGCCCAGCCAGTTTGCACATAGGCCCCGACTGAGGCTGTCGAGCTCAACTGATACTGACCGGAAATTTGGGGAACCGGGCGGATGGCCTCCTTGAACTGGGTGTTGGGCACCGAGACCAGCTTGACCACATCAAAGGGTTGCTGCGCACCCGCGATCGCATTGCCGCCAAAAAACAGGCTTTCACCCCAGAGCAGTGAGTGCCGGCCAGCACGAACGCTGGCCGAACGGCCATCCAGATCGAACTTGCCAAAAACGAAGGCATCCAGCATTTCCGCCTTGCGACCATGAATGTCGCGAGTGGCCTGCGTAAACCGGTTGCCTGCCACGGAGGTCTGATTGGGGTAGGCACCACCAGAAAAGCCAGGGTTGCCGTTAGGCCGGAGATAGACACTGTCATTCCAGGCCGCCGCACTCAGGCGCATGCCAAAGTTGCGCTGATAGCTCAGGTCCATCTCGCTGAACAGATCAAGGCGGCTGGAGATCAGCCCCTTGCTGAAGTTGCGGTCTCCATCATCGTTGTTGGGATTCGACAACAGCGTCGCACTGGGTGACCTCACTCGAAAGGCAGAGCTGTATTTGACGGTGTTGTCCCACCGCACCGACAAGTCACTGTTGTCAGTCTGAAGCTCAAGCGAATGAGCTGCGCCGCATCCCAACAGCGCAACCGCAGCAGCCAATGGAGCCATGCGCCGAGACCCGGCACCCCCCGTCCTCATATCTGTCCTCATTAAGTCTCCTCTTTTCCCCTTCTGGGGTGATGTGAACCTCTCACCTGGCCACCGGTACATTGCTACCGGGCTGATGTATATATTAAGTTGTGTTTTATATATTTTTCTTAGGGATATCCATAGAAACAACGATATAGACACAAAGTGAAGGTTCATCCATCATTGCGAGCCTGTAAGATTTCAGTTCGATTTCCATCCACTTGCTTCATGGTCACACCCACTGCAACTGCCCCAGTCGCCTCAAATGCCCGCAGCCTCACCACCATGGCGTTTGAACTGCTGCGTGCCGACATACTTCTTGGTGAGCTGCGTCCGGACGAGCGCCTGCGCATCCAGACCTTGAGCGAGCGATACAACATCGGGGCCACCGCCATCCGGGAGGCCTTGTCACGCCTGGTGACGGATGGACTGGTCGAATCGGAAGAGCAGCGCGGCTTTTGCGTCGCGCCGGTTTCACAGGAAGAGCTGGTCGACCTCACGCAAACCCGCATCCAGATCGAACAATTGGCCTTGCGCCAAGCTGTAGAGCGCGGTGATGTGGAATGGGAGACGCGGATCCTGTCGAGCTTCCACCGGCTCTCACGGACCGACCTGCCTACTTCAGTTGAGAAACACGCCGCCTGGGCGCTGGCTCATCGGCAGTTTCACGAGTCGCTGGTCTCGGGTTGCCGCTCGGAATGGTTGATGCGCCTGTGCGGACTGCTCTATGACAAGTCCGAGCGCTACAGAAATCTGGCCGAAAAGTACCTAAACAATTCAGCAGTCGTGCCGGCAAGCCAGGGACGGAACACTTCAGATGAACACCAACAGTTGATGGAAGCGGTCATGGGCAAGGATGCAGACCTGGCCTGCAAGATTCTTGAAGACCATTTTTGGCAAACCGCCAACATCATTCTCGAGGCTGGTTTTGGACAACGCGATGGTTACTCTTCCCGCGCCACCGGCGCTCGAAAAGCGACTGGGTGATGTTTTCAAACATCTGAGCAAGACCAGCATTGCTAATGCGCACCTGCACCGCAGGCGAGAAGCGTTCACGAGGGCGCTCGGCGGATGAACCACCCTCGTACGCAGATCAACAAGTCGTCCACATAAGTAAACACGGTAGGGATCACCAACAGGCTGAGGGCCGTCGACGCGATCCCGCCACCAATCACCACGATGGCCATCGGCTGGCGGAAGCTGGGGTCAGCGCCGAGGCCCAGTGCAATCGGCAGCATGCCCGCCGTCAGGGCGATGGTGGTCATGACGATGGGTCGGGCCCGCTTGTGGCAGGCGTCCACCAGGGCATCGTGGCGCGTCATGCCGTGGTCGCGGCGCGCCATGATGGCGTACTCGACCAACAGGATGGAGTTCTTGGTGACAATGCCCATCAACAACACAAAGCCGATCACGGTGGGCATGGAGAAGCTGTTACCCGTGACCAGCAAGGCGGCGACAACACCGCTCAGCGACAGGGGAAGTGCTGCCAGGATGGTGGCAGGCTGCAGAAAGTCATGAAACAACAGCACCAGCACCCCATAGATGCAGAACACACCGATGGCCATGGCAATGCCGAAGCTACTGAACATCTCGGACATGCGCTGCAGGTCGCCCTGGGCCACGGTGTGGACGCCCGGGGGCAAGTTGCGCACCGAAGGCAGATTCATCACGGCCCGGTTCACATCGCCCAGGGTCTGACCATTGAGCTCGATGGTCAAGGTGACGTTGCGTTCACGGTCGATGCGGTTGATCTGCGCCGGGCTGGAGCCCATCTGGACCTCGGCCACCGAGGCCAGGGCCACGCTGCCATTGGTGGCGGGCAGGCGCATCTGGGCGATGGTCGCCAGATTGGAACGCGCCGCAGGGTCCAGGCGCACCCGCACCGCCACCTGGCGCTGGGGTAGATTGAGCTTGGCCAGGCTGGTGCTGAAGTCACCGTTGGTGGCCACCCGCATCAGGTCGGCCAGGTCGGAGGTGGACACGCCCAAGGCGGCGGCCCGGGCAAAATCGGGCAGCACCTGCACCTCGGGCTGCTGCAGCGCAGCGCTGGAGGTCACGTTGCCCAGACCCGGCAGGCCACGCAGGTCTTTTTCGACGGCATTGGCGGCCCGGCTCAGGGCACCCGGGTCGTCGCTGGCCAGCGTCAGGGTCAGGTTGGTGCCGCTAGCGCCATTGCCGACGCTGACGCGGGTGCCCGACAGGGCGCGCAGGCGTTTGCGCAGATCGCCTTCGACCTCGGATTGCTTGCGGTGGCGCTCGCCATGAGGGACGAGGTTCAGGGTCACGATGGCGCTGGTCACTTCGGCTGTGGTGGAGGCGTTCATGCCATCGCCCGAACTGGCTGTGCCGGACGAGATGAACACATCGCTCACCTCGGGCAACTGGCGGGCGATGTCGGCGGCCTGCAGGGCCACGGCCGTGGTGGTGTCCAGGGTGCTGCCTGGGGGCTGGGTCAGGGTCAGCTGCACCTGGCCATCATCACCCGCCGGAAAGAACTCGGTGTGGATCAGCGGAATCAAGGCCACCGATAGCGCAAAGAGGGCCACGACCACCGCCACAGTGGTCTTGCGGTGGCTCAGGCACAGGTTCACCCAGCCCAGGTAGCGGCGCATGATGGGGCCGTCAGGTGCTTCCTCGTGGGTTGGGGTCTTGAGAAAGTAGGCCGCCATCATGGGCGTGAGCAGGCGCGCCACCAGCAGCGACATCAGCACGGCGGTGGCCGCCGTGATGCCGAACTGCCGGAAGATCAGGCCCGGGATGCCCCCCATGAAGGCGGTGGGCAAGAACACGGCGGCCAGCGTGAGGGTGGTGGCGATCACGGCCAAGCCGATCTCGCCAGCGGCCTCTTCAGCCGCCTGCTTGGGCGGCTTGCCGGCCTTCAGGTGGCGCACGATGTTCTCGACCTCGACGATGGCATCGTCCACCAGAATGCCCACCACCAGGGCCAGGGCCAACAACGACACGGTGTTCAACGAGAAGCCAGCCCATTGCATGACGGCAAACGTCGGCACCATCGAGATGGGCAAGGCGGTGGCAGAGATCAAGGTGGCACGCTTGTCGCGCAGAAACCACCACACCACGACCACGGCCAAAGCCGCACCCTCGTACAGCAGTTGCATCGAGCCTTTGTAGTTCTCTTCTACCGGGGTGACGGTGTTATAGGCCTCCTGGATCTTGACCTGGGGGTTGGCCGCGGCAAAGTCGGCCACCGCGGCGCGCACCGAACGGGCCACGCCCTCATCGGAGAAGCCCTTGGAGCGGGTGATCTGAAAGCCGATCACCGGCTGGCCGTTGAAGTAAGCGCGGGTGCTGCGCTCGGCATGGGTGTCGCTGATGCGGGCCACCTGGTCCAGGCGCACGCGGCGACCGTCGGACAAGGGCAAGGTCAGGGCAGCGATGTCCTGCGCCGAAGCCGCCGCGCCCAGGATGCGCATGGACTGACGCGCTCCGCCCACGTCACCCCGGCCGCCGGAATAGTCCTTCTCGATCGATTTCAGAAGGCTGGACACATTGGCCGCATTCACCTGCAGGCCGGCCATGGCGGCCGGGTCCAGATCCACCTGGATTTCGCGGTCCACCCCGCCCACGCGCTGCACCTGAGCGACGCCCTTGACGGCCAGCATGGCCTTGGAGATGTTGTTGTCGACAAACCAAGAGGCTTCGAATTCATTGAGCCGGTCGCTCTGCACTGTGTAGGTGAGCAGGGCCGAGCCCGCCATGGTCACCTTGGCCACCGTCGGGGCCGCCATGGCGGTGGGCAATTCGGCCTTGACGCTGTCAACCGCGTTGCGGACTTCGTTGAGGGCTTCTTCGGCGTTCTTGGCAATATCAAAGCTCACCGAGATGGACACCGAGCCGTCCGAGATGGTGGTCGTGACATGGTCCAGCCGGCTGAGGGAGGCCAGCTTGTTCTCGATCTTGCGCGCCACCTCGGTTTCGAGCTGGGCCGGTGCCGCCCCTTCAAGGGTGGCGCTGATCTTGATGGTGGGCAAGTCCATGTCCGGGAACTTCTGGATGCCCAAGTTGTGCAGGCCCAGAAAGCCCAGCACGGTCAACAGAATGAACAACAGCACGGTGGGCGCCGGCTTGTGGATGGCCCAGGAGGAGAAGTTCATCGCTGAGCCCCCTCACGGCGGCTGGCCGCCGCCGGGGCCTGGGTGGCCACCGCCACCTTGTCGCCGTCCGCCAGGAAAGCACCGCCCGAACTGACGATGCGGGCCGACGGATCGAGGCCTTCGACAATTTCGACGCGATCGCCCACCCGGCGCCCCAAACTCACGCCCCGGCGCGTGACGCGATCGCCACTGCCCAGTTCGAACACATAGTTGTAGCCGTCGGACAACACCACCGACGATTGCGGTACCGTGAGTGCCGGCGCATTGCCGACTTCGATGCTGCCGCTGGCAAACATGCCCGCCTTGGCGGGCGTTGCCTGCAAGCTCACATAGACGATGCCACGCCCCGTAGAAGTGGACAGGTTGGGGGCCACGGCCCGCACCCTGCCGTTGACGGCCACGCCGGTGGGCAACTTGAGGCTGGCACTCTGTCCCGGCTGGATGCGGCCGATCTGGCCGGCATCCAGTTCAGCCTGCCATTCAAGCCGGCCCTGGCGGATCATGCGGAACATCTCGTCGCCGCTGGCCACCACCTTGCCCAGCATCGCCGAGCGCGCGGTGATCACCCCATCGTCCACCGCCACGATGCGGGTGTGGTCGAGCACGAGGCGTTGCGCATCCACCTGGGCCTGGTTGCTGTCTACGCTGGCCTGGGCCGTCAGTTCGTTGTTCAGGTACTCGTTGTAGGACTGGTCGGATAGGGCCGCGCCTTGGCGCGCCGCACGGGCCCGATCGGCATTGCCCTTGGCCTGCGCCAGGCTGGCCCGGGCCGAGCTCAGGTTGGCTTCCAGGCGGCGCAGTTCGACACGGGCCGCCTCACTCGCCAATTCAGCAAGCACCTGGCCGGCACGCACCTTGTCGCCCACCTCGGCACGCAAAGTGGCCACCCGCAGGCCCCCGGTCTGGGCACCCACCACGGCCTCTTGCCAGGCGGTCACGGTGCCGTTGGCGGTAGCCATCAGCGGCCAGTTCTGTGTACTGGGCTGGGTGGTCTGAACGGTCAAGGCCGTGCGTGCCGTGTCGGGCGCGGCGGCGATGGTCGCGGCCGCGCTTTGCTGTGAGTGCACTTGCAGGGCTGTTCCGCCACCGATGAGCAAGAGGGCCGCCAAGGCCAGGGCGGTCCAGCGATGCCAGGGGGTGGTCATCCACTTCATGATTTTTCTCCAGAAGCCAGGGCACCTTGCCAGCTGCCCCCGATGGCCTTGTAAAGCGTGATCCACTGAGTCACGCGCGATTGCTGTAATTCGATGCGGCTCAGTTCGGCCGACAGGTAAGAGCGCCGGGCGGTCTCCAGATCTTGCAAGCTGCCCAGGCCAGACCGCCAGCTGACCTCGGACGCGGCCACGTACTGGCGATACTGCTCGGCACTGGTCTGGGCATCGCGCTCACGCAGGGCGGCACTGTCCAGGTTGACCAAGGCCTGTTCCACTTCAAAGACCGCGTTGCGCACAGTGCTGGTGTAACTGGCCACGGCGGTGTCGTAGTCGGCCCGGGCGCTGGCCACCTTGGCGATCAGTGACCCGCCTTGAAAGAGCGGCAGCGAGATCGCAGGGACCAATGACCAGGGCGTTGTTGCCAAGCCCGCCGTGCTGGCCGCCGATATCGAGCCCGTGATGGTGAACGTCGGCCACCGATTGGCCTCGGCCACGCCAATCTTGGCCAAGGTCGAGGCCACCTGCCGCTCTGCCGAGGTCACATCAGGGCGTTGCCCGATGACGCTGGCAGGCAGAGCGTCCAAAGAATACTCAGCGGGGTTGGGCAGCGCCGCAGCCTGCTCACCCAATAAGGTGCGCACCCGGGGCTCGGGCAATCCAGTTGCCGACACCAGGGTTTTGACCAGCACATCACAAGTGGCCCGCTGGGCCGTGGCACTAGACGAGGCTGAAGCAGCGCCAGCCTTTGCCAGCATGAGATCCGAGGGGGCGCTGAAGCCAGACTGAACCGAGACATGGGTCAACCTGAGCGTCTGCTGATAAGACAGCGCCTGGTCCTGGTAGGCCGCCTGCTTGAGACGGCAGGCTCGGTAGTCCACGTAATCCCCGGCCACTTCCGCTGCCAGGCTGATGCGGGCATCGTGCCAATCAGCCTGCTTGGCCTGAAGCGTGGCCTGGCCCGACTCAACGTTGCGGCGCACGCTGCCAAACAGGTCGACCTCCCAGCTGGCATCAAAGCCCGCACTGGTCGTCGTGGAGACGCCTGTTGAGCCCGTTTGATCGGCCGATCGGGTTGACGACGCATTGGCACTGAGCGAAGGCAGACCCGCAGACCGGTTCACAGTCACGCTGGCCCTGGCCGACTGGATGGCCGCCGCCGCCTTGCCCAGACTCGGGCTGTTGTCCTGAGCAGCCTTCTGCAACTGGGCGAGCACCGGATCATTGAACTGTGCCCACCAATCCGCCATCTGAGACAACTGGCCTCCGTGGGGGCGGGGCGCTTGCCAGGTCGCCGGCAAGGCCACGTCGGGCTTGACGTAGTCCGGTCCCACGGTGGCACAACCCACCAACAGGGTGGCTACCCATGCCACGACCATTGAAAGCCGAAGCGGTGTTTGAATTTGCATTGTGAAATGATCAACCAATAACTAAACTTATGGGTCTATTTTTAAACAAGCTAAATCCGGGCAAACATCCGCTGCGTAGAAATAAGTAAAGTTAGGTTAAGCATGCGCGTGAAAACCGAGTCTCGTCGGCAGGCCATCATTCGGGCTGCAGCCCTTGTCTTCATGGAAAAGGGCTACGCCGGCACCAAGATGTCTGACGTTGCCCAGACAGTGGGTCATTCCAAAGCCACTCTGTATGGCTACTTTGACTCCAAGGAAGACCTGTTCCTGGTGACGATCCAGACCCTGGCCGACGCACAGTTCAACACGGCCTTCAGCCAATTGAACCAAGCGGGTGCCACCCGGGACGCCTTGCAGGCATTCGGTGAAGCCATGCTGAGGGCGACGACCTCAGACGATGCCCTGGCCTTGTTCCGGCTGGCGGTCGCGGGCTCAGTCGACAAGCTGGTGGCCCAGTGTCTTTTGGAGAAAGGCCCCAGGATGCCTGACCATCCCCTGGTCGATTTTCTGAACCAGGCCGTCGACAGGGGCGAGCTCAAGCGCTGCGACACTGCCCTGGCGGCGAGTGACCTGCGCGGCTTGTTGGACTCGCGTTACTTTCATGGGCGCCTGTTTGGCGTCATGCCGATGCCGTCAGAGCAAGAGATCTCAGAGACGGCTAGCCACGCCCTGCGTGTTTTCTGGGCGGTCTATGGAGCCCAGCAAGACGAAGGGTGGTAAGCAGCCTGTCCTCCCATCTTGTCCCCCATATCAGAGCTCCCGACGATGCCCCCTTCACTTCTAAATGGACATTTTTTGAATCAAGAGCAGACCTGAGGCTTCGTGACATCAATGATGCATTCGCCCCAGAAGGCCCGCATCATCAACAAACAAGACACACGACCGGATCATGACTACGCAAGCACGCAGATACCAAGGCAAGCTGTTCTTCGACGCCCACGACCACCTGGAGGTTTCCGCCTTCATCGTGCGGGACAAAGAAATTGGATTCCAGTTGGCCTCAGTTTCCAAGGCTTATGGACGCTGGATCGCGGAGTCCGGCAAGGTTGACCTTCGATGAACACCGCAACGCTTGGAATCTGGCTACACAGTGGCTACACAACCCCAGAAAACAAAAATCCCGCTATCTTTTGAATAGCGGGATTTCCTTATGCAGCTTGGTAGGGCGTGAGGGACTTGAACCCGCGACCAAAGGATTATGAGTCCTCTGCTCTAACCAACTGAGCTAACGCCCCCCAACCTGAGCCCGTGACCGGGTCAGGATCTTTGTATTGTAAGAGGCTACTTGTTGTGGCTCAGGGCGTTGGTGACCAATTTCGCTGTGATGTCGACGATCTGGATCATGCGGTCGTAGGGCATGCGGGTCGGGCCGATGACGCCGAGGGTGCCTACGATCTGGCCGTCGACTTCGTAGGGTGAACTGACGACCGACAGCTCTTCGAAGGGTACGGTTTTGCTTTCGCCACCGATGAAGATGCTCACGCCGTCGGCCTGGCTGGAGATATCGAGCAGGCGCATGAGCTGGGTTTTCTGCTCGAACAGGTCAAAGGCCCGTCGCAGGTGACCCATGTCGCCCGAAAAATCGCTGACCGACAGAAGGTTGCGCTCACCCGAGATGACCACCTCGTCCTGGGCCTGGGTGAGTGCGTCTGAACTGACATTGACGGCCGCCTGCATGAGCGCCGCGATTTCGGCGCGCAGGCTTTCGACTTCGCCCTTGAGTCGTTCGCGCACCTGTTCGATGGCCAGACCGGCATAGTTGGCGTTGAGGAAGTTGGCCACTTCCAGCAGTTGAGACTGGGTGTAGTCGGCCTCGGTGAAGATGACGCGGTTTTGCACGTCGCCGTCGGGCGAGACGATGATCACCAGCAGGCGGCGATCAGACAGGCGCAGAAACTCGATGTGGCGAAACACCGAGGTGCGCCGGGGGGCCATGACCACGCCCACAAACTGGGACAGGTTGGACAGCAGGTGGGCCGCATTGGCGATCACCTTCTGGGGTTGCTCAGGGGCCAGCTGGGGCGTCAACAATTGTTCACGCTGCACTGTCAACATGGTGTCCACAAACAGCCGATACCCCCGCGCCGTGGGAATGCGACCGGCCGAGGTGTGGGGGCTGGCGATCAGGCCCAGGTCCTCGAGATCGGACATGACGTTGCGGATGGTGGCCGCCGACAACTCCAGGCCCGAAGCCTTGGACAGCGTGCGCGATCCGACCGGCTGGCCATCAGCGATATAGCGCTCGACCAGAGCTTTCAACAACAACTTGGAACGGTCATCGAGCATGGCGCAATTTTAATGATGTAATTTATCGAATGAAGTCCAAATTCCACCACGTTGCCCTGATCGGCAAGTACCAGACTCATGGGCCTGGCGCCAATGCCGTCAACTCGCGTCAGGTGCTGGATGACATCGCGCATTTTCTGGCCCGCCAGGGCTGTGAGGTGGTGCTGGAAAGCGAGACCCAGGCTAACACGGGCCTGGGCTCCTATGCCACGCTGACTGTCGAAGAAATCGGCGCCCGCTGCGATCTGTGTCTGGTAGTGGGTGGCGATGGCACCATGCTGGGCATCGGGCGCAGGCTGGCCTGCCATGGAGTGCCCTTGATCGGCATCAACCAGGGGCGGCTGGGTTTCATCACCGACATTCCCCTGGAAAACTACCAGACCACGCTGCGCCCCATGCTGCGGGGTGAATACGAAGAAGACCATCGCAGCCTGATGCATGCGCAGGTGATGCGTGATGGCCACGTGGTGTTTGATGCCCTGGCCCTGAACGATGTGGTGGTCAACCGGGGCGGCACCTCGGGCATGGTCGAGCTGCGGGTGGAGGTGAACGGTCATTTTGTGGCCAATCAGCGGGCTGATGGCCTGATCATTGCCTCACCCACCGGCTCCACGGCTTATGCGCTGTCGGCCGGCGGGCCCTTGATGCACCCGTCGATCCCGGGCTGGATCCTGGTGCCGATTGCGCCCCACACGTTGTCCAACCGGCCGATTGTGCTGGCCGACACGGGCGAGGTGGCGATCGAGATCGTGAGCGGGCGCGATGTGAGCGCCAATTTCGACATGCAATCGCTGGCCTCGCTGATGCTGGGCGACCGGATCATCGTGCGCCGCTCGGTGCACCGGGCCCGGTTTCTGCACCCGCGCGGCTGGAGCTACTTTGACACCCTGCGCAAGAAAATGCACTGGAACGAGGGAGGTTCCTGACCGTGGCGCTCAAACGCATAGCCCTTCGCGACTTCGTGATCGTGGAGCAACTCGAACTGGATCTGGCATCGGGTTTCACGGTGCTCACCGGCGAGACCGGTGCGGGCAAGTCGATCTTGATTGACGCGGTGCAACTGACGCTGGGCGCCCGGGCCGATGCCACGGTGGTGCGTGACGGCGCGGCGCGCGCCGACCTGTGTGCCGAGTTTGACCTGACCCCCGAGGTGCGCCACTGGCTGGAGGAAGCCGCCCTGGAGGGCGACGACCAAAGCCTGTTGCTGCGCCGCACGGTGGACGCCCAGGGCAAGAGCCGGGCCTGGATCAACGGTACGCCGGCCACCGCCACCCAATTGCGCCAACTGGGCGATCTGCTGCTCGACATTCATGGCCAGCATGCTTGGCAAAGCCTGACCCGCCCCGAGTCGGTGCGCAGTCTGCTGGATGCCTATGCCCAGATTGACAGCCGGGCCATGCAGACCACCTGGCAACAATGGCGCACGGCGTTGGGTGCCCTTGAGCACGCCCGCGCCGCCCAGGCCACGCTGCTGCGCGAGCGCGAGCGCCTGACCTGGCAGATCGGCGAACTGGACAAACTAGCCCCTGGGGTTGATGAGTGGGACGAACTGAGCAATCAGCACACCCGCCTGTCCCACATGCACACCTTGCTTGAGGCCGCTCAGGGTGCCGTTGAAACACTGGAGGGCGAGGATGCCGGCGCCCTGGCCCTGCTGGCCCGCGCCCAGGCACGCCTGCAAGACCATGAGCACCTGGAGCCCGAATTCAAGGCGATCGCTGATGTGCTGGCCTCCAGCCTGGCCCAGGCCGAAGATGCGGCGCACTCGCTCAACGCCTGGCTGCGCCGCACCGACCTCGACCCCGACACCCTGGCCGAACTGGACCACCGCCTGACGCAGTGGATGGGCCTGGCGCGGCGCTACAAGCGCCCCCCGGCGGATCTGCCCGCCCTGCTGGCCGACTGGAAGCGAGAGTTGCAGACGCTGGACGCCGCGGCCGATCTCGACAAGCTTGAAAACGCTGCCGCGCAAACCGAAAAAGCCTTTCTGGCCGAGGCACGGCAGGTTTCGCGCCAACGTGCCGTGGCCGCGCCCCAGCTGTCGCGGGCCATTACCGCCGCCATGCAGTCGCTGGGCATGAAGGGGGGGCGCTTTGAGGTGGCCCTGCCCGCAGCCAGCAGCCCAGGGGCCTGCGGACTGGAAGACGTCGAGTTTCTGGTGGCCGGCCATGCCGGCACCACGCCACGGCCCGTGGGCAAGGTGGCCTCGGGCGGCGAGCTGTCGCGCATTGCCCTGGCGATTGCCGTCACCACCAGTCGCCTGGGCCAGGCCCAGACGCTGATTTTTGACGAGGTGGATTCAGGTGTGGGCGGCGCCGTGGCACAGACCGTGGGCCAACTGATGCGGCAACTGGGCCAGGACCGGCAGGTGCTGGCCGTGACCCACCTGGCCCAGGTGGCGGCCTATGCGCACCAGCACCTGCAGGTGTCCAAGCTGTCGGGGCCCCGTGGCACCCGCAGCAACGTGGCCCCCATCGCTGGCGGCACCCGCGTCCAGGAGGTGGCACGCATGCTGGGCGGCGATGTGCAATCGGCCGCCTCGCTGGCTCATGCCCGCGAGATGTTGGACCTGGTGCCACCGGGCGCGCTGCCGGAACCCGTTGTCGCGGCAGTGCCGGTGACGCGCAAGAAAAGGGCCTGAACCATGGAAATCGTCCTCATCACCGGCATGTCGGGCTCGGGCAAATCGGTGGCGCTGCATGCGCTCGAAGACGCCGGCTTCTACTGCGTGGACAACCTGCCCCCCGAGTTGTTGCAGCCTCTGGTGGCCCTGGAGCAAGAACACCACGCCCACAAGCTGGCCATCGCCATGGATGTGCGCAGCGCCACCTCGCTGCCCCAGGTGCCGCAACAGCTGCGTGCGCTGCGCGACGCCGGCATCACGGTGCGGCCCCTGTTTCTGGACGCCACCACCGACATCCTGGTGCGGCGCTACTCGGAAACCCGGCGCCGCCACCCGCTGTCGCAGGGGGCCACGCAAGAGCGCGCCCTGGTTCAGGCCATCGAACTTGAGCGCGAACTGCTGGCCGACCTGCGTGAGCAGGCCCATGTGATCGACACCAGCTTCATCCGGGCGGCCCAGCTGCAGCGCCATGTCAAGGACCTGGTCTCAGCGCCAGCCAGCCAGCTGACGCTGGTGTTCCAATCCTTCGCATTCAAGCGCGGCATTCCGGTAGATGCCGATTTTGTATTTGACGTGCGCATGCTGCCCAACCCGCACTACGAGCCTGAACTGCGCGCCTTGACCGGCAAGGACCCCGCGGTGGCCGATTACCTGGCGGCCAGCCCTCCGGTGCGCGAGATGCAGCGCCAGGTGGCCGAGTTTGTGGCCAATTGGCTGCCCTCGATGGCCAGCGATCACCGCAGCTACGTCACCGTGGCCGTGGGCTGCACCGGGGGCCAGCACCGCTCGGTGTACCTGGTGGAGCAACTGTCACGGCATTTCGCAACCGACTGGGTCACCCTGAGCCGGCACCGCGAACTCGACAGTCACTGAGCCTCAAGCAGGCGCCGCACTGGCGTGGGCAGGCCCAGCGCAGGCCAGTCGGCGGCCGCTACCCAACGCCCCTCCAGGCCTGGCACCGGGGGCTGATCGGCCTGGGCACAGCGCCATTGAACCGGGTGCAGGTACAGATCGCGGTGGGTGAGCACATGCAGAAAAGCCGGCAGTGCCTGCACCGAGGTGCCAACCGGGCCGATCGGCAATGCGGCCTCGCTGTCGAAAACGGGCAGGCATTCCAATCCGGCCCAAATGCCTTTTTGCGGACGACGCTGCAGCCAGACCTGGCCCTGCGGGCCCACTGGCCACAACAACCACCAGCTTTCGGCACGCCGTTTGAGTTTGCGGGTACGCACCGGATACCGTTCGGGCTCGCCCTCGGCCAGGGCCCGGCAGGTACCCTGCAGCGGGCACAGCAGGCAGGCCGGCTTGCGCGTGGTGCAGACCGTGGCCCCCAGGTCCATCAGGCCCTGGGTGTAGGCCGGCATGTCGGGTGAACTGCCAGCATCATCTGGGGCCGGCGCGTCGGGCAGCAGGGCCGTGGCCAGATCCCACAGGCGGCGCTCGTGGGCCGCCACGGCCAGGTCATCGCCAAAGCCCAGCGCCCGGGTCAATACCCGCTTCACGTTGCCATCCAGGATCGCCACCCGCTCTTCAAAACAGAAGGACGCGATCGCTGCCGCCGTCGAGCGGCCAATGCCCGGCAAAGTGGTCAGCAACTCGGCGCTGCGCGGAAACGCGCCGCCGTGCAGGCTCATCACCTGGCGGGCACAGGCGTGCAGGTTGCGCGCCCGGCTGTAGTAGCCCAGGCCACTCCACAGGCCCAGCACCTCGTCCTGTTCGGCCGCGGCCAGCGCAGCCACGTCGGGAAAGCGCGCCAGAAAGCGGTCAAAGTAATCCAGCACGGTCGACACCTGCGTCTGCTGCAGCATGATTTCCGACAGCCAGACCCGATACGGGTCGCGGGTGTTTTGCCAGGGCAGATCATGGCGCCCATGCTCGCGCTGCCAACGGACGACCCGTTGGGCCAGTGTTTCAGTCATTTGCTCACCCGGTGATGGTTTCAGGGCGCTGGGGAACCTGGTCGACCGCTTCGAGCAGGTCCTGGGTCAGGCCCTGCAGCTGGCGCGACTGTCGCTCAAGCTGCTGTTCACTGGCCTCGATTTCGGCAATCCGGTCGGCCAGGCTGGTGGCCGCCTGCTGGATGCGATCGATCGCCTCCAGCCGACGGATGAAGCTGCGGCGGCGCTCGCGCACCTGGGCGTCCATTTGCGCCATGGCGGCCCGGCTCCAGAGCTCCAGGTCGTTGGCGGCCGATTCAAGCACCACGCGCAGGCGCGTGCCCAGGGCTCGCACCAGGCGCTCGCCAAATGCCGGCTGCGCCAGGCGCAGCACGTTGCCCAAGCTCAGGTACTGCAAGTGATTGCTCTCGATGCGCAGCAGCTCGGCTTCATAGCGGGTCATGTCGGGCGCGGTGGGCACCTGCAGCGAAAAGCCATATTCGGCATTGAACTGCTTGAACGAGCTCGACAACATGGTCTGCAACTCGCCGCTGGCACTGATGGCGCTTTTCAGCACCCGGCGCAATTCGGCAAAGGTGTCCAGGTAGGCCTTGCGCGCGCCCAGCTTGATGCCGGGCTGGCGCAGCGCCTGCGCCAACTGGCTGAGGATGATCTTGAGGTTGCTGGCCGACAGCGTCTGCAAAGCCTCGCGCTGCAGCTTCAGGTGCACCGATTTGACGGCCTGCACACGGGCATTGCTTTCGTCGAACTCACCCTGCTCCTGCTCGATCCGGATGCGCATGCCATGGATCACCGAGGCATTCTTGCCGCGCAGGCCATTGAGTTCGAGCATCTGCTCGGCCAGGTCGCGACGGCGGATGTTGAACACACGCCCCAGCTCGGTTCGCAAGTCCCCCACGCCCTGCGCCACCGCCTGCTGAAGAATCGCACGGCGACTGCCCAGCAGGCCCTGACCCAGCGCGTCTTCCAGCGCCGGCAGGCGGCTGGCCGCCAGCAAGGCCGCATCGTTCGACACCTTGGCCACCAGCCCCTTCTGGGCCGACACGGCCAGCACCTGCTCAACCGGCACGCCCAACATCTCGGCCGACTGGGCACGCTGGCGCTGGATCTGGGCCTCGATCTGCTCGGGGCTGCTCAAGGCATCCCACAGGGTGTCGATCTTGTTGAGCACCACCAGGCGCGACACCGACGACCCCTCGGGGGGCGCCAGGTGATCGCGCCACATGGTGAGGTCGGAGCGGGTCACGCCGGCATCGGCGGCCAGGATGAACACCACGGCGTGCGACTGCGGGATCAGGCTGACTGTCAACTCGGGCTCGGCCCCCACCGCGTTCAGCCCCGGGGTGTCCAGGATCACCAGGCCCTGCTCCAGCAAGGGGTGCGCCAGGTTGATCAGTGCATGGCGCCAGCGTGGCACCTCGATCAGGCCTGCCGCATCGGGCAAGGGGTTGTCTTCGGGGGTTTCGTCATGCCAGAAGCCCAGGGCACGCGCCTCGTCCTGGGTGACCCGGATCACATCCGAGACTTTCTCAAGGGTTTGCGCCAGCGCTTCGGGGTCTTGCAGGTCAAGGTCGATGCGAGTCCACTGCGCGGGCCGTTCGCGCCATTCGGCCAACGCCAGGGGTTCAAGCCGCGTCTGCACCGGCAGCAGCCGCAGGCAGGCCGGCAGATCCGGCTCGTAGCCCAGTTCGGTCGGGCACATGGTGGTGCGCCCCGCGGCAGCCGGCATGATGCGGCGCCCGTAGCCGGCAAAGAACAAGGCGTTGATCAGCTCAGATTTGCCGCGAGAAAACTCGGCCACAAAGGCCACGGTGACCTTGTCGGCGCGCACCTGAGCCTCCAGGCGCTGCAGTTGGCCCTGCACGGCGGCATCTGCCAGGCGGTGCGTGCGCGCCCATTCGCCCAGCTGCTTCAGGCGCAGCGCAAAATCACGCCGCCAAGCCCCATGCTGGTCGAATTGTTCATTGAAAGTTGTGCCCACGGCGGCCCCGAAACGATGTGCGATTGACTATAGCATCGGCCCCTGTTGCGCCAAGGCTCATGCCGGCACACTCAGGCATGCTGGCATTGCGGGCAATAGAAGGTGGAGCGTTGACCCTGCTTGAGCTGCCGCACCAGGGTGCCGCAGGCCCGGCAGGGCTGGCCGGCGCGCCCGTACACCATGGCCTCCAGCTGAAAGTACCCCGACTGCCCCTCGGCGTTGCTGAAGTCACGCAGGGTGCTGCCGCCTTTTTCGACCGCCCGCGCCAACACGTCGCGGATGGCACCATGCAGGCGCCGCGCCCGCGCCAGGCTGATGCGGTCAGCCCGGGTGGTGGGGCGGATGCCCGCCAGGAACAAGGCCTCGGAGGCGTAGATGTTGCCCACGCCCACGACCACATCGCCCGCCAGCAGCACCTGTTTGATCGCGGCGCGCCGCTGTCGCAAACCGGCATGGAAGTTTTCCACCTGAAAATCATCGCCCAGCGGCTCCAGGCCCAGGTGATCCAGCAGCTTGTGCGCCACGGGGTCCGACTCATCTCGGGCATGCACCACGGCACCAAAACGGCGCGGATCATGCAGGCGCAACAGACCTTGGCTGGTGAGCAGGTCAAAGTGGTCGTGCACACCCGCCGGGGCTGCGACCGCGCCAAAAGTCACGCTGCCCGACATGCCCAGGTGCAGCAGCAGCAGGCCCTGATCCAGGTCCAGCAACAGGTATTTGCCGCGCCGCCTGACGCCTCTCACCTGCCGACCCACGAGCGTGGAAGGCTCGCAGCCCAAGGGCCAGCGCAGCGGCTTGCCCAGGCTGACAGACAGCACCTGGGCGCCTGCGATGCGATCGGCAAAACTGCGCCGGGTGACTTCAACTTCGGGTAATTCAGGCATCGCACATTTCGTTTGCAAGCATGGATTATTATGAGTCGATGAAGCCTTTTCGCCGCTTGGTTCCTGTTGCCGCCGCCGTCCTGCTGGCCCTTCTTCAGCCAGTTCAGGCCCAGACGCCTCCCGCGCCCGAGCGCGAAGCCCCAGAGCCCCCTTCGCTCATGGATGCCCAACTGTTCTATGAGATCTTGCTGGGCGAAATGAATGCCAAGGGGGTTGACCCTGCGACCGGCTTTGCTCTGATCCTCGACAGCGCCCGCCGCACCAACGACAGCCGTCTGTATCAGCGCGCCATGGAGATCGCACTGCAGGCACGCTCCGGCGACTCGGCATTGCAGGCGGCGCAAAACTGGCGCCTGGCCCAACCCGATTCCCGCGAAGCCAATCGCTACGTGCTGCAGATCCTGCTGGCGTTGAACCGGGTCAGCGACTCGATCCCGGCCCTGCAACGCGAACTGGCACTGGCTTCTGCCGCGCAAAAGCCCCAATTGCTGGCGGCCATCCCCGCGCTGTATGGGCGGGTTGGCGACCGCGCCCTGGCCGCCAAAGTGGTTGAAGAAGCGCTCGACAAAGAACTGCACGACCCCGAGATGGCCGGCGACGCCTGGGCTGCCGTGGGCCAATTGCGCCTGGCAGCCGGCCAGACGCCGCAGGCCCTGGAGGCCGCCCAGGCCGGCTTGAAGCTGCAACCGGCCTCAGAGGCGCCGGTGCGCCTGGCGCTGCAGATCATGGGCCCCAAGAGTCCCACCGCAGAACCCCTGGTCAGAGGCTATCTGGACCGCTATCCCAAGAAGGGCGAGATGCGGATTGCCTACGCCCGCACCTTGCTGGACGCCCAGCGCTACAACGACGCCCAGCAACAGCTCACCACCGTCACCGTCAACCAACCCGAACTGGCCGAGGCCTGGCTCATCCTCGGTGCCCTGCAGACGGAAGAGAACCAACAAGCACAGGCCCAGAAGTCGCTGGAGCACTATCTCGGCCTGGCCAGCGCACAAGCCGAATCCGAAGCACGTCAGCGCGGGCTCTCGCAGGCCTATCTGTCGCTGTCCCAACTGGCAGAGAAACGGCAGGACTACGCGGCAGCCAACGCCTGGTTGAGCAAGATCGACAGCCCCTCGCTGCAGGCCACGGCGCGCACCCGGCGCGCCGCCATTCTCGGGGCCCAGGGCAAGGTCGACGAGGCCCGCGCACTGTTGCAGACCTTGCCTACCAACACACCCAGCGAAGCACGCACCCGGCTGATGGCCGAGGTGCAATTGCTGCGCAGCCAGAAGGCCTATGACGCCGCCCTGCAGTTGCTGGACTCGGCCCTGCAATCGAGCCCGGACGACACCGACCTGATGTACGACCTGGCCATGATGGCCGAGAAGCTCGGGCGCTTCGAGCAGATGGAAAAACTGCTGCGCGACATCATGGCGCAGCAACCCGAGAACCAGAACGCCTACAACGCGCTCGGCTACTCGCTGGCAGACCGCGGCGTGCGCCTCGACGAGGCCCACCAGCTGGTGAGCAAAGCACTGGAGCTGGCCCCCAACGATCCCTTCATCAGCGATAGCCTGGGTTGGGTGGAGTTCAAACGGGGCCGCTTGCAGGAAGCCATCCAGATCCTGGACAAGGCGTTCCAGAGCAAGCCCGATCCCGAGATCGCGGCTCACTTGGGCGAAGTGCTGTGGGTTGCCGGCCAGCGCAGCCGGGCCACCGCCGTCTGGAAGCAAGGCATGGCACTGAGCCGGGACAACGAAACACTTCAGGACACGATGCGCCGGTTCAACGTCAAGCCATGACCCCAACACCGCGCCACCTGCGCAGACAGTTGCTCATAGCCGGCGCCATGTCTGCGCTTGGGTTGCTAGGCTGCGCCAGCGGCAGGCGAGCTTTGCCCGACGATGGCTCACCGCGCCCCGCTCATTTTTGGAGCGGGCGCCTGGCCTTGAAGGTGGAAGGCGACGCCCCTCAATCCTGGTCGGCCAGCTTCGAGTTGCTGGGCACGCCCGAGCAAGGCTCGCTCGATCTGTTCAGCCCGCTGGGCAGCACGGTGGCTCACCTTGAATGGTCAGCCGATCAAGCCCTCTGGCAGGCGCGGGGCGAAACCCGCCGATACGCCACACTGGAGCAGCTGGCCACCGACGCCACCGGCACACCCGTGCCGATCGCGGCATTGTTTCATTGGCTGCAAGGCCAGCAGCCCACCCTGCCCGGCTGGCAGGCCGACCTCAGCCAGCTTGACAACGGGCGGCTGACAGCCCGGCGCGAGCAACCTCAACCTGCCCTCGAATTGCGCATCGTGCTGGAGCGCTGAACCGCAGGCGAGCCGGATAATGAGCCCATGAAGGCGATTTACGACGTTCCGGCCCCCGCCAAACTCAACCTGTTCCTGCACATCACCGGGCGCCGCCCGGATGGCTACCACTTGCTGCAGTCGGTGTTCATGCTGATCGATTGGTGCGACACCCTGCATTTCGAGCGACGCCCCGATGGCCGCATCGAACGCACCGACCTGACCGCCCCCTTGCCCGCCGATGACCTGGCAGTGCGTGCCGCCCGCTTGTTGCAGCAAGCCGGCCAGGTGCAAGAGGGGGTGCACATCAGCATCGACAAGCAGATCCCGGCGCAGGCCGGCATGGGGGGGGGCTCATCGGATGCCGCCACCACCTTGCTGGCCCTCAACCGACTCTGGAAGCTCAACTTCAGCACCGAACGCCTGTGCGAACTGGCGATCCGGCTGGGTGCCGATGTGCCGTTCTTCATCCGGGGCCGCAACGCCTGGGTCGAAGGAATTGGTGAGATAATCCGGCCGTTGGAAAATTCTGCGCAGTGCCCGCCGGCGCGTTTCATCGTGGTGAAACCCGAAGCCGGACTGGAAACTGCAAAAATTTTTTCATCGCCTTTGCTGGAGTGGTCAAAAAACGCTGCTACAATCGAAGGCTTCGCTGCTGATCACTACCGATACGGTAAAAATGACCTGCAGTCAGTTGCTCAGCAACTTTGTCCTGAAGTTTCAAATGCCATCAATTGGCTGAAACAACAAGATTTAGATGCTAGAATGACAGGCTCAGGAAGTGCTGTGTTTTCACACATCACTGACTCGGTAGATCTGAAAGATGCGCCAGGCATCTGGAAGATCCGAGAGTGCAGCAACATGGAAGTCCATCCATTATTGGGTTGGGCTTCCAGCGAAAAGTTGTCGGTGGGTGTCTAGCTTTAGACATCAACCTGTGTAGGGGAGTCGCCAAGTTGGTTAAGGCACCGGATTTTGATTCCGGCATTCGAGGGTTCGAGCCCTTCCTCCCCTGCCAAATTCTTTGCACGCACAGGCCAATTTCCTTCAGACCGCTGGACGCTCATGCAAGCCACCCCTCCTGATTTCATGGTTTTCACGGGCAACGCCAATCCTGGTCTGGCCGCTGAAATTGCAAAAAACCTCGGCACCACGCTCGGCGCGGCCCATGTGGGTCGTTTTTCCGATGGTGAAGTCACTGTCGAGATCAATCAAAACGTTCGTGCTCGCGATGTGTTCGTGGTTCAGTCCACCTGCGCTCCGACCAACGAAAACCTGATGGAACTGCTCATCATGGTCGATGCCCTCAAGCGTGCATCGGCCGAGCGCATCAGTGCCGTGATCCCCTATTTCGGCTACGCCCGCCAGGACCGCCGTCCTCGCTCCACCCGCGTGCCCATTTCCGCGAAAATCGTCGCCAACCTGTTGCAGACCGTGGGCGTGGCCCGCGTGCTGACCATGGATCTGCACGCTGACCAGATCCAGGGCTTCTTCGACATCCCGGTGGACAACATCTACGCCTCGCCCGTTCTGCTGGGCGACCTGCGTCAAAAGAACTACGAAGACCTGATCGTCGTGTCGCCCGATGTGGGCGGCGTGGTGCGCGCACGCGCCCTGGCCAAACAACTGGGCTGCGATCTGGCCATCATCGACAAGCGTCGGCCCAAGGCCAACGTGAGCGAAGTGATGCACGTGATCGGCGAAATCGAAGGCCGCAACTGTGTGATCATGGACGACATGATCGACACCGCAGGCACGCTGGTGAAGGCGGCCGAGGTTTTGAAAGAACGCGGCGCCAAGAAGGTGTATGCCTATTGCACCCACCCGATCTTCTCGGGCCCGGCCATCGAACGCATCTCCAAGGGCTCGGCCCTGGATGAAGTCGTGGTCACCAACACCATTCCCTTGAGCGATGCCGCCAAGGAATGCAGCAAGATCCGCCAACTCTCCGTGGCTCCGCTGATCGCCGAAACGATCCAGCGCATTGCCCGCGGCGAGTCGGTGATGAGCCTGTTCTCCGATCAAGACGGTCAAAACTGACCCGCATTGCCTCGGTAGAACACACAGAGGGCTGACGGCCATGTGCCGCCAGCCCATTTTCAAATCAGGGTCGCACTGGTCGCGGTCGACCCCATCAGGAGTTCACTATGAAATTCGTCGCTTTTGAGCGCGCCAAGCAGGGTACGGGTGCGAGCCGCCGTCTGCGCATCACGGGCCGCACGCCCGGTATCGTCTACGGTGGTGAGGGCAAAGAACCCCAGCTGATCGAGCTGGACCACAACGCTCTGTGGCACGCCCTGAAGAAGGAAGCCTTCCACGCCTCCATCCTGGACATGGAACTGAACGGCCAAGAAGGCAAGGTTCTGCTGCGCGACGTGCAATACCACCCGTTCAAGCAACTGGTTCTGCACATTGACTTCCAACGCGTCGATGCCAAGACCCGCCTGTCGATGAAGGTGCCTCTCCACTACAGCGGTGAAGAAGAATCGCCTGCTGTGAAGGGCGACAAGTGCCTGATCAACCACGTTGTGACCGAACTCGAAGTCGCCTGCCTGCCGGCCGACCTGCCTGAGTTCATCGCCGTGGACCTGAAGAACCTGACCAAGGGCGTGTCCCTGCACCTGGCCGACATCCAATTGCCCAAGGGCGTGACGGCTGTCACCCATGGCAAGAAGAACCCGGTTCTGGTGTCGGTGGTGGCTCCGGTGGAAGAAGTCATCGCTCCGGTGGCTGCTGCGCCTGCGGCTCCCGCCAAGAAGGGCAAGAAGTAATCTCAGGCCTGGCCTGTTTTTACCCACCCCTCGGATGGCAGGCCTTCAAGCCTGCCCTCTGCGCCAGACGGCCCACCTCGGTGGGCCGTTTTGCATGGAGCATCCCCATCAGACCCCGCAGATAATCTCTCCCCATGATCAAGCTGTTTGTAGGCCTGGGCAACCCCGGCACCGAATACGAAGCCACCCGACACAACGCCGGTTTTTGGTGGATTGACGAGCTGGCACGCACCCTGAAAGTCAGCCTGACGCCCGACAAGGCCTACCACGCCAAGGTGGCACGGGCCAATGTCAGTGGGCAGACGATCTGGTTGCTGGAACCACAGACCTTCATGAACCTGTCGGGCAAATCGGTGTCAGCGCTGGCGCGCTTCTACAAAATTCAGCCTGAAGAGATCCTGGTGGTGCACGACGAACTCGACGTGGTGCCTGGCGAAGCCAAGCTCAAACTCGGTGGCAGCCACGCCGGGCACAACGGGCTGCGCGACATCCACGCCCAACTGGGCACCGACCGCTACTGGCGACTGCGACTGGGCATCGGCCACCCTGGCGTGAAATCGGAAGTGGTGAACTGGGTGCTCAAGAAACCGGCGCCCGAGCAACGCGAAGCCATCGAGATCTGCATCGAGCGCACCCTGAAGGCGGCGCCGGCCTTGATGGAAGGGCAGATGGAGAAGGCCACGCTGCTGATCCACACCAGCAAACCGCCGCGGCCCAAGCCCCCGAAGCCGGCCCCAAAGACTGAGGCTGAACCAACCCCAGACGCCACGCCCCAAGCGCCTCAGGCCTGAGCCGCGCCCTGAAGGCGCAAGTACTTCTGCATCAGCGTCTCAGAGTTCTCGACCCGCTGCGGATTCACCGGAATGCAGGCCACAGGGCATACCTGCACACACTGGGGCTCGTCAAAGTGCCCCACGCACTCGGTGCATTTGTCGGGGTTGATCTCATAGATCTCGGGCCCCAGAAAAATCGCCTGGTTGGGGCACTCGGGCTCGCAGACATCGCAATTGATGCATTCATCGGTGATCATCAGTGCCATGCGCACTCCTTGGCACGTCGCGCAGACGGCCGCTTCAACGGTAGACAGGGCTTGCAAAGCATAGGCTCCATTATCCCGCGATCGCCCTGCCCACTCTGCGGCCACAGGCATTCAGCGCAAATGCAGGGCGGCTGCCTCTTGGTTAAGTGAACACTCCATTCATTTGTCGCTTTTCTGCGGCACTCCGCAAGCGCGACAACCAGACGCGGCAGTTTCCGATATGCTGATCTGCTTTCACGGAAACAACCCCAACGCCACGGCCCTGCCCTGGCAGCCCAGCGGCCCATGAGTCTGTTCCTGTTCAAACGCTTTCTGACCTTTCTGGCCACCCTGGTCGGAGCGTCTGTCGTGATCTTCACCGTGCTGGAGATCCTGCCGGGCAATGCGGCCCAGATGCTGATGGGGCCTGACGCCGCACCAGAGGCTGTGGCGGCCCTGGCCACCCAGTTGGGGCTCGACCAACCCGCACTGACACGCTACGGCCACTGGGTGGTCGGCATGCTGCAGGGCGATCTGGGCAACAGTTACACCTACAGCACCCCCGTGCTTGAGCTGGTGCTGGAGCGCTTGGCCCTGACCGTTCCCCTGGCCCTGCTGGCCATGCTGATCACCACCTTGATCGCCTTGCTGGCCGGGCTGTATGCCGCCTCGCACCACAACAAGGCCGGCGACGTTGGGGTGATGAGCCTGGCCCAGATCGGCATCGCCATCCCCAATTTCTGGTTTGCCATCCTGTTGATCCTGCTGTTCTCGGTACACCTCAAATGGTTCTCTGCAGGCGGCTTTCCGGGCTGGGAGGATGATCCACTGGAGGCACTCAAAGCGCTGCTGCTGCCCGCCATCTCGCTGGCCGTGGTGCAGGCGGCCATCCTGGCGCGCATCACCCGCTCGGCCGTCCTGGAAGTGATGCGCGAAGATTTTGTGCGCACCGCCCGGGCCAAGGGCCTGAGCCGGCGCGCCACCTTGTGGCGCCACGTGCTGCGCAATGCCCTGATCCCGGTGATCACCGTGATGGGCCTGCAGTTCGCCAACCTGCTGGCGGGCACCATCGTGGTCGAGAACGTGTTCTTTCTGCCCGGCCTGGGGCGGCTGATCTTCCAGTCGATTGCCAACCGTGACCTGATCGTGGTGCGCAACTGCGTGATGCTGCTGGCCAGCATGGTGGTGGTGGTGAACTTTGTGGTCGACCTGCTGTATGCCGTGATCGACCCCCGTGTGAAAGCCAGCGACATATGAACCCGCAGCCCCATACGGCCCCACCGGGCGCCCTCCCCAACACCGCGGCAAACCCGCCCGGCTTCGCAAAGCGGTCCGCCCGGCACCCCAGCTTTGTGCTGGGGGGTGTGCTGACCGTGCTGCTGATCCTGGCGGCTGCCCTGTCCTACGCCTGGACGCCCTGGTCGCCCTACGAGGTCGACCTCAGCCTCAAGTTGCAGGGCCCATCGTGGCAGCATTGGCTGGGCACCGACACCTTCGGGCGCGACGTGGCTTCACTGCTGCTGGTGGGTGCACGCAGCTCGATCGCGGTGGGCCTGATCGCGGTCGGCATCGGCATCGGCCTGGGTACGGCCCTGGGCCTGCTGGCCTCGGCCCGCCGAGGCTGGACCGAGGAACTGGTGATGCGCCTGGCCGACTTCACCTTCGCGTTTCCGGCCATCCTGTCCGCCATCATGCTGACGGCGGTCTTCGGGGCCGGCATGGTCAATTCGATCATCGCCATCGGCATCTTCAACATCCCCACCTTTGCCCGCGTCACCCGGGCCTCGGCCAATGCGGTCTGGTCGCGCGAGTTCGTGCTGGCCGCCCGGGCCTGCGGCCGCAGCACCTGGCAGATCAGCCGTGACCATGTGCTGCCCAACATCGTTTCGGTGCTGGTGGTGCAGGCCACCATCCAGTTCGCACTGGCCATCCTGGCCGAGGCCGCGCTGTCCTACCTGGGCCTGGGCACCCAGCCGCCCCAACCCTCCTGGGGCCGCATGCTCAGCGAAGCGCAGAGCATGCTGTTCCAGGCGCCACTGCTGGCAGTGTTCCCGGGCCTGGCCATCGCGCTGGCCGTGCTGGGTCTGAACCTGCTCGGTGACGGCCTGCGTGACCTGCTCGACCCTCGCCTCGCGCGCAAACGCTGATCCAACCGCCCACCCGCAAGCAACGATGGCCCTGCTCGAAGTCCAAGACCTCCACATCCGTCTGCAAACACCGCGCGGCCCGGCCGACGCCGTGCGCGGGCTCAGTTTCTCGCTCGACAAAGGCGACGCCCTGGGCCTGATCGGCGAATCAGGCTGTGGCAAGTCGCTCACCGTGATGGCCTTGATGGGCCTGCTGCCCGAAGGTGCCCAGGTGCGCGGCAGCATCCGCTTTGAGGGCCAGGAGCTGGTGGGCCTGGACGAAAGCCGCTTGTGCCGCCTGCGCGGTGACCGCCTGGCCATGATCTTCCAGGAGCCCATGACGGCCCTCAACCCGGTCCACACCATCGGCCACCAGGTGGCCGAACCCCTGCGCCTGCATCGGGGCCTGAGCGCCGCAGCGGCACGCACCGAAGCCATCACGCTGCTCGACCGGGTGGGCATCCCTAACGCAGCCCAGCGCGTGGACGCCTACCCCCATCAGTTCTCAGGGGGCCAGCGCCAGCGCATCACCATTGCCATGGCCCTGGCCTGCAACCCCGATCTGCTGATTGCCGACGAGCCCACCACCGCTCTCGATGTGACGGTGCAGCGCCAGATCCTGGACCTGATCAATGAGCTGGTGGACGAGCGCGGCATGGCCTTGATGCTGATCTCACACGACCTGGGCGTGATTGCCAACAACGTTGACCGCATGCTGGTGATGTATGGCGGCAGCGTGGTCGAAAGCGGCCCGACCGAGGCGGTGTTCGCCCGCATGGCGCACCCTTATACGCGCGGCCTGTTTGCCGCCCGGCCCCGCCTGGGCCCACGCCCGCCCGGGCCGCGCCCTGCCCTGGCCACCATCGCAGGCACCGTGCCCGAGCTGGTCGACCTGCCTGCGGGCTGCGCCTTTGCCGGCCGCTGCGCCCTGAGCACAGCGCAATGCGAACAGCAACGCCCTGTCGCACGCCAGGTGGGCAGCCCCGAAGCATCGGAGGGCCTGAGCCCCCACCTGGTGAGCTGCTGGCACAGCCCCGAACTGCCCACCGAGGCCAAAGCATGAACGCGCGCGCCCCCATCCCGCCAACCCAGGCCCCTTTGCTTCGCGTGCAGCAGCTGGTGCGCGAGTACACCCTGCCCCGCGAAAGCCTGTGGCGCCCGCCGGCCAGCGTGAAAGCGCTGCAAGGCGTCAGCTTCGAGATCCAGGCCGGCCGCAGCCTGGGCATCGTGGGCGAATCCGGCTCAGGCAAGTCCACCCTGGCCCGCCTGGTGATGGCCCTCGACCAGCCCACAGCAGGCACGGTCGAGCTCGAAGGCCGGAACCTGCACGCGCTGACGCCTGCGGCGCTGCGCCAGGCACGCCAGCATTTCCAGATGGTGTTCCAGGACCCCTACGGCTCGCTCGACCCACGTCAAACCGTGGAGCGCATCGTCACGGAGCCGCTGTTCGGGCTGCAGGTGGACAGCCGCATCACCCGCGAACAGGCCCGCCTGCAAGCCGGCGAGGTGCTGCGTGAAGTGGGCCTGCGCCCCACCGATCTCGACAAATACCCGCACGAGTTCTCGGGTGGCCAGCGCCAGCGCATCGCCATCGCCCGGGCCCTGATCACCCGCCCGCGCCTGATCGTGGCTGACGAACCGGTCAGCGCGCTCGATGTGTCGGTACAGGCCCAGGTCCTGAACCTGATGCAAGAGCTGCAGACCCACCACGGCATCACCTACATGCTGATCAGCCACGACCTGGCGGTGGTCAACCACCTGTGCGACGACGTGGCCGTGCTGTTCAAGGGGCAGATCGTCGAGCAGGGAGCCCCCGATGTGCTCTTCAGTGCCGCCACCCACCCCTATACGCAGACCCTGATGCAGGCCGTTCCCCAGGCCCGCCCTGGCCAGCGCCAGCGCAAGGCACGCCGGACCGACTCAGCATGAAGCGCGAGATGATGACACCGCATATCGCCGGCCGGCGGCAGGCTTCTACAATGAAATTTCGACCCACCCGCCTGCCGGAGACCGCCCCCCGGGGCACACGGCGGCGCGGGTGCGACCTCTGTCCATCCCTGGCTTTTTCTGGAGCATGACCCCATGATCAACCGCCGTACTGTCCTGAGCTCTGGTGCCCTCGCTGCCCTGAGCGCGACCACCTCCCTGGAAGCCCTGGCTCAAAGCCGCAAAGACTCGGTGGTCCTGGGCATGACCCTGGAGCCGCCAGGCCTGGACCCTACCGCTGGCGCCGCCTCGGCCATTGCTGAAGTGGTGCAGTACAACCTCTTCGAGACCCTCACCAAGATCAACGCCGACGGCAGCGTCACCCCCCTGCTGGCCGAAAGCTGGGAGGTGTCACCCGACCTCAAGACCTACACCTTCAAGCTGCGCAAGGGCGTGAAGTTCCAGAACGGCGAACCCTTCAACGCAGCGGCCGTCAAGTTCTCGTTCGACCGCGCTGGCGGTGAAAAAAGCACCAACAAGGACAAGCGCACCTTTGCCGAAATGAGCACCCAGGTGGTCGACGACAGCACGGTGGTGGTGCTGCGCAAAGAGATCGATCCCGACTTTCTGTTCGTGCTGGGCCAGGCCACGGCCATCATCGTCGAGCCCAAAAGTGCCGACACCAACGCCACCAAGCCGGTGGGCACCGGCCCCTACAAGCTCGATGCCTGGAACAAGGGCGCCTCGGTGGTGCTGGGCAAGTGGGACGGCTACCGCAACGCGGCCGCCATCAAGATCAAGAAAGCCACCTTCCGCTTCATCGGCGACCCGGCCGCCCAGGTGGCCGCCCTGCTGGCTGGCGATGTCGATGCCTTCCAGCGCGTGACCCAGCGGGCTGTGCCCCAGTTCAAGGCCAACCCGCAGTTTCAGGTCATCGTGGCGGGTTCACGGGCCAAGACGATTCTGGCCATCAACAACAAGAAGAAGCCGCTCGATGACGTGCGGGTGCGCCGCGCGATTGCCGCCGCCATCGACCGCAAGGCCGTGATCGAAGGCGCCGTGGACGGCTACGGCGTGCCCATCGGCAGCCACTACGTGCCCGGCGCCCTGGGCTATGTCGACACCACCGGCATCAACCCCTTCAACCCCGAAAAGGCCAAGGCCCTGCTCAAGGAAGCCGGCGTCACCACGCCGCTCGAACTGAGCCTGCTCCTGCCCCCCACCCCTTATGCCCGTCAGGGCGGCGAGGTGATCACCTCGCAACTGGCCAAGATCGGCATCGTGGCCAAGACGCAGAACGTGGAATGGGCGCAGTGGCTCAGCGGCGTGTACACCAACAAGAACTACGACCTGACCATCATCTCGCACGTCGAGCCCTTCGACCTGGGCAACTTCGCCAAGCCAGGCTACTACTGGAACTACGAATCGCCCAAGTTCAACGAGCTGTTCAAGAAAATCAACAACACCCCGCGTGAGGCCGACCGGGCCAAGTTGCTGGGCGAGGCGCAGAAGCTGCTGGCCGAAGACTCGGTGCACGCCTTCCTGTTCCAGCCGCAATGGATCACGATCGGCCACAAGAACCTCAAGGGTCTGTGGAAAGACATGCCGGTCTTCGTCAACGACCTCTCTGCTCTCTCCTGGTAAACCATGTCCACCGCCGCCCTTTCGAGCCAGCCCCTGCACAACCTTGAAGCCCACACGCTGATCGAGGCTTACCGGCAACGCGCCCTGTCACCGGTGGAGGTGACCGAGGCCGTGATCCGCCAGATCGAGCGTTGGGAGCCCGCTCTGTGCGCCACCTGGCTGTACCGGCCCGAAGCCGCCCTGGCCCAGGCCCGCGCAGCTGAGGCGCGCTGGCTCAAGGGCCAGCCTCTGGGCCTGCTCGACGGGGTGCCGGCCACCCTCAAGGACAACATTGCCACCGAAGGCGACCCCACCCCCCTGGGCAGCGCCGCCGTCAGCCTGACCCCGGCCACGGCCGACGCCCCGCCTGCCGCCCGCATGAAGGAAGCCGGCGCGGTGATCGTCAGCAAGACCACCATGCCCGACTACGGCATGTTGTCCTCCGGGCTGTCCACCTTCCATGCGCTGGCGCGCAACCCCTGGGACCTGAGCAAGGGCCCCGGTGGCTCCAGTGCCGGCGCAGGGGCCGCTGCCGCGGCCGGCTACGGTCCGCTGCACATCGGCACCGACATCGGTGGCTCGATCCGACTGCCCGCGGGCTGGTGCGGCATCTTCGGCCTCAAGCCCAGTCTGGGCCGCATTCCCATCGACCCGCCCTACACCGGCCGCGCCGCCGGCCCCATGACCCGCAGCGTGGCCGACGCGGCGCTGATGATGCAGGTGCTGTCGCGGCCTGATGCCCGTGACAGCATGAGCCTGCCCTGGCAGGACCTCGCCTGGTCGCAGTTCGATGCCGGCGTCGACGCCTTGCGTGGCCTGCGCATCGGCCTGCTGCTGGATGCCGGCTGCGGCCTGCCGGTCGAGCCCGAGGTGCGCGCCGCCGTTGAACGCGCCGCGGCCCTGCTGACCCAGGCCGGTGCCCACGTCGAGCCCATGGCCCCCTTCATGACCCAGGCCATGCTCGAAGGCATGGACCACTACTGGCGCATGCGCTCGCACATCGACCTGTCGGCCCTGCCCCCCGCCCAGGCCGACAAGGTGCTGCCCTACATCCGCCAATGGGCCGACAGCGCCGCCGGCATGAGCGGGGTCGAGGTCTTCAACGCCAGTCACCAGTTCCACCAGACCCGGCTGGCCAGTGTGAAAGCCTGCAACGCCTTCGACTACGTGATCTCGCCCACGTCCCCCATGCCGGCGTTTGCAGCCGAGCTCCCCTCGCCCACCAACGACCCGCTGCATGGTCTGGAGCACATTGGCTTCACCGTGCCCTTCAACATGTCGGAGCAGCCTGCTGCGTCGATCAACTGCGGCTACACCCGCGCCGGCCTGCCCATCGGCCTGCAGATCGCCGGTGCCCGTTTCAATGACCTGGGCGTGCTGCAGGTGGCCCGAGCCTTCGAGCTGATCCGCGATCCGCAACGCCCCTGGCCAGAACCGCCGCAAGCATGACGCCCGGTTGAGTTCAGGCAAGATCGGCGACAAGCAATGAGCGCGCCTGGGTCACGAAGGCGCTTTCCCCGGCGCGGGCCGGCAACACCCGGAATTCGGCCTGAGGTAAGACGGGCAGGCCATGGGGTTCGGGCACTGGCGCGATGCCAACACCTTGGGCTGACTCATTCAGGCACGCGATGCCCAGGCCTGCAGCCAGCGCCGACTGCAGACCTGCCACGCCCGAGGCCTGATGAACCAGCACAAAAGGCACACGCCGTCGCTGCAATATGCCCACCGTGAATTGATGCAGTGAGCAGGTGTCTGGCAGTGCCAACAAACGCCACGGCTCGCCTGTCGGAGGCCGCCACCCCGACGCCGCCAGCCATCGCAAAGGCTCACGCTTGAGCAATTGGCCCGGCCGTCCACCCGATGCACCCGCGACGCGCAAGGTCAGCCCCACATCCAATTCACCGGCGGCATAAGCCGCCTCGATCAATCCGCTCTTGAGCACAGACACCTGCAGGCTCACCCGGGGGTAGCGGGCCTGCATGCGCGCCAACAGAAGGGTCAACTCAGACGGGCGGAAATAGTCCGTCACCCCCACCCGCAACTGTCCAGCCAGAGGCACCCCCTTCAAATCTCTGTAGGCCTCATCGTTGAGCGCCAGCAGTTGCCGAGCCCAGCCCATCAGGCGTTGCCCTTGGGGCGTCAGCACCACCCCGGACTTAGAGCGCAGCAACAGGGAGTGTCCCGCCAGCTCTTCCAGCTTGCGCAACTGCTCGCTCACCGCAGACTGGGACAGAAAGACCCGCGGGGCGCCGGCAGTCACGCTGCCAGCCTCCACCACGGCTACCAAAGTGCGCAGTTGGTCCAGGGGAAACACAGGTGTGGCCATCGCTTCTATCCAACGGTTTATCAAATGGATTCAAACATTATTTCCTGCTTTTCCGAATTTTCTCAAAAAACCAGAATAGACCCCTGTCCAACCCTTGAGTCGAGAAGATCACCATGCCTCATATCGTCATCCACTTGTCTGGTCAGCCCGATCCCGTGCTGGCTCGCCAGGCGACCCACGCGCTCACCGAGCTGACCCACCGACACCTCGGCAAAGTGAAAGCGGTGATGGCCACCACAGTGCAATTCATTGCGACTGACAGCTGGTTCATCGGTCAGCAAAACCTGGCTGATCTGGATCAGAACGCCTACTACGTGGACATCAGCGTCACCGACGAAACCAATACCAAGGCGGAAAAAGCCCGCTTTCTGAAGGAGGTCCACGCCTTCATGAGCCAGTTGTTGCCACGTCTGCACGAGGTCAGTTACTGCCATGTGATCGATGCCCGCGCCGCGGCCTATGGCTACGGCGGGCACACACAAGAATGGCGGCATCAGCAAGCGGGAGTCTGAGCCTGGCACGCGGACACCGAGGCGGGCACAATCGGCTCATGCCGACCTCCCACCTTGCTTCATCCGATGCGCGGCCCGCCACCGACAGCCTGGGCAACCCGGTCACCCTGCACGACCCGGCCAGCCTGGGGCCGTTGAATGACTTTGTCGAGGGCTTCATCGCCTGCGAGGCCCGGTGCGTCAACGTGCTGGTGGCGGCCGAAGACAGCAGCCCGCTGGTGCAAGCCTATGCGGCGGCCCTGCACATGTTTGCCGAGACCGGTGAGGCACCCACCCAGGCCCGGCCCTTCATCGAACGGGCCGAAGCACAGGCGGCCGGCGCCACCGAGCGCGAGCAGCGCTTCATTGCCGCGGTGGCGGCCTGGGTACGCGGTGACCTGGCCCGCGCCGTGGCCCTGCACGAAGAGCAGGCGCGCCTGTTCCCGCGCGATCTGGCCTCGCTCAAGCTGGGGCAGTACCACCTGTTCAACCAGGGCCAGTCGACCGGCATGCTGCGCCTGGCACTGGCCGCCCTGCCCCACGCAGCCGATGTGCCCTCCCTGCACGGCATGGCGGCTTTTGCCTGGGAACAATGCCACCTGCTGCGCCAGGCCGAATCGGCTGCGCGCACGGCCCTGCGCCTGAGCCCCAAAGAGCCCTGGGCACAGCACGCATTGGCCCACGTGATGCTGACCGAGGGCCGACTGGAGGAAGGGCGTGGCTTCATGCGCGAGGCCAGTGTCAGCTGGGTGGGTCTGAACTCCTTCATGCAGACCCACAACTGGTGGCACCTGGCCTTGTTCGAACTGGAGCGCGGCCACGCCGAGGAGACCCTGCGCTTGTTTGATGAGCAGGTCTGGGGCGTGGTGAAGGACTACAGCCAGGACCAGATCAACGCCATCTCGCTGCTGGCCCGGCTGGAACTGGCTGGCGTGGCGGTCGGCCCACGTTGGCAGGACCTGGGCCAGCACCTGCTGCAACGCAGGCCTGACCACGTGCTGCCTTTTCTGGATCTGCAATACCTTTATGGGCTGGCCCGCGCAGGCCATGGTGACGAGGCCCAGGCGCGGCTGCAAGCCCTGCGCCGCTATGCGGAACAAGCCACCGGCCCCCTGCGCCCCGCCTGGCAGCAGGTGGCGGTGCCTGCCGCCGAAGCCCTGCTGGCCCACGCCGAAGGCCAGTACGCGCACAGCGCCCAGCGCCTGGGCCAGGCGCTGCCGCGCCTGAGCGAGATCGGTGGCAGCCATGCGCAGCGTGACCTGTTTGCCCAGATCCACCTGGATGCGTTGCGGCAATCGGGCCAGTGGGTGGGTGCACAGAACCTGCTGCAGCCCCTTTGCAACCAGCAACCCGAATCGTGTCGCCTCGCCGCCATGGCCACCCAGCTTTACAAGGATCTGGGTCTGGCGGAGGTCGTGGCCCAGACTGGCGCTGCGCCAGGCTGATTCACATCGGCAGCAGGCGGGGTGGCAGCTTGCGGCAGTCGGCGTCCAAAAATGGCCCCCCTTGCTGAATCCAGCCCACCCCTGGCGAAGCCTGGGCACAAACCTCTTTGCCATCCAGCTTGCTGCGCCACACATACCAGGGAGCGGGCCCCGCCTGGGCCAGCCCGACGAGCTGACAGCCCACCAGGCAGCCAACCAGACAGACCCGCCAGAAGACCCAACCTGAAAGGGGTGAGCGCAAGATACCCATGCCCTCACTCGACCAGGTAGCGCCCAGGCAGCAGGTGAACCGACTGCCGCAGGTGTTGGAGAATGCCTTCGTGCTCACGGGGCGTCAGCATGCGGACCCCGAAGGGGGTGTCGACCGTGGACAGCCGCTCGGCCTCCAGCACGCGCAAACCACGCGCCACATCCTGCACCACCCGAACCGGCACCCGCATGTTGCCGCTTTGGTACATCAAGGTCTCCGGGCTGCTCAGGTGCATCGAGTAATCGGGCCCGGTGATGCGCCCATCGGGCTGCAACTCAGCCTGCGCCGGGTGCGGGCCATCGCGCTGGTCGGCATGGGGTTTGACTGAATAGGCCACGTCGCCAAACTCCGGCGCCACCATGGCGAGTTTGTAGCCGCAGCGTTCGCATTGGTAGTGGTCGGTGCCTGCGTCGCGCAACACGAAGCGCAGGCTGTTCTCGCGGCAATGCGGGCAATGCCGGCGCCCCGCCAGCAAGGCCGGATCAGGTGGCGCAGGACGAGGTGAGAGCGGCATGGCGTCGGCCCGAGGATGCTCAGGTGGGACCGCACCCAGGCTGACCCGTGCCTGGGGCTGCAAGGCGAATGGGTCATCCAGATTCGGCAGCCTCGACGGGTTCGCTGTCACAGCGCCCGGCGCGGCCGGCTTGGCGGAGGGTGCAGAGGGGGGCCGGTCGGGCGTCAGGTCCAGCTCGGGAGAACCATGGCTGGGGGTGATGCGCACCCGCACACCCCAACCCACAGGCTTGCGAAAAAACCCGATCCGACATCCCACCCAAGGCAGGCCATCGTGGGCCAGCGCCTGCGCGAGGGCCTGTGCCGCGGCCTGCACCCGTGCGGGCGCCGGCTGCTCTGCCCCGCCTTCGGGACGCCGCAGCCGACACACCAGGGCAGGCCCCTGCTGGCTCAGGCACAGTTCGCCCTCCGACCAGCCTTCAGGCCGGTCGGCGATGGCGGCCTGCGCCAAGACTTTCAGCAAGGGCTGATAAGACGAGTATCGGGTCGATTTCATGGTGTTGTTCTCCCAGTGCAGGTCGGTCTGAGGCCTGCAGGGTGAAGCACGGTGATACGCCAAGTGTAGCGATGGCCCCGGCCCTATGTCGATGTTCGGTGCCAGTTCGCCTCAAGCGGGCCAGGCAGCGCTGAGGATCCAGCCCTCGAGTGGATCCAGGCCGGGCGGCAAGCCATACAGCGGATCACCGGCGGCATGCTGGCGATGTGCCCAGGCCGCCTGCAGCAGGCACAGCACGGCATCCAGGCTGTCGCCACTGGCGTCGTCCACCAGGGCATCACGCTGGGCATGGCTCAGTTTGAGGCGCAGGCCCAGGCGGGTTTGCCCATGCTCCAGCGCGGTGATCAGGTCTTTGCGCGCGATCAGGCGCTCGGGGGTCTGCTTGGCAGGGTCATCGCTTTTGTACGAGCGTTTGCCCAGCAGCTCGCGCGCCAGCAGGCCGGGGTAGGCTTCCAGAGCCACCCGGGTCGGGGCACCAGGGCACGCCGCGGGCTGCCACAAGCCAGGCAGTTGCACGCCCGCAGCCAGCAAAGGAGGCACGCCGGCATGCATCATGTAGGCCACAGGGGGGTTGACCCATTTCATCGACGGGCTGGACCCGGCGGGCCCATCCGTGGCGCGGTGGGCAAACTTGCCGCCCACGGGGCGGGCATCACAAAAGGCCGCAAACGCGGCCCGGATCTGCTCCCGCGTCAGGCTGGCGTAGTGCGCCATGCAGGCCGCCCAGTCGGTGGGCCAGCCCAGGGTGCTGACCAGCTCGCGCGGCAGCCCGAAAGGCAGGTCGAAGCCCCCTACCCACGCGCGGGGCTCGGCCAGCCAGGCGGCGTAGGCCTCCAGTGTCTGCAGCCGTTCCAGGTGGCTCAGCACCACCCGGCCCGCACGCTCATGCCCCAATGCCAGCAGCACCGGCTTGCGCCGGGTCGGCCGGCTGCTGAAGTCGCAGCCCAGCAGCAACATCGGGGACAGGGGATCCGCCATGTTCAGCCCAGCCCCAGCAGCACCACACCCGCCGCGATCAAAACCGCCCCCCCGACGCGGGCCAGCCGGTCGCCCTCGCCCAGCAGATGCCCGCCGATCAGTGCGGCAAACAACATCGAGACCTCGCGCGCCGGCGCCACATGCGACAAGGGCGCTGTCTGCATCGCATACAACACCAATACATACGAAACCGGGCTGATGGTGGCCACCAGCAGGGCATGCCGCCACTGCAGGCGCCACAGCCGGGCGGCCTCAGGCCGGTCTCGCCAGACCTGGGGGGCCAGCGCAGCCACCCGCACGAAATTGCCCATGTAATCGATCAGCACCGGCGACATCAGCATCACCTTCACGGCATAGCCGTCGACCACCGTGTAGCTGGCAATGAAGGCCCCGGTGAGCAGGCCATACACCAGGCCCAGGCGCACCCGCGCCTGGTGTTCGGCGTCTCGGCCGGCCCGCCACAGGCCAGGCCCGCCCGCCACCAGAAACACCCCCAACACCACACCCAGCAGGCCCAGCCCGCTGGAGGCAGTCAAATGCTCGCCCAGCAGCACCAAAGCCACGGCCGATGACAGCAAGGGCCCGGAGCCGCGCGCCAGCGGGTACACCACCGTGAGGTCGGCCCGCTGGTAGCCGCGCAGCAGCGTGACGTAATAGACCACATGCAGCAGGCCGCTGATGACGACCAGGCCCCACTCGGCGAGCCCCCAGGCGCCCACCACGCTCCACCCCATCCACAGGCCCACCGGCGCCCACACCCCCATCATCAGGAACGAGGTGAAGAAGGCAAAGCGAGAGTCACCGCCAGCCCGTTTGGCTGCGATGTTCCACAAGGCATGGATGAGGCCGGCCAGCATGACCAGCGAGAAGGACAGAAGGCTCATGACACCGGCCCAGCGCTCCAGGAGCGCCGGGGACACCCAACCGCGCTCAGGCCCGACCGATGATGGAGGCGGTGGCCATCAACTCTTCGAGCAGGGCCAGGGAAACGCGGCCGGACACGGCATAGGGGTCCAGTTCGGGGCGCTCAGAGTACTTGAGCAGGATGGAGGTATTGAGCTTGGACAGGTTCACCAGGCCCATGGTCCAGCCGCCAAAATGGCGTTCAGAGATTTCTTCGTACACCAGCAACTCGACCTGACTGTGACGGGTGTCGCGCAAGATGTGGCCATACAGCTCATTGACGGCGGAGCGGCCGCCCTCGATGGCCTGCAGAAAAATACCGCCGCCGTAACACAGCACCCCCGTGATGCCACAGCCCGGGTTGTGTTGCCGCGACTGGGCCAGGATGGCGTCGATCGCGGCTGGCGAATTGTCAACCACGCGGCTGGCATAGAGCAGACGAACAAGCATGGTCAGTCCTTGCGAGGAATCAGGGAGAGGAATTCACGGCGCAGCGCAGAGTCTTTGAGGAACACGCCACGCATCACCGAGTTGATCATTTTGCTGTCCATTTCGCGCACACCGCGCCAGGACATGCAGAAATGACTGGCCTCCATCACGATGGCCAGGCCATCGGGCTGGGTCTTCTCCTGGATCAGGTCGGCCAGCTGAACCACGGCCTCTTCCTGGATCTGAGGGCGCCCCATCACCCAGTCGACCAGACGGGCGTACTTGGACAGGCCGATCACATTGGTGTGCTCATTGGGCATCACCCCGATCCAGATGCGGCCCATGACCGGGCAGAAATGGTGACTGCAGGCGCTGCGCACGGTGATCGGGCCGACGATCATCAGCTCATTGAGGTGTTCTGCGTTCGGGAACTCGGTGATCGGCGGCGCCGCCACATAGCGGCCCTTGAACACCTCGTTCAGATACATCTTGGCCACCCGGCGGGCGGTGTTGTTGGTGTTGTGATCCCGCTCGGTGTCAATCACCAGGCTGTCGAGCACGCCTTGCATCTTGTGCTCGACTTCGTCGAGCAACTTCTCAAGTTCACCGGGCTGGATGAAGTCGGCGATGTTGTCATTGGCGTTGAAACGCTTGCGCGCTGCGGCCAGTCGCTCACGGATTTTCAGCGAGACGGGGGTGCCCTCGTCCGGGTTGATTGGGTTCATTGCGGCTTGTACTCTGTCCAAACAGCCAAGGATGGTAACAGCGATTGAATTTTGGGGTTTATGGGCTGATAGCCACTGCAGCGCAAGGGTTTCAAGCTACACAATGAATAGCACTGAAGCCCTGTTGAACGGGCCTGGGCTCAGTAGCGGTAGCCCGTCAGCCACAAGGCCAGCCGCATCAAACCAAAGGCCAGCCGGTCCAGCACCCGCAAATGCCAGGGGCGCTGGGCCAGTAACTCAGGCTGGACCAGGCGCCCAGCCTGCCGCATGGCGGCCTGCAAGGACCGGCGCAAGCCGGCCGCAAACTCGCGGTCATCAATGACCACATTGGCTTCGCGCGCCAGCAACAGGCTCAAGGGGTCGAGATTGGACGAGCCGACCGTGCTCCAGCTGCCATCCACCACCGCCACCTTGGCATGCAGAAAGCTGGGTTCGTACTCGTGGATCTCCACGCCCGCGGCCAGCAGGGGACCGTACACCGGGCGCGCCGCATGGTGTTGCATGAAACTCTCATAGCGCCCTTGCAGCAGCAGCTGCACCCGCACGCCACGCTGCGCGGCCATCACCAGGGCACGGCGCAACTTTCGCCCCGGCAGAAAGTACGCATTTGCAATCAACACCTCTTCGCGCGCCGACCCGATGGCGCGCAGGTACGCCTTTTCGATGCGCGCGCGATGGCGCAGGTTGTCACGCAGCACCAGGGCCGCGCGCAGGCCCTGTGGCGCGCTGCGCAGCGCGCCCGGGGCGGGTGCCGGCAAACCCTGACGCCAGGCCTCCAGTGCATGCGGCAGCCGCCGCGACCGGATTGCCCGGGCGGCCTCCAGCCGCCACCACAACCGGGACATGGTGTCCACGGCCTCCGCCACCACCGGGCCCGACAGGCTCACGGCCAGGTCAAAGCGCGGCTGCCTGAGCGGCCCATGGTGCGGGTCGTACCAGTCGTCCAGCACATTGATGCCGCCGCAGAACAGGCGTTCCCCATCCAGCACACACAGCTTGCGGTGCAGGCGGCGCCAGCGGTTGGGGATCAACAGGCCGCCCGGTCCCAGGGGGGAAAAGACGCGCCACTGCACGCCCGCAGCCTGCCAGCGCTGCAGCCACAGCGCGGGCATGGCATCGGTGCCCACACCGTCCACCACCACACGCACCGCCACGCCACGCTGTGCCGCCCGCTCCAGGGCCTGGGCAACGCCTTGTGCACTGCCCGTGAAATCGAAGATGTAGGTCTCCAGCCAAATGCTGTGGCGACTGGCGTCCATGCCTGAGATCAGCGCCGGAAAAAACTCGGTGCTGCCTTGCAGCAATTGCACCTCATGGCCGGCGCGGTAACTCAAACCATGGGCCCGAGGCATGTCTAGAACCGGAACTCGGTGATCAGGGGCAGATGGTCGGACATGCGTGCCCAGGCCCGCCCGTGTGGCACCTGGGCGCTGATCGGGGCCAGGCCTCGGGCGTAGATGTGGTCCAGTTGGGCCAGGGGCAGGCGCGATGGAAAGGTGGGGTGGCGCGAGGCCTCGAACTCGATCAGGCCATCGTGGCGCAATGTCCTGCTCAGCGAGCCACCAAACTCATTGAAGTCGCCCGCCACGATCAGGGGCTCGCTGACCCGCACCTCACGGGCAATGAAGCGGCGCAGCTGGTCAACCTGGCGCACCCGGCTGCCTGGGATCAGGCCCAGGTGCACCACGATCACGTGCAACAGCCGATCGGCCACCTGGATCTCCACATGCAGCAGGCCACGCTGCTCGAAACGGTGGTCAGACATGTCCTCATGCTGATGGTTCACCACGGGCCAGCGGGTGAGCAGGGCATTGCCATGTTCGCCATGGCGGGTAATCGCGTTGGTGCGGTACACCGCCTCGTACCCCTCAGGGGCCAGGTAATCGGCCTGCGGCATGGCAGGCCAACGCGCAAAGTGGCTCTGCTCGCGCCGATGCACCTTGCGCACCTCTTGCAGGCAGACCACATCGGCGTCCAGTTGCTCCACACCATGACCGATGTCATGAATCTCAAGCCTGCGCGTCGGCCCCACGCCTCGCACACCTTTGTGAATGTTCCAGGTGGCTACCCGGAAAACGCCATCTTTGTCCATCCGGGGATTGTGGACCATCCGTCTGGCCGCGAATATGACCGGAATCCGACACACCCTAGGTGATTTTTCTGATTTTCGGATCTGTCGCCCGCTTTACACTGAGCCTGGAGAATATCTGGCTTGTAGCCACTTTCCATTGCACAACACAACATGGCAACAGCCCCACAACGCGACATCGGCGACTGCCTGGCACTGGTCATCGACAGCAATGCCACCTCGCGCAGCATTCTGGCTGGCCAGTTGCGTGACTACGGGGTGGGCAAGGTGGTGCAGTGCAGCCGCGTGCGGGATGCCCGCAACCGGCTGGAACACACGGTGTTCGATTTTGTGCTGTGTGAACAGTATTTTGATGACACCAACGAGTCGGGCCAGACCCTGCTCGATGACCTGCGCCGAGCCCACCTGCTGCCGTTCTCGACGGTGTTCTTCATGGTGACGGCCGAGGCCTCGTACGCGTCGGTGGCCGAAGCTGCAGAATCCGCCCTCGACGGCTACCTGCTCAAGCCCTTCACCCCCGTGGCACTGTTCGACCGGCTCAGTTTGGCCCGACTGCGCAAGGTGCACCTGATGCCGATCTTCAATGCGATTGAAGACGAGAACTTTGAACTGGCCGCCAGCCTGTGCGTGCAGCGCTTCGAGACCCAGCAGCCCTACTGGCTGTACGCGGCCCGCATCGGTACCGAATTGCTGCTGCGCCTGGGGCGCCACGACGAGGCCCGCACCCTGTTCGAGGCGGTGATTGCCGCCCGTGCCCTGCCCTGGGCCAAGCTGGGCGTGGCCCGAGCCCAGGTCGAGTCAGGCCAGGCCACCCGGGCCATCACCACCTTGATGGGCCTGATCGGTGAAGACGCGAGCTACACCGATGCCTACGACGTGCTCGGACGCGCCCAGGTCGAGGTGGGCAATTTTGCCGAGGCCCTGGAGACCTACCGAACCGCCAGCACGCTGACACCTGACTCGGTCGGGCGGCAGCAGAAGTTCGGCATGATGGCGTTCTACATGGGCGACCGTGTCACCGCCACCAAGGCCCTGGCCCGGGCCACCATCCTGGGCATTGATTCGAAGCTGTTTGACTTTCAATCGATCGTGTTGCTGGCCTTTGCGTATTTTGCGGACAACGACCGCAAGGGCATGGAACGCTGCATGGCCGACTGCGCCCGCATCCTGGAGCGGCACCCTGACAGCCCCCGCGTACGCCGCTTCGTCGAAGTGACGGGTGCGCTGCAGCAGATCCTGCAAAGGCAGTTTGCGCGCGCAGTCGAGATGGTGCGCAACATGGCCGCGCAATTGAGCGCCGTCGACTTTGACTTCGAAGCGTCCTGCAACCTGGCAGGCCTGCTGTCGGTCCTGGCCAACACATCGATCGACCTGCCCGAGGGCAGTGGCTGGATCAAGCAACTGGGCATGCGCTACGCCAACACCCGGGGCCTGAGCGAATTGATGGCCAACGCCTGCCACCTGCACACACCCTATGCGGACACCATCCGCGCGTGCCTGCAAGAAATCAACGGCACCGCAGAACGTGCCATGGGCCTGAGCCTGTCGGGCGATCCGGCCGGTGCAGTGCGCAGCCTGCTGCAACACAGCGAAGCCACCCTGAACGTCAAGCTGCTCGACATGTCGCAGCAGGTGCTGTTGCGCCACCAGGCCCGCATTACCCAGGCCGAGCCGCTGCAACAACAGATCGACACCTTGCGAAGCCGCTGCGGCACCACCCCGGCTCGGGCCGTGCTGGGTCAGGACAGCGAACGCCAACCCGGCGGAGTGACACTGCGCCTGCGCAAACGTGCTGAAGCCAAAGCCCAGGCGGCCGAGAGCCTGCAAGCCGCCCAAGCGCCAGCAGAGGCGCCACCCAAGCCTCAAGCCGAATCGAAATCAGAGCCCCTGGCGCAGGGCTTGGACGCGCTGCGTCTGCGCCCAGGGCGCTGAGGCCCGGGCTGAAGTCACACCAGAAACCGGGGCAACATCAGACAGGCCTCGGCATTCGACGGGGAGAAACACCGATCCGCCGCCTCCAACCAGGGCAGCCACTGGCTGGCCGTGTGCTCACGAGGGCTCAGGCGCACCGACAAGGGGGTGGGCACGGTCAGCCCCAACACGCGTTCGCGATTGCGCAGCACCCCAGGGGCATAGCGATGCTGCCATTCAGGCCAGATGTCGTAGACATTCTCCAGGCCCCAGTCCCATAACCGATGCCCTGGGGCCAGCGCATCAATCCCGGTTTCCTCCATCACCTCGCGCACGGCAGTGTCGACCCAGCTTTCGCCCGTGTGGTCCTTGCTGCCGGTGACGGATTGCCAGTGCTCGCCGGCATCGGTGCGCCGGATCAGCAACACCTGCCGGTCGGGCGTATGGATCAGGACCAGCACCGATTCGGGAATCTTGTAGGCGCGCGGCTCAGGCATGGCGATCTCCGAGGCAATAAAAAAGCGGCCAGGGCTTGCGCCGTGGCCGCTGTGGTCCTGGCAGGCCGCTCGGGGCCGCTCAGGTGATCTGCCGGACTCAGGCGGCGGGCGTGGTGTTGCGCAGGCGGATGTGCAGTTCGCGCAACTGCTTTTCGTCCACCGGGCTCGGGGCCTGGGTCAACAGGCACTGGGCACGCTGGGTCTTGGGGAAGGCAATCACGTCGCGGATCGACTCGGCCCCCGTCATCAGCGTCACGATGCGGTCCAGGCCGAAGGCCAGGCCACCGTGCGGGGGCGCACCGTATTGCAGCGCGTCGAGCAGGAAGCCGAACTTCTGCTGAGCTTCCTCAGGGCTGATCTTCAGGGCATCGAACACCTTCTGCTGCACATCGGCGCGGTGGATACGGACCGAGCCGCCACCCATTTCCCAGCCATTGAGCACCATGTCGTAGCCCTTGGAGATGCACTTCTCGGGCGCCGTGACCATCCAGTCCTCATGACCGTCCTTGGGAGCGGTGAAGGGGTGGTGCACCGCATTCCAGCGCTGACCGTCTTCGTCGAACTCGAACATCGGGAAGTCGACCACCCACAGCGGGGCCCAGCGGCTCTCGAACAGGCCATTCTTCTTGCCAAACTCGCTGTGACCGATCTTGATGCGCAGGGCACCGATGGAGTCGTTGACGATCTTTTCCTTGTCGGCCCCGAAGAACAGCAGGTCACCGTCCTGAGCGCCGGTGCGTGCCAGGATCTCGGCGATGGCCTTGTCGTGCAGGTTCTTGACGATGGGGCTTTGCAGGCCGTCACGGCCCTTGCTCAGGTCGTTGACCTTGATCCAGGCCAGGCCCTTGGCGCCATAGATCTTGACGAACTCGGTGTAGCTGTCGATCTCACCGCGCGACAGGCCGGTACCTTCCTTGGCACCGCCCGGCACACGCAGGGCCACCACACGGCCACCCTTGGTGGTGGCGGGGGTGGAGAACACCTTGAAATCGACATCGGCCATCACGTCAGTCAGCTCGGTGAATTCGAGCTTGACGCGCAGATCGGGCTTGTCAGAGCCGAAACGGAAGGCCGCATCCTGGTAGGTCATGACCGGGAACTCGCCCAGGTCCACACCCAGGGTGTTCTGGAACACGGTCTTGATCATGCCCTGGAACATGTCACGGATGTCCTGCTCTTCCATGAACGATGTTTCGATATCGATCTGCGTGAATTCGGGCTGGCGGTCAGCGCGCAGGTCTTCGTCACGGAAGCACTTGGTGATCTGGTAGTAGCGGTCAAAGCCCGCCACCATCAGCAACTGCTTGAACAGCTGGGGCGACTGGGGCAGCGCAAAGAACTGGCCGTCATGCACACGGCTGGGCACCAGATAGTCACGCGCGCCTTCGGGCGTGGACTTGGTCAGCATCGGCGTTTCGATGTCGATGAAGCCATTGGCATCCAGGAACTTGCGCACTTCCATGGCCACGCGGTAGCGCAGCATCAGGTTGTTCTGCATGTACGGGCGGCGCAGGTCCAGCACGCGGTGGGTCAGGCGAGTGGTCTCGCTGAGGTTGTCCTCATCGATCTGGAAGGGAGGCGTGACCGAGGGGTTGAGCACCTTGAGCTCATGGCACAGCACTTCGATCTGGCCGCTCTTGAGCTTGTCGTTGGTCGTGCCATCCGGGCGGGCACGCACCACACCCTTGACCTGCACGCAGAACTCATTGCGCACTTCTTCGGCAACCTTGAACATCTCGGCACGGTCCGGGTCGCAGACCACCTGCACATACCCTTCGCGGTCACGCAGGTCGATGAAGATCACACCACCGTGGTCACGACGACGATTGACCCAGCCCGACAAGGTAACGGTTTGGCCCAGCAGGGCTTCGGTCACGAGACCGCAATAGTGTGAACGCATAGCCATAAGAAACATCCAGCGCCAGCAGGCGCATTACTGAGAAGATTGAGAGAGGATGGCCGGGCCCGCAGGAGCGACCACGCCCATGGAAACGATGTACTTGAGCGCCTCGTCCACGCTCATGTCGAGTTCGATGCAGTCACTGCGCCGCAACATGACGAAATACCCCCCCGTGGGGTTCGGCGTGGTGGGCACATAAACGCTGAGGAAGTCGTCCTTGAGGTAGGTGAGCACATCACCGCCAGGCGTACCCGTGACGAACGCCACGGTCCAGACGCCGTCACGCGGCCACTGGATCAGAACGGCCTTGCGGAATGCATTGCCGCTTTCCGAAAACAGCGTGTCCGAGACCTGCTTGACGCTGGAATAGATCGAACGTACCACCGGGATGCGGTGCACGATGGCGTCGCCCAGCTTGACGAGCTTGCGGCCCAGAAAGTTGCTGGCAACGGCGCCCACCACCAACAGGATGAGCAGCGTGAGCACCACCCCGAAGCCCGGGATGTGGAAGCCCAGCAACTCATCTGGCCGCCATTTCTGGGGCAGGATGAGCAGGGTCTGATCCAGGGTGCCGATGATCCAGTCGAGCACCCAGATGGTGATGGCCACCGGCACGATGACCAACAGACCCGCGAACAACCATTTGCGCATGGCAGCCATGGGGGAGGCCATCAGTGACAGGCGCAACCGCCGCCGCACGAACCACCCGAGGCGGTGGGGGCAGCGTCAGACTTGGCCGTGCTGGCAGACGATGACTCGGCCGGCGCGCTGGAAGTACCCGCTTCAGCGCCCGAGGCCGGGGCTGCTGCTGGAGCACTGGTGCCTGGGCTGGCACCGTTTCCGCCGCTGTTGCCACCCCTGAAATCAGTCACATACCAGCCCGAGCCCTTGAGCTGGAAACCGGCCGCCGTGATCTGTTTGCGGAAGGCCGAAGCATGGCAGGCGGGGCATTCCGTCAGCGGAGCGTCGGAGATTTTTTGCAAGACGTCTTTGCTGTGCCCGCAGGACTCGCATTTGTAGGCGTAGATTGGCATGGCTTTCTGAGCTTGGAAGGGGGTTGGGAGGGTAGGGACAATCCATTGCTGGATCATCCCCCCCTAAGAACCGGACGTGCGACTTTCATCGCATCCGGCTCAAGCACAACATAGGCAAACTGGTCGAACAACCTTCGATTTTAACTCGAAGACGTCTTGACAGTCTGCGCTCTAAGCCCGTCACGGGCCGGTTTCGCTACCGTCAGACCCAAGGCATGCAGTCTGATGTGGCAGACCGGGTGCAGAAGCACCCGGTTAGAGAGAACATCCGGACCACCATCCACCTTGCGAACAATGTGGTGGTCGTGCCATCCGCCCTCGTAGTCCAGGGGCTGCTCGCAAAGCGCGCAACGCCCCGTTTGTGAGACATACAGTTCGAACGTCTCAGACCGATAGTGCATGTTTTTCAACATACGCTTGGTCCTCAAGTCTTCACCGTAGGCCTCCCACTTTGGATCAAAAGGGTTGTATTCCCCTTTGATCTTTTGGTGTCTCACGATCTCTGTATCCGAGAGCCTTGTCAGCTTTTTCGTGAGTGGACCATCTGCCGTTTTGATCGTTGCAGCAAACACAGTCCTTCCCCCGGTGCTCTGCCAGTAGCGGCCTTTGCACCATGGTCGGGACTTCCTCGGATGTCGCCTTCTCGCCCAGCGGAGAAGCCGCCAGTAGATCAGACTATCCATCCGACTGAATGTCTCTTTCGCCACCACCGGATGGTGGTACTGAGCCCAACCCTTGAGGATTGGATTCAGTTTTGCAATGAGACTCTCTTGGCTCACCGATATATGCGTCTTCACGATTTCCTGCACCTTGCGGTAGAACGTTTGAACGTTTTTCTTGCTCGGTTTGATTAGCAACTTCCCCTGATACTTGCGGAAGTTCCAACCCAGGAAATCGAAACCGTCATCCAAATGTACGACTCGCGTCTTTTCCAGTGATAGCTGCAGACCTCGTTGTGCAAGGAATGTTTCTATCCAAGGCCTGATTTCGGTATCCAGCAACTCCCTGGAGTTACCAGTCACAACGAAATCGTCGGCGTACCGGACCACATGAACTTTCAGTTCCTTGACTTTTCTCTTCCCGTATTTCGCATCGAGATGCGCCATTAGAGAAGATTCCAGCCCGTTTAACGTCATATTCGCCAAAGTAGGCGAGATGATCCCGCCTTGCGGCGTTCCTTCAATAGTTGGAGATAGGTGACCCTGGTGGATCACCCCGGCTTTCAGCCACTTGCGCAGAATCCTTGTGTTCATGGGAACATGTCGGATCAGCCAATCGTGGTTGATATGGTCAAAACAGCCTTTGATATCCGCCTCCAACACCCAATGAGCCGAGGCCCTCTGAGCGGTGGAAACGAAAATCTGCGCCATAGCGTCCGCCGTGGAGCGATTCCGCCTAAAGCCGTAGCTGTTGGGGTCGCTCGTGGATTCCGCCACGGGTTCGAGGCCGAGCAAGTGAAGTGCTTGCATCGCCCGGTCGAACATCGCCGGGATGCCCAAAGGACGATCCTTTCCATTCGACTTGGGGATGAAGACCCGCCTCAGAGGCAGAGGTCTATAACCTCGTTGCTGTTTTAACCGACCAATCGCCACCCATTTCTGGATCGGAGTGTCCCAAAGCTGGCGATCAACACCCGCTGTTCGCTTGCCTTGGTTTTCGGTAACTCGTCGCACAGCCAGTGCCCTGGCGGAGAACGAGTGTATTAAGGATCGTTGCAAGGACTTAACCCTGCGCCAATCCTGATCTAGCGAAGCCTTCGCTAGTTTTTGCTGCGTCGTTCGCACAAATCGCTCAACTAGCCTCCAATCAATGGAATGCCAATCCTGCGGTTCGCGTGAGGACGCAGAACCATTGAGATCAATGGTCTTTCTCATGCTTTCCTCCGGAAGTTAACCTTGCAGAGGACGCGCTTCACCCCAAAGGGATCCGCGAATCCCATTGGGGTCGAATGAACATAAGCAGCCGTCTAGCGACGGTTGCACCACGTGGAAGTCTGCGCGTTTTCACGCTGGGGCAAAGCTTGAACCCCTATGCCATCTATTACTAACGGCCATTCGCTTTTTCCACGATCCCATACCCCCTCACCCAACAGGTCACCTTACGGCTTCCCTGCCACATCATTGAACATGCTGTGGCGGATGGTGGGGCTTACCACGTTCCCTGACATACCGACGACCCGCCGCTTGCGCGTATGGTCGTCTATCCGGGTAGGGCTCATCTCTCCTGGGGCTGCACTGGTGGCGACGATCACTTAGTTTCGACAAGTGATGCCGGCAGCGTACCTTTTGGTTATGGCCTATCAGCAGATTTGGCCATTCAATTGTTACCCAGGTTCAAACGATGATTCACATGTGTTGCCCATGCGGAACTAGCCTGGCACCTTTGCCGCCTTTCTGCTGGCAGCATCCGGAGCCGACCCTCACGGGCCGACACCGCCGCATACGCGGGGTTGCGTTGTCAGGTGGGCTTCAAACACGGCCGTTACCAGCCGTGCATGCCACCGTAGGCTACTCGTGGTCGCACACGAGGTCACGGCCCTCTTTTAGGAGGACGTGACAAGGCACATCAGAGCAGTACGCTCCGAGATAGAACACCCAGAACCACTGCGCACATGTGAACGCCCCATAGGGACATTCAGGACGACAGAACTCCGCTTGTGGCGAAGTCGTCGGCTATGTGCGCGAGCGCCACAAACGGCATTACAGCCGTCTTATTTCTCGACATCCTCCAAGAAGGTGTCGGATTAGGTTGGACCAGCGAGCCAGCCAACCGTGGTAAGGACCTCCCTAAGGAGGCCACTTGGAGGACAGCAAGCCGCCTCCAGTTCTGTACCCGTCAAGCGGGTGTGTATTGCTAATTATTTTGTGAGGCTAGCTACCTCTTCTCAGAGCGACACATTACGTGTCGCACCAAAACCCTCAATTATAGGCGGGCGGTCATTCTGCAAGAGGCGCCCGGTCGATGTGCATGGGTTCCCAGGTCTCAAAGGCCCGGCAAGGCGTGGTGCGCAGCATGGCTGTTGCGGATGGCCTGCGGCCCCAGCGAACCAATCAGCATGCCCACCAGCGCGGCCACAAAGCCGGCCAACTGGGCCGGCACCTCTTCCCCGGCCGGGGTCATGATGAACAGCAGCCAGCACAAAATGCCGAGCACGATCGAGAACAGTGCCCCCTGGGTGGTGGCCCGTTTCCAGTACAGCCCGGCCGTCAAGGGCACGATGGCCCCCACCAAGGTGACCTGGTAGGCGCCCGACACCATCTCATAGATGGGCTTGTCCTTGGACAGGATGGCATAGGTGCACACAAAGACGCTGAAGATCAGCACGGTGATGCGCATGGTGCGCAGCTCCTGCCGGTCACTCTGGCGCGGAAAGAACTGACGCCAGATGTTCTCCACAAAAGTGACCGAGGGCGCCAGCAAAGTGGCCGAGGCAGTGCTTTTGATCGCCGACAGCAAGGCACCAAAAAACAGCACCTGCATCACAAAAGGCATGTGCGTGCGCACCAGGGTGGGCAAAATCATCTGGCTGTCCACCTTGCGGCCGGTGGACAACAGTTGCCCCGTGGTCTCGGGCATGATGATCAAGGCGCTGGTGACCAGGAACATGGGCACGAAGGCAAACAAGATGTAGCAGATGCCACCGATCACCGGGCCCCGGGTGGCAGCCCGCTCGTCCTTGGCCGACATCACCCGCTGGAACACGTCCTGCTGCGGGATCGAGCCCAGCATCATGGTCATGCCGGCACCGATGAAAAACAGGATGTCCTTGAACTGCATGGGCGGCCAGAAGGCGAACAGGTCCTTTTCCTGGGCGTAGGCCAGCACCTTGTCCACCCCACCCGCCTGCTGTCCGGCAAACACGGCGAGGATCAGCAACCCGCAGACCAGGATGATCATCTGGATGAAATCCGTCACCGCCACCGACCACATGCCACCGAACAGGGTATAGGCCAGGATGGAGGCCGTGCCGATCAACATGCCGACCGGTTGCGAGATGGCGCCTTCGGACAACACATTGAAGACCAGCCCCAGGGCCGTGACCTGGGCCGCCACCCAGCCCAGGTAGCTGAGAAGGATGATCAGCGAGCAAAGGATCTCGACCACCCGGCCATACCGTTCGCGGTAATAGTCGCTGATGGTGAGCAGCGACATCTTGTACAGCCGCGCCGAGAAGAACAACCCCACCAGGATCAGGCAGAACCCGGCGCCAAACGGGTCTTCGACCACGCCATGCAAGCCCTCCTTGATGAAGGTGGCCGGAATGCCCATCACCGTCTCGGACCCGAACCAGGTCGCAAACGTGGTGGTGACGATCATGAACAGGGGCAGATGGCGCCCCGCGATCGCGAAATCGGCGGTGTTTTTCACCCGTTTGGCCGCCCACAGGCCGATGGCAATCGTGACGAGCAAGTAGATGATGACCAGGGTCAGCAGCACGGAAACCTCCAGGAAGACGGCGGATTATCCCGAAATCGGGCCTGGCGTCAGAACAGGCGGATCCTGATCACCAGTTGCAACACCAGCAGGCCCAATACAAATCCCATGCCACCGTAAACAATGGACTGCAGCAGGCGGTTGGTGCGCCGCTGCTCGGCCAGCAACAGCGCCAGTTCCTTTTTGTGACCGGCCGGCCCTTGCTCCAGGTAGCCGGCCAGCAAGCGCGGCAGCTCAGGCAACAGCTTGGCGTAGCGCGGAAACTCGTCGCGCAACTGCTTGAACAGGCGCTGCGGGCCCACCTGATCGAGCATCCACTTCTCCAGGAAGGGCTTGGCAGTGCTCCAGAGGTCCAGTTCGGGGTCCAGTTGTCGCCCCAGGCCCTCGATGTTGAGCAGGGTCTTCTGCAACAGCACCAACTGGGGCTGGATCTCGACCTGGAATCGACGTGAGGTCTGGAACAGGCGCATCAGCACCATGCCCAGCGAAATTTCCTTGAGCGGCCGGTCGAAGTAGGGCTCGCACACACTGCGGATGGCGGCCTCCAATTCATCCACCCGGGTTTCCGGAGGCACCCAGCCGCTTTCGATGTGCAACTCGGCCACCCGCTTGTAGTCGCGCCGGAAAAACGCCGTGAAGTTCTGCGCCAGGTACTCCTTGTCGTACTCGGTCAGAGTGCCGACGATGCCGAAGTCCAGCGAAATGTAGCGCCCGAACGTGCCAGGCGCCAGGCTGACCTGGATGTTGCCCGGGTGCATGTCGGCATGGAAGAAGCCATCACGGAACACCTGGGTAAAGAAGATGGTGACGCCATCGCGCGCCAGTTGGGGAATGTTGACCCCAGCCTCGCGCAGGCGTTCAAGCTGGCTGATGGGCACGCCCTTCATGCGCTCCATGACCATCACCTCGGGGTGACAGAAGTCCCAGAACACTTCGGGGATCAGCACCAGATCCAGCCCGGTCATGTTGCGCCGCAATTGGGCGGCATTGGAGGCCTCGCGCACCAGATCCAGCTCATCGTGCAGGTACTTGTCGAACTCGGCCACCACTTCGCGCGGCTTGAGGCGCTTGCCGTCCGAGCTGAGGCCTTCGACCCAACCGGCCATCATGCGCATCAGCGCCAAATCCTTGTCGATCACAGGCAGCATGCCCGGACGCAACACCTTGATCGCCACCTCGCGCTCTTGACCGTTGGCCGTCCGGACCAGACCGAAATGCACCTGGGCGATCGAGGCACTGGCCACGGGCTCACGGTCAAAGGACTGAAACACCTGATCCACCGGGCGACGGAAGGCGCGCTCGATGGTGGCAACAGCAACGTCGGAGCTGAACGGAGGCACCCGGTCCTGCAGATGGGCCAGTTCTTCGGCAATGTCGGGTGGCAAGAGGTCGCGCCGGGTGGAAAGCACCTGGCCGAACTTCACGAAGATCGGACCCAGTTGCTCCAACGCCTCGCGCAGGCGTTGGCCACGCGGTGCGTCGAGCGAGCGGCCAACGGTGATGATGCGTGCCAGCCGAATCATCCAGGGCCGCCCGAAATGGGTCAGCGCCATCTCATCGAGGCCATAGCGCAGCACCACCCAGAGGATGTAGCACCCCCGCAACAGACGGCTCATAGCCCGTCCTTGTCACGCACGATGGAGGTGGCGGGGAAGCGGGTGACGAAGTCCTTGAGGCCGCGGGCCAGGTTTTTCACAGCCTGCACGGCTGCGTGGGCCGGACCATCGCCCACCACACGGGCCAGGTCTTCTTCCAGATCCCAGCGCACGTGATCGACGATCCAGTTGATTTCAGCCGCAAATTGCACATCGCCTTCGATGCGCACCGGCGGCTTTTCACCCGCCACAACCGCCTGCACCAGGGACGCAGGCGAACTCTCGGTGACGGCCAGATGCAGATCAGAGGCTGCCCCCGGCTCGGCCAGGTCGATCAGCCCCGCCGGGGTGATGAGCAGCTTGATGTCGAACAGCCGCCACTGCACGCTGGCCACGCGGCCCTTCTGGCGAGCCAGCCGGGCCATGGCCTCGGGTTCTTGCATCAGCACGTGGTTGATGAGCAGCACACCACGGTGCTGCAACTCGCTCACCAGCCAGGCAGGGGGCTGAAATGTGCTGGTGACACGGTCAAACAGTTGATCGATCAGGGAGAAAGGGGTTGCTTGGGCCATAGCCGGCGATTATTCCCCGAAAGTAGGTCGCCAGCCCGATGACCCTGCACGGGCCTGGGCAGGCGGCAGCCTCAAAGCGGGCTCAGGCTCACTGCAGAGCCTGCACGCCAGCCACCAGCCAGCCTGCACTGCCATCCTTGGGCTTGGTCATGTTCCAGACTTCGCGGAAAGGATTCGGGCCGGCCGAGGGTTCCTCGCGGATCATGCCGGAGAACTCGACGCTGGCCATGTAGCCCTCGCCCAGATCCTCGATGCCCAGCAATTGCGCCTCGATCATGACCACGTCGGTCTTGTTCTGCTGCCCCGGGCGATGGGCCTCACGCTCGTTGAGCTGCACACGGATCTCGTCGAGCATGCCATCGGTCATCATGGCGCGCAGGGTCGGGATGTCGGAACGGTCCCAGGCCGCCTGCAGTGACACAAAGTTGCGTTTGGCGGCGCCCAAGAACCCTTCGGTATCAAAACCGGTCGGAATGCCCCAGCTTTGATTGCCCCCCAGCGAAGTGCCGATCAAGGCGCCGCCGGATTGGCGGCCCGCAGCCTCAGCGCCGAACTGGCTCTGACGCTCCCAGGGCCGGGCAGAGGCGTCGTTGCCGACGTGATCGGGGCTGTACTGACGCAGGGCAGGCGCCGCCGCGGGTGAGCCCGCCCCCTGGAAGGCGTAAGGACCGGAGACTGATGCCGCGCCACGGCGGCTGCGCATGATCCAGCCGATCACGCCCATGGCCACCATGGCCAGCAGGGCCACCATGAGGATCTGACCAAAGGCTTCACCAAAACCAAGCGAGTGCGCCAGCCAGGCCAGACCCAGGCCGGCCGCCAGACCACCGAGCATGGCCCCCCACGGGCGACGCGGCGCCTGCGCCGCAGCCGGGGCGGGTGCCTGTGCTGGTTTCGCAACCGAAGAAGGGGCGCCGGCGGGTGCCACAGAGGGCGAAGCGGGGGTTGCCGGTGCAGGCGATGCTGCCGCGCGCTGGGTCACGTTCGAGGATTGACGCCCGATCGATTGGCCGCCCCCCAGCCTGCGTGCCGCCTCGGCCTCCTGGCCAGCCATCACCAGCGCCAGCGCCAGCACCACAGACCAAAGCTTCTTCATGTCATCTCCATCTTCTCGTACAGTGGGGCAAGCCCCGTTCATTCGGTTCGGGCGCGCGCCCTCAGCACTTGATGCCGACGTGCAGGGCCACCACCCCGCCGGTGAGGTTGTGGTAGTCCACATGACCAAAGCCAACCTGCTTCATGAGGGCCTTGAGCTCTTCCTGCCCAGGGTGCATGCGGATCGATTCGGCCAGGTAGCGGTAGCTGTCGGCATCGCCGGCCACCATCTGCCCCAGGCGGGGCAGGATCTTGAAGGAATACCAGTCGTAGGGCTTGGCCAACGGCGCCGCCACCTTGGAGAACTCCAGCACCAGCAACTTGCCACGCGGCTTGAGCACGCGGTTCATCTCGGCCAGGGCCTGGTCCTTGTGGGTCATGTTGCGCAAACCGAAGGCCACGCTGACCACATCGAAATGGTTGTCGGGGAAAGGCAGCTTCTCGGCGTCGCATACCAGGGTGGGCAGCACCACGCCCGCGTCCAGCAGACGATTGCGGCCGGTGCGCAGCATGGCCTCGTTGATGTCGGTGTGCACCACGCGGCCGCTGCGGCCGACCTTCTTGGAGAAGGCCATGGCCAGATCACCGGTGCCCCCTGCGATGTCGAGCACCTGATCGCCTTCGTGCAGGTTGGCCACCATGACGGTGTAGGCCTTCCAGGCCCGGTGCAGGCCCAGGGACATCAGGTCGTTCATGATGTCGTAGCGTGACGCGACCGAGTCGAAGACCCCACGGACCTTGCGAGCCTTCTCCTGCTCGTCCACCGACTGAAAACCGAAATGTGTCGTGCTCATGGCTGAATGCTATACGTTAGTGCCTCGGGCCTCGGCGACAACCCCGCTTGCGGCAGGGGTGGCCCGGTCCGGGCGGAGGGGTTCAGTGACTGGAACAGCCATGACCGCCCTTGACGGGCATCGGGTCATCGCGGCCGCGGCCAGCGGCTTGCAGGCGGGCCTCGTACTCGGCCCAGAGTTCGGCCTGGCGGTTGCCCAGCGAATACAGGTAATCCCAAGTGAAGATGCCGCTCTCGTGACCATCGGTGAACAAGGGCTTGACGGCGTAGTTGCCCACCGGCTCCAGGCCCAGCAGGCCCACATCGCGTTTGCCGGTCTGCAGGGTTTCCTGCCCGGGCCCATGGCCCTGCACTTCGGCCGAGGGCGAATAGACGCGCATCAATTCAAAAGGCAGGCGAAACACGGCACCGTCCGAAAATGCCACCTCCAGCACGCGCGACTGCCCGTGCACCGTGAGCGCCGTGGGGGTTGGGGCGCCAGCCGTGAGTCCTGCCATGAATACCTACCTGCCTTGCTTGAGGGTGAAACCGCCTGGAGCGGCACAGCCCGCATTGTCCCACCACCCGCAGGAAGCCTGCGACAAGAAGGGGCAAATCGGCCAGGCCAGGCCTCCTCGAACCTGACCCGCGTCAAGGCGGCCCCTCAAGTCAACCCACTCACTGAGGCTGGAACCCGCTGGATTTGATGATGCGCGCCCAGGTCTGGGCATAACTGCGCTCGCGGGCAGCCAGTTGAGCCCCGGTCGAGTAGCCCACGCTCAGGCCCATGGCCGTCAGGCGCTCATGCACATCCGCCTGGGCCAGCACCTTGGCGAGTGCGGCAGAAAACTGGTCCAGCGAGGCCTTGGGCGTGCCAGCGACAGCGAAGATGCCGTAGTAGGGCACATCCTCAAAGCCGGCCAAGCCCAGCTCAGCAAAGCTGGGCACATCCGGCAGGGCCGCCTGACGCTTGTCACCCAGCACGGCCACCACGCGCAGCTTGCCGGCACGGTGGTTCTCGATGAAATCTGGCACTGAGGCAACGCCCGCACCGATCTGATTGCCCAGCATGTCGGCCAACATGGGCGCACTGCCACGGTAGGGCACCGAGACCAGGTCCAGCTTGTTCTTCTCGCCAATCACCTTGACCAGGAATTCCGGCACCGAGGCCGGTGCCGGCACCCCGACGTTGCCCTTGCCGCCCGCCGCATGCACCGCCGCCACGTAGTCCTTGAACGACTTGGCTGGCGTGCCGCTCGACACCGCAAAGGCATTCACAAAAGTGGCCAAGCCGCCCACAGCCACGAAATCGTGCGCCGGGTCGAAGCCGGGGTTCTTCACCACCAGCGGCAGGATGGAGATGGTGTGGTCATGGCTCAGGAAATAGGTGCTGCCGTCCGGGGCCGAGGCCTTGAGGGCCTGTGCCGCGACCTGCCCCCCCGCACCGGGGCGGTTGTCCACCACCACCGGTACACCGAGCTCGTCCTTGAGCCTGTCGGCCAGGGTACGGGCGATCACATCGGTACCCCCGCCGGCCGGAAAACCCACCAACAGACGGATGGGTTTGGCAGTCTGCGCCCCGACCAGGCCGGCGGCCGTGAGGGCTGCGGCGGCCACCAAGCCGCGCAGGGTGTTGACCATCAGGGCTCGACGAACAATCGACATGACATGCTCCACAACAAAGTTGACGACGAAATCAGACCAGCACGCGCTCGATGCCGCCGGCATTGGCAGCGGACACGTACTGCGGCAGCCAGTCGGCGCCCAGGATCTGCTGAGCCATCTCGATCACGATGTAGTCGGCCTCCAGCAGGCCGGTGTTCAGGTCATCGCCGTAGCGGGTCAGGCCTTGCAGGCAGCTCGGGCAGCTGGTGAGGATCTTGACATTGTCTTTCGGCCCGACGGCGCCCGAGGCACGCAAGGCGGCCTCACCCTTTCGGATTTCCTCTTCCTTGCGGAAGCGCACCTGGGTGGAGATGTCGGGGCGGGTCACGCCCAGGGTGCCCGACTCGCCGCAGCAACGCTCGCTCTTGAGCACCTTGTCACCGATCAGGGCCTTGACGGTCTTCATCGGGTCCTGCAGCTTCATGGGGGTGTGGCAGGGGTCGTGGTACAGATAGCCCACACCGCCGCCCGAGGTGTCGAGCGTGATGCCCTTTTCGAGCAGGTACTCGTGGATGTCGATGATGCGGCAGCCCGGGAAGATCTTCTCGAACTCATAGCCCTGCAACTGGTCGTAGCAGGTGCCGCAGCTCACCACCACGGTCTTGATGTCGAGGTAGTTGAGCGTGTTGGCCATGCGGTGGAACAGCACCCGGTTGTCGGTGATGATCTTTTCCGCCTTGTCGAACTGGCCGCTGCCGCGCTGCGGGTAGCCACAGCACAGGTAGCCCGGCGGCAGCACGGTCTGCACCCCGGCGTGCCACAGCATGGCCTGGGTCGCCAGACCCACCTGGCTGAACAAGCGCTCCGATCCACAGCCCGGGAAATAGAACACGGCCTCGCTGTCCGCGGTGGTGGCCTGCGGATTGCGGATGATGGGCACGTAGTCCTTGTCCTCGATGTCGAGCAGGGCGCGCGCCGTCTTCTTGGGCAGGTTGCCCGGCATCTTCTTGTTGATGAAGTGGATGATCTGCTCCTTGATCGGAGCCGCCCCCACCGTGGCCGGCGGCGCACCGGTCTGCTTGCGGGCCAAGCCTTTCAGCAGATCGTTGGCCACCCGCTGCGCCTTCATGCCCACGCCCACCATGGCCGAGCGGGCCAGCTTGATGGTTTCGGGGTTGGTGGCGTTGAGCATGAACATGGCCGCGGCATTGCCCGGGCGGAAGCTCTTCTGCCCCATCTTGCGCAGCAGGTTGCGCATGTTCATGGTGACGTCGCCAAAGTCGATCTTCACCGGGCAAGGGCTGAGACACTTGTGGCACACCGTGCAGTGGTCGGCCACATCTTCGAACTCCTGCCAGTGCTTGATCGACACACCCCGGCGGGTCTGTTCCTCGTACAGGAAGGCCTCGACCAGCAGCGAAGTGGCCAGGATCTTGTTGCGTGGGCTGTACAGCAGGTTGGCACGCGGCACGTGGGTGGCGCACACCGGCTTGCACTTGCCGCAACGCAGGCAGTCCTTGACCGAATCGGCGATGGCGCCGATGTCGCTTTGCTGCATGATCAGCGACTCATGGCCCATCAGGCCGAAGCTCGGCGTGTAGGCATTGGTCAGGTCGGCGTGCAGGGTTTCGAGCGTACCGGCCGGGGCACGCAGAAGTTTGCCCTTGTTGAACCGGCCTTCGGGGTCGACCTTCTGCTTGTACTCGGTGAACGGACGCAGCTCGGCATCGCTGAGGAATTCGAGCTTGGTGATGCCGATGCCGTGCTCACCCGAGATCACCCCATCGAGGCTGCGGGCCAGCACCATGATGCGGGCCACGGCCTCGTGGGCGGTCTGCAGCATCTCGTAGTTGTCACTGTTGACCGGGATGTTGGTGTGCACGTTGCCATCACCGGCGTGCATGTGCAGCGCCACCCAGACACGGCCCTTGAGCACGCTCTGGTGGAGGGTGTTGACTTCGTCCAGGATGGGCTTGAACGCCGCGCCAGTGAAGATGCCCTGCAGCGGGCTGCGGATCTGCGCCTTCCAGCTGGCACGCAGGCTGTGATCCTGCAATTGCGGGAACAGGGTGTCGACGTCATTGAGCCAGCCCGCCCACAGGTCACGGGTTTCCTGCAGCACCGCGATGGCCTGGGCCACGCGCTGTTCGAGCAGTTCGGGCGAGGGCATCTCGCTGGCGTCGTCGGCCTTGCCCAGGGGCAGCTTGCCTTGCTTGAAGAAGGCCTCCAACTCGTGGCACAGCTTGAGCTTGTTGCGCAGCGACAGTTCGATGTTGATGCGCTCAATGCCGTCGGTGTATTCGGCCATGCGCGGCAGCGGGATCACCACGTCTTCATTGATCTTGAAGGCGTTGGTGTGACGGCTGATGGCAGCCGTCTTCTTGCGGTCAGCCCAGAACTTCTTGCGCGCCTCGGCGCTGATGGCGATGAAGCCCTCGCCATGGCGCGAGTTGGCGATGCGCACCACTTCGGAGGTGATGCGGGCCACGTCGTCGGCGTTGTCGCCCGCGATGTCGCCGATCAGCACCATCTTGGGCAGGCCGCCGTTGCCCTTCTTGCTCTTGGTGGCATACCCCACCGCCTTCAGGTAACGGTCATCCAGGTGCTCCAGACCGGCCAGCAACACGCCGCTGCGCTTTTGCTCGGCGAACATGAAGTCCTTGATCTCGACGATGCTGGGCACCGCATCCTTGGCATTGCCGAAAAACTCAAGGCACACCGTGCGGGTGTGTTCAGGCATGCGGTGCACCACCCAGCGCGCGCTGGTGATCAGGCCGTCACAGCCTTCTTTCTGGATGCCCGGCAGGCCGGCCAGGAACTTGTCGGTCACGTCCTTGCCCAGGCCCTCTTTGCGGAAGGTCTTGCCCGGAATCACCAGGCGCTCGGTGCGCACCGGGGTCTTGCCGTCGGCTTCGAAATACTTCAGCTCGAAGGTCGCCACCTCGGCGTCGTGGATCTTGCCCAGGTTGTGGTCCAGTCGCGTCACCTCCAGCCACTGGGCATCGGGGGTGACCATGCGCCAGCTGGCCAGGTTGTCCAGGGCGGTGCCCCACAGCACGGCCTTCTTGCCGCCTGCATTCATGGCGATGTTGCCGCCGATGCACGAGGCTTCAGCCGAGGTCGGGTCGACCGCAAAGACAAAACCACCTCGCTCGGCGGCGTCGGCCACGCGTTGCGTGACCACACCGGCTTCGGTCCAGATGGTGGCCACCGACTCGGCAATGCCGGGCAGCTGCACCTTCTCGACCTCGGTCATGGCTTCGAGCTTTTCGGTGTTGATGACCACGCTCTTCCAGGTCAGCGGGATGGCGCCACCGGTGTAACCGGTGCCACCGCCACGCGGGATGATGGTCAGCCCCAGCTCGATGCAGGCACGCACCAGGGCCGCCATCTCGGCCTCGGAATCCGGGGTCAGCACCACGAAGGGATATTCCACCCGCCAGTCGGTCGCGTCGGTGACGTGGGCCACACGCGACAGGCCGTCGAACTTGATGTTGTCTTTGGCCGTGACCTTGCGCAGGCGCTTGCTGACCTGGGCGCGCAGGGTGGCGGCCTCTTGAAATGCCGCATCGAAGGTCTTGACGGCCTGTTCAGCCATGCCCAGCACCTCGCCCACCAACGCATCGCGGGCAGCGTCATCACCCGGGGTGCGCCTGCGCTCGATCTCGCCCAGGCGGTGGCGCAAGGCCTCCACCAGCAGGCCACGGCGCTTGGGGTTGTCCAGCAGGTCGTCCTGCAGGTAGGGGTTGCGCTGCACCACCCAGATGTCGCCCAGCACCTCGTACAACATGCGGGCAGAACGGCCGGTCTGGCGCTCACCGCGCAACTGGCTCAGCAGCTCCCAGGCCCGCGAGCCCAGCAGGCGGATGACGATTTCCCGGTCGGAAAACGAGGTGTAGTTGTACGGAATTTCGCGAAGTCGGGCAGGCTCTGCGGCCTGCGACAAGATGGCGGCCAACGCGGTGGGTGCATTCATGGAGTAAACCTGGGGGGTGGGCATGGACATGCCCATGGACCTTGGGGCCCGGATTTTACGGTACCGGGAAGAAGGGCTCGGATGGAAGGCAGGAAAGCCCGCCGCCAACCCGGCCAGGGCGTCAAAGCCAGCGCCGGGATCGCCAGGAGGACGCACGCACCGACGCCAGCACCCGGGCGGGCTGTTGAGGCAGATCGGACAAGAGCGTGAGCAGTGAGGTCATGGCGGGCATCAGGGTCAGGCAGGGCCTGAATCGAAACTGTTGCAATGCACAATTTAACGCATCCACCCAATCCTTGACGAGTTTCAGGGTTATCTGCGGCAGGGGCCCAGGGAATCTCCGGATGGAGTGATTGCAACACGTATGACAAAACCGACTTCCTTTTGTCACACCTTGCGACTAGCATCCGCGCTTTTCGTACCCCCCGCAGGAGATTGCATGAAATTCCGCAACCTGGCCCTCGTGGCCGCGCTGGCCACCGTGATCGGTGCACCCGCCCAGGCCCAGACCGAGATTCAGTGGTGGCACTCGATGGATGGCGCCCTCAACGACTGGGTCAATGACCTGGCCAAGCAGTTCAACGAGAGCCAGAGCGAATACAAGGTGGTGCCCACCTACAAGGGCGAGTACGACCAATCGATGGCCGCAGGCATCGCTGCCTTCCGCGCCGGCAATGCCCCCGACATCCTGCAGGTGTTCGAAGTGGGAACAGCCACCATGATGTACGCCAAGGGTGCCGTGAAGCCCGTGGCCGAAGTGATGAAGGAAGGCGGCGTCAAGTTCGACCCCAAGGCCTACATCCCAGCGGTGGCCGGCTATTACACGGCCCCCAATGGCCAGATGATGTCGCTGCCCTTCAACAGCTCGACCACCGTGTTCTATTACAACAAGGACGCTTTCAAGGCGGCCGGCCTGGACCCCGAAAAAGCCCCGGTGACCTGGCCCGATGTGGTCTCGGTCGCCGCCAAGCTCAAGGCCAGCGGCAGCAAGTGCCCCTTCACCACTTCGTGGATGACCTGGGCCCAACTGGAAAGCTTCTCCACCTGGCACAACACCAGCTATGCCAGCAAGGGCAATGGCTTTGGCGGTCTGGACGCCCGCCTGGAGTTCAACTCGCCCCTGCATGTGCGACATTTCGAGAACCTGGGCAACATGGCCAAGCAAGGCCTGTTCGTCTACAAGGGGCGCGCCAGCAAGGCGATCACCTCGTTCACCTCGGGTGAATGCGCGATGTTCGTGGGTTCGTCGGGCAGCTACGCCAGCATCCAGCGCGACTCCAAGTTCAAGTTTGCCGAATCCACCCTGCCCTACTACCCCGATGTGCCGGGCGCACCGCAGAACACCATCGTGGGCGGCGCCAGCCTGTGGGTGCTGGCAGGCAAGCCAGCAGCCCATTACAAGGGCGTGGCCTCGTTCTTCAACTTCCTGTCCAAGCCGGATGTGCAGGCCGCCAGCCACCAGCGCACCGGCTACCTGCCCATCACCACCGCCGCTTTCGAGCTGACCGAGAAGTCGGGTTTCTACAAGAAGAACCCGGGCACCGACGTGGCCGTGAACCAGATGATCCGCAAGACCACCGACAAGTCGCGTGGCGTGCGCCTGGGCAATTTTGTGCAGATCCGCGCCATCCTGGACGAGGAAACCGAACAGATCTGGACCGGCAAGAAGACAGCCAAGGAAGCCCTGGACACGGCCGTGACACGCGGCAACGAGCTGCTGGTGAAGTTCCAGGCCGCCAACAAATAAGCCGCTCAGGCGACAAGAAGGCCCGTCAGGCTGCGTTATGCTGCCTGCCCTTCACAAACGTGCATGCGCCCAAAGGGGCGCTGCACGCCCCTTGACAGCCCGCCCGCCACCAGCGGACGGGCTGTTTGACTCACCAGGGCACCCTCCATGGAAAAACGAGTTTTATTCAGGTCCGGCTGGCTGCCTTGGGCCTTGCTGGCACCCCAGCTGATCATCGTCGGCGTCTTCTTCTTCTGGCCCGCAGGCCAGGCCTTGATCCAGTCGCTGCAGCAACAGGATGCCTTTGGCACCACCGTGACCTGGGTCGGGCTGGACAACTTCCGCACATTGTGGGCGGATGCCACCTACGTGGAATCGTTCGAGACCACGCTGATCTTCTCAGCGCTGGTGACCGTGCTGGGCCTGAGCCTGGCCTTGCTGCTGGCGGTGTTTGCCGATCGCATCACGCGGGGGGCCACGTTCTACAAGACGGTGCTGATTCTTCCGTATGCCGTGGCGCCGGTGGTGTCAGGCCTGCTGTGGTCTTTCATGTTTTCGACCTCGATCGGGGTGGTCAGCTATGGCCTGCGCCAGATCGGTTTTGAATGGAACCACCTGCTCAACGACCAGCATGCCATGGCGCTGGTCGTGATGGCCTCGGTGTGGAAGCAGATCTCGTACAACTTCCTGTTCTTCCTGGCCGGGCTCAGCGCCATTCCCAAGTCGCTGATCGAGGCTGCGGCCATCGATGGCGCAGGCCCCTGGCGTCGTTTCTGGAGCATCCAGTTCCCGCTGTTGTCGCCCACCACCTTTTTCCTCGGCGTGATCAACATGGTCTACGCCTTCTTCGACACCTTCGCCATCATCGACGCCACCACCCAGGGCGGGCCGGGCAAGGCCACCTCAACCTTGGTCTACCGGGTGTATTTCGACGGTTTCCGCGGCATGGACTTCGGCGGCTCGGCCGCCCAGTCGGTGGTGCTGATGGTGATCGTGGTGGCCCTGACCATCGTGCAGTTCCGCTATGTCGAAAAGAAGGTGCAGTACTGATGAAGCCCGCCCGCCCTTCCCTTTTCGCCCAGCCCGGAGGCCGCCGTCATGGTTGAACGCAATCCCGCCCTGAACGTGCTGGCCCATCTGGTCATGATCGTCGGCGTGTTGATCGTCGCCTTTCCGATCTACCTGGCTTTTGTGGCCTCCACCCACACCGCACCCGAGATCATGCAAGCCCCCATGCCGCTGTGGCCGGGGCACAACTTCTGGGCCAGCTACGAGGCGGCACTGCGTGGCTCGGGCCGCATCAGTTCCACGCCCCCGGTGGCCCGCATGATGTGGGTGAGCTTGGTGGTGACCATGATCATCACCGTGGGCAAGATCAGCATCTCGCTGCTGTCGGCCTTTGCGGTGGTGTATTTCCGCTTCCCGCTGCGCAACCTGTGCTTCTGGTTGATCTTCATCACGCTGATGCTGCCGGTGGAAGTGCGCATCGGCCCCACCTACCAGGTGGTGGCCGATCTGGGCATGATCAACACCTACGCCGGCATGTCGGTGCCGCTGATCGCCTCGGCCACCGCCACTTTTCTGTTCCGGCAGTTCTTTCTGACGGTGCCCGACGAACTGGTCGAGGCCGCCCGCATCGACGGCGCAGGCCCGATGCGCTTCTTCAAGGACATCCTGGTGCCCCTGTCGGCCACCAGCATTGCTGCCCTGTTCGTGATCCAGTTCATCTATGGCTGGAACCAGTACCTGTGGCCCCTGATCGCAGCCACCAGTGAAGACATGTACCCGGTGGTGGTCGGCATCAAGCAGATGATCGGCGCGGGTGAATCGCCCGTGGACTGGAACGTGGTCATGGCCACGGCCGTGCTGGCCATGCTCCCCCCCGCCGTGGTGGTGGTTCTGATGCAGAAATGGTTCGTCAAGGGCCTGGTTGATACCGAGAAATAAGAGAGCAACACGATGGCTTCCATTTCCCTTCGCAACGTCGTCAAACGCTATGGCCAGGGCCCCAAGGCCAACCAGGTGATCCACGGCGTGAACGCCGAGATTGCCGACGGCGAGTTCATCGTCATCGTCGGGCCCTCGGGCTGCGGCAAATCCACCCTGCTGCGCATGGTGGCCGGTCTCGAGGAAATCAGCGGTGGCGAGATCGCCATCGGCCCCCGAGTGGTCAACCAGCTCGAACCTGCCGAGCGCGACATCGCCATGGTGTTCCAGAACTACGCGCTGTACCCGCACATGAGCGTGTTCGACAACATGGCCTATGGCCTCAAGATCGCCAAGGTCCCCACGGCGGAGATCAAGCAGCGCGTGGACAAGGCGGCCACCATTCTGGAGTTGGGCCACCTGCTGCAGCGCAAGCCGCGTGAGCTGTCGGGCGGCCAGCGCCAGCGTGTGGCCATGGGCCGGGCCATCGTGCGCCAGCCTCAGGTGTTCCTGTTCGACGAGCCGCTGTCCAACCTGGACGCCAAGCTGCGCAGCCAGACCCGCCTTGAGATCCAGAAGCTGCACCGCGAGCTGGGCATCACCTCGCTGTTCGTGACCCACGACCAGGTCGAGGCCATGACGCTGGCGCAACGCATGATCGTGATGAACGCCGGCGTGATGGAACAGTTCGGCACGCCCGAAGAGATGTACCACCGCCCGGCCTCCACGTTTGTGGCCAGTTTCATCGGATCCCCCTCCATGAACCTGCTGAAACACGCCCCCGGGACCCGCGAAGGCGTGATCACGGGCATCCGCCCCGAGCACCTGGACGTGACGAGCACAGGCTGGGCCGTGACGGTGGAAACCACCGAGCTGCTGGGTGCCGAACGGCTGATCTACGGCCGACTGGGCCAAGGTTCGGCCCAGGAGCAACTGATCGTGCGCATCGAGGAAAGCGCCCAGGTGCCTGCACCTGGCAGCTTGATCCACGTGGCGCCCCGTGAAGACCGCATCCACCATTTCGACGCCGCCACCAGCAAGCGTCTCTGACCCAGACTTCTGCCTTCGCCTTGCCATGAACCCCAGCCTTCCCCACTGGCCCTACCCCCGCTGGATTGCCCACCGTGGCGCCGGCAAGCTGGCCCCCGAAAACACCCTGGCCGCGTTCCGGCACGGTGCAAGCTTCGGCTACACCATGTTCGAATGCGACGTGAAGCTGAGCGCCGACGGCGTGCCGTTTCTGCTGCACGACGCCTCCTTGCAGCGCACCACCAACAGCCGCGGCATCGCCGGTGACCTGAGTTACGGCGAACTGGCCCAACTGGATGCCGGCAGCTGGCATTCGCGCACTTATGCGGGCGAGGTCATCCCGAGCTTCGAAAATGTGGCACGTTACTGCCTGCACAACGGCTACTTTCTGAACATCGAGATCAAGCCCACCCCCGACACCGAGCGCGCCACCGGCGAAATCGTGGCCGCCTATGCCTCGCACCTGTGGGCCTCGGCTTCGGAGCCGCCGCTGTTGACCTCGTTCAAGATCGAGGCCTTGGAAGGCGCTGCCGCCACCGCCCCGCACCTGCCCCGCGGACTGCTGGCCGACACGCTCTTTCGCGGCTGGCTGGAGAAGGCTGTGGAACTGGGCTGTGTGGCCGTGGTCCTGAATCACGCGCTGTGGGATGCCGACACCGTGGCCAAGGCCCAGGCTGCCGGCCTTCGAACGCTGAGCTACACCGTGAACGACGAATGGGCCGCGCAACGGCTGATCGAACTGGGTACCGACGGCATCATCACCGACCGGGTGGACCTGTTCAGCCCGCAGGGCTGAGGCCAAACCAGTCGGCCCGCCCCGGTCTCTGGACCTCAATTGACCGATATCAAGAAAACCCGTTTTCCTCAGCGGCGCCAGGCGCCCTGCAAAAACCACTGGCTGGTGGTCACGGACAGCACCAGCAGGCCATAGCCCGCCACCTTGCCATCGCGCCCCAAAATCAGCACGGCCAGCATCAACGCCAGCACACCGACAGCAAAATTGATAGCAAGCTTCCAATGCCAGGCAAGGCGAAAGGGGCTTTCGCCGCCCAAAATCGGGCTGACCAAAGTGAGCAACACCGACACGCAAAGTGCCGGTGCAACAAAGTTGGCCAGGTGAAAAAGCAACTCGATGGGGCCCATGTTGATCAGGTTCTGAGGCCCTGACCCGGGTCATTCAAGACCATGCGGGACAATGGCGGCCATAGGAAAGGGCAAAGATAGCGCGCCCGCCTCGACCTCGATCAATTTTATAATCATCCGATGGCAGCAGTCTGGGCTTTGGGCATCAACCACACGACGGCACCGCTCGATCTGCGCGGTCGCTTTGCCTTTGCCGTCGATCAAATGGCTCCCACGCTGCATGGCCTGCGAGAATCCTTTGGCAACCAGCGCCACCCGGACGTCGAAGCCGCCATCATCTCCACCTGCAACCGCACCGAGATTTACTGCGCAGGCGACCAGCAGGCACTGGACCACACTCTGGGCTGGCTGGCCCAGACCGGCGGGGTGACCCCGTCGGTGCTGCGCTCACATGCCTACCTGTTGCAACACGACGAAGTGGCGCGCCACGCCTTCCGCGTCGCCAGCGGGCTGGACTCGATGGTGCTGGGTGAGGCCCAGATCCTGGGGCAGATGAAAGACGCTGTGCGTGCCGCCGAAAGCGCTGGTGCACTGGGCACGACGCTGAATCAGCTGTTCCAGCGCAGTTTTGCCGTGGCCAAAGAGGTGCGCAGCTCGACCGAGATCGGCGCCCACTCCATCAGCATGGCCGCAGCTGCCGTGCGCCTGGCCGGTCAGCTGTTCGAAGACCTGAGCAAGATCCGCATCCTGTTTGTGGGCGCGGGCGAAATGATCGAACTGGCGGCCACCCACTTCGCGGCCCGCAACCCCAAGGCCATTGCCATTGCCAACCGCACCCTGGAGCGCGGCGAAAAGCTGGCCGGACGGTTTGGGGGCGAGGTGATGCGACTGGCCGACCTGCCCACCCGGTTGCACGAATTTGATGCCGTGATCAGTTGCACGGCCAGCACCCTGCCCCTGATTGGTCTCGGTGCCGTGGAGCGCGCCCTCAAGCAACGGCGCCACCGCCCCATGTTCATGGTTGACCTGGCAGTGCCCCGCGACATCGAGCCCGAAGTCAAGGCCCTCGAAGACGTCTACCTCTACACCGTGGACGATCTGGCCACCGTGGTGCAGACCGGCCAGGCCAACCGGCAGGCTGCCGTGGCCCAGGCCGAAGCCATCATCGACGCCGGCGTGCAGAGTTTTCTGCACTGGATGGACCAGCGCGGCACCGTGCCCTTGATCCGGCAGCTCAACAGCCAGGCCGAAGCCTGGCGCGAAGCCGAACTGGCACGTGCCCGCAAGCTGCTGGCGCGCGGCGAAGATGTCGAGGCCGTGCTGCAAGCCATGGCCAAGGGCCTGACCCAGAAAATGCTGCACGGCGCGATGGCCGAGTTGCACACCGGCGATGGCCCGTCGCGCGAACGCGCCAGCCAGGCCATCCAGCATTTCTTCCTGCGCAAAGACCGTTAGCGGCGCAGGTGTGGCGCGGCCCTGTGGCCCGACCTGCTTGCTCTTGCGCCTGCTCGGGCGCAAGCCTTCTCCAGCCTGCCGCTTCTGATGCAACAGCCAGCGGCCCTGCAAAGTGCCCCATGAAAGACTTCCTACGCCAGCAACTTGAACGCTATGCCGCGCGCCTTGAGGAGCTCGACTTTCTGCTGTCGCGCGAAGACATCATGGGCGACATGGCGCAGTACCGCACGCTGTCGCGCGAACACGCCGAGGTCACCCAGGTGGCCGGGCGCTACCAGCGCTATCGGCAGTGCGAATCCGACCTGAAGACCGCCCAAGAGATGCTGACAGACCCGGACATGGCTGACATGGCCCGGGAAGAGATTGCGAGCGCCAGCGAAGAATTGCTGAAGCTTGAAAGCGAGTTGCAGCGCCTGTTGCTGCCCAAAGACCCTGACGACGCGCGCAATGCCTTTCTGGAGGTGCGCGCCGGTACGGGCGGCGATGAGTCGGCCCTGTTCGCGGGCGATCTGGCACGCATGTACACGCGCTACGCCGAGCGTGCCGGCTGGCGTTGCGAGATCGTCAGCGCCAACGAAAGCGAACTCGGGGGCTACAAGGAACTGGTCTTGCGCCTGGAGGGTGAGCAGGTCTACGGCGCGCTGAAGTTCGAATCCGGCGGTCACCGGGTACAGCGGGTACCCGCCACCGAGACCCAGGGCCGCATCCACACCAGTGCCTGCACCGTGGCTGTGCTGCCGGAACCCGACGAAGCGCAGGCCGTGCAGATCAACCCCGCCGATTTGCGCATCGACACCTTCCGTGCCAGCGGCGCCGGCGGCCAGCACATCAACAAGACCGATTCGGCCGTGCGCATCACCCACTTGCCCACCGGCATCGTCGCCGAATGCCAGGACGACCGCAGCCAGCACCGCAACAAGGCCAAGGCCCTGCAGGTGCTGTCGGCGCGCATCCAGGAAAAGGAGCGCAGCGAGCGCGCCGCCAAGGATGCCGCCCTGCGCAAGGGTTTGATCGGCAGCGGCGACCGCAGCGACCGCATTCGCACCTACAACTTTCCGCAGGGCCGACTGACGGACCACCGCATCAACCTCACGCTTTACAAGCTGGGCGCCATCATGGAAGGCGATCTGGCCGACGTGCTGGCGGCGCTGCGCGCCGCCCACGAGGCCGAACAACTGGCCGAACTGGAAGTGGGGCTGTCTTGAACGCGCGGCCAACCCTTTCCCGTGCCCTGCGCGAGCTCCAGGAGCAGGGCCTGCCCAGGCTGGAGGCCCAGATGCTGGTGTTGCTGGCCGTGCAACGGGCGCCGCACGACCGAGGCTGGCTGATGGCCCACGACACCGACACGTTGACCGAGACGCAACAAGCCCACCTGGCCGGAGTCGTGGCCCGCAGACTGGCAGGCGAACCGATGGCCTACCTCACGGGCAGGCACGAGTTCTATGGGCTGGACCTGGCCGTGGATGCCCGGGTGCTGGACCCGCGCGACGACACCGAAACCCTGGTCGACTGGGGCCTGGAAGTAATGGCCCCATGGCCCCGCCCCAGGGTGGCCGACCTGGGCACCGGCAGCGGTGCGATCGCACTGGCGGTGGCCAGCCAGCGCCGAGATGCCGAGGTCTACGCCGTGGATGCCAGCGCCGAGGCCTTGGCCGTGGCCACGGGCAATGCCCAGCGCCTGGGCCTGGCAGTGTGCTTTCTTGAGGGCAACTGGTGCGCACCACTGGGTGATGCGCCCTTCGCCTTGCTGCTGTCCAACCCGCCCTACATTGCCGACCACGACCCGCATCTGCCGGCACTGCGTCACGAGCCGCTGCAGGCCCTGGTGAGCGGGCCCGATGGCCTGGATGACCTGCGGCGCATCATCACGCAGGCCCCCGCACACCTGATGGCGGGCGGGTGGCTGCTGCTGGAGCATGGCTGGGACCAGGCCCCCCAGGTGCGCGAACTGCTGCAAGCCCGGGGGTTTGAACAGGTGCAAAGCCGCAAAGACCTCGCCGGCATTGAGCGCTGCTCGGGCGGACTCTGGCCAGGACTGAGATAATCTGTCGCTATCTGCCCGCACACCGGGCCCGCCCCAAGAGGAAACTTCATGAGCAACACCCAACAACGCATCGATGACCTGGTCAAGAACAGCCCCGTGCTGCTGTTCATGAAAGGCACTGCCAGCTTTCCCCAATGCGGCTTTTCCGGCCGCGCCATTCAGATCCTCAAGGCCTGCGGCGTCGACCCCAAGAGCCTGAAGACCGTGAACGTGCTGGAAGACCCGGAAATCCGTCAGGGCATCAAGGAATACAGCCAGTGGCCCACCATTCCGCAGCTCTACGTGAAGGGTGAGTTCATCGGCGGCTCGGACATCATGATGGAGATGTACGAATCGGGTGAGCTGCAACAGGTGATCGGCGGCCAGCCCGGCTGAGCCCTGCCCCCACCCTCTCGAAAAGCCACTGTCTACAGTGGCTTTTCTGCTTCTGGCGTCAGCGCCAGCGCTTGAGGACGGGCACGGCTTGTGCTTGAATCAAAGCGTGTGTCCTGATCTGGAGAGCGTCATGGAATCCCGCAGCCTTGTCCCCCATTCGACCGCTTTCAAACTGCCCATTGCCCAGATGCGCAGCGTGTTCGAACCCTCGGAAGTGGAACGCAAGCTGGCCAAGCTCAGCGAGCGCGAACATGAATCCCTGCGCAGCACCTACCAACGCATGCTGGAGCGCGGGCCTGATCGCTTCGAGGTTCGTCCCTGCGGGGTTCCGGAGATGACACCTCTTTATGAGGCCTTGCCCAACTTCACCGAGGTGCTGGATGACGTCAAGCGCCACCTGGCCCTGTCTCAGGACAGCCGTGACGGCCTGGAGGTGACCCCCATGCTCCTGCTGGGAGCCCCAGGCATTGGCAAGACCCATTTCGCCCGTCAACTGGCCGAATTGCTGGGCACAGGCATGTCACTGGTGCCGATGAGTTCGATGACGGCGGGCTGGCTGCTCTCCGGTGCGTCGTCTCAATGGAAGGGTGCGCGGCCCGGCAAGGTGTTTGAAGCCCTGGTCGACGGTCAGTATGCCAACCCGGTGATCGTCATTGACGAGATCGACAAGGCCAGCGCCGACGCCCAGTACGATCCACTGGGAGCGCTTTACAGCCTGCTCGAGCATGACACAGCAGGCCGTTTTGTGGATGAGTTTGCCGAAGTGTCGATCGATGCCAGCCGGGTCGTCTGGATCACCACAGCGAACGATGCGCGCGCCATTCCCGAGCCCATTCTCAACCGCATGAATGTTTTTGAGATCGAGCCGCCGACGCCGGAGCAGGCCCGGGAAATCGCCCGCCGGCTGTACCTGTCGATCCGCGGCAGCCACGATTGGGGCCGCCACTTTGCGGAAGAGGCCCCGACGTCGGTCCTTGATGTGTTGGCCGAAATGGCCCCACGCGACATGCGACGTGCCTTGATGACGGGCTTTGGCAATGCACGGCTCGATGGGCGTGACGAGCTGCAGGTGGATGACTTGCCACGCGGTGGCCCGCAACGTCGCCGCATGGGCTTTGTCCAGTGAGTGGGGCGACCCAACGGCATCTGGCCGCTAAACTGGGGGCACGGCGGTCACCGACTGCCGCAAAGCCCGTGACATGAACCTGAGCCAAAGTCTGCTGCTCATCCTGGCCTTGATTGCAGCCAGCGCGTATTTCTCGATCGCCGAAATCTCGCTGGCGGCCTCGCGTCGCCTGCGGCTGCGGCAGATGGCTGATGCCGGTGACCTGCGCGCTGAGCAGGTGCTGCGCCTGCAGGACGAACCCGGCCCTTACTTCACGTTGGTCCAGATCGGATTGAACGCGATCGCCATCGTGGGGGGTGCCGTCGGCGAAGGGGCCTTGAGCCCCTTCTTCAGCGAGCTGATGGCACTTTGGCTGCCCGGTGAAACCGCCTCGAAGGTCGGCGCCGTGCTGTCCTTCATCGTCGTCATCGGGCTGTTCATCGTCTTTGCCGATCTGCTGCCCAAGCGCCTGGGCATGAGCGAGCCCGAGCGGGTGGCGGTTCGACTGGTCGGCACGATGCAAGGCCTGATGACCCTGTTCAAGCCCCTGGTCTGGTTGCTCAGCCATCTCACCGATCGGCTGTTCTCCCTGCTGGGCCTGCCTGCAGCGAGAGACGAGCGCATCACTCCGGCCGACATTCTGGCCATGACCGAGGCGAGTGCCCGATCGGGCCTGCTGGCTGAGCGTGAACATCAGTTGATCACCAATGTGTTCGAGCTCGACAGCCGCAGCGTGACCAGCACCATGACGCCACGAGAGCGCATGGCCTGGTTCCGGGTGGATGACCCGGAACCCGTGATACGGGCCCGCATCCTGGCAGCGCCCTATTCAAGTTACCCGGTCTGTCGGGACGGCTTGGAACAGGTGCTGGGCTATGTCGATGCCAAGGACCTGTTCCAGCGTGTGCTCAACGGCCTTCCGCTCGACCTGAGCAGTGAGGGGCTGTTGCGCAAGATCCTGGTGGTGCCCGATCGACTCAGTGTGGGTGAAGTCCTGGCCCTGTTCAGGGAAGCTCACGAAGACTTTGCGGTGATCGTGAACGAGTACAGCGTGGTGATGGGACTGGTGACGCTCAATGACCTGATGAGCACCGTGATGGGGGATCTGGTGGATCAGCAGGATGAAGACCTGATCGTGCAGCGCGATGAGAACTCGTGGCTGATCGACGGCATGACGCCGATCGCCGATGTGCAGAGGGTGCTTGAACTGGACGCCCTGCCCCATGCCGACCAGTACGACACGCTGGCCGGCTTTCTGATGGAGATGCTGCGACGCATTCCAAAGCGCACCGATGCCGTGATCTGGGAGGGCTTCCGCTTTGAAGTGATGGACGTGGACAGCTACCGGATCGACCAGGTGATGGTGACCCGCCTGCCCTCAGACAGACCCACGTGATGTCGGCCCGAAGTGCCCGAAGTGGCGGGCCTCAGGCCTGGGCCGGCGATTTGACGGGGTCTGCGAACACCCAGTGGCGCTGGGCCCCGAACACGGCGCCCGGGTATTGCGGCTTGCCGCGGCTGCCGTTGTAACGCCCCAGGGCCAAGTAAAGATCACCCTGCTCTCGGTCAAGATAATGGCGCAGGATCACGCAGCCAAAGCGCAGGTTGGTCTGCAGGTGGAACAGCTTGCCCGGGTCTCCATCGCCGATCACCCGGGTCCAGAAAGGCATCACCTGCATGTAGCCGCGAGCGCCCACGGGGGACACCGCGAATTTGCGGAAATTACTTTCCACCTCGATCAGGCCCAGCACCAGCGAGGTGTCCAGGCCAGCCCGGCGGCTTTCATACCAGACCGTCTGCAAGAACTCCTTGCGCACCAGCCACTCAGGCTTGCGCCGCCAGAGCCGGTCGCTCATGGCCGCCAACCAGCGCAGGTAGACCAGGCGCCCATCGGTATCGACGAACTCAGGCACGGGGGGGGCCTGCTGGGCCACCGCCGAACTCAAGGCGGTGCGCACGGAGTCAATCAGGGGTTCTTCCGCCTGGGCTCCGGCGCGCGCCGATTCAGACCACAAGAACAGAGAAGGCCCGGCGGCCAAAGCGGCCAGGCTTTTTCGCCTTGAAATCAACATGCCATCATCCTCAACCCAGCGCGGCGCTCAAAGAGCCAGTCGCTCCTTCAAGTGAGCCAGCACATCCGCGGCAGCGATCTTGGTGGCCGCCGTGTCGCGGCGGTGTTGATACTCGACCTGACCTTCCTTCAGGCCCCGGTCCGACAGCACCACGCGGTGCGGCACGCCGATCAGCTCCCAGTCGGCAAACATGGCTCCAGGGCGTTCGCCACGATCGTCCAGCAGCACATCCACCCCCAATGCCAGCAGGTCGGTGTGCAACTGCTCGGCGGCAGCCTTGACCTCGGCACTGCGGTCCATGCCGATCGGGCAGATCACCACCGTGAACGGCGCAATCGCATCGGGCCAGATGATGCCGCGCTCGTCGTGGTTCTGCTCGATGGCCGCCGCAGGCAGGCGGGTCACGCCAATGCCATAGCAACCCATTTCGAAGAACGCAGGCTTGCCGTCTTCGCCCAGGAAGGTGGCATTCATGGCCTTCGAGTACTTGGTGCCCAGGTAGAAGACATGGCCCACCTCGATGCCACGCTCGATGGCCAGCACGCCCTTGCCATCGGGTGAGGCATCGCCTGCCACCACATTGCGCAGGTCAGCCACCAATTCGGGCTCGGGCAGGTCGCGCCCCCAGTTCACGCCGGTGATGTGGAAGTCGATCTCGTTGGCACCGCAAATCCAGTCGGCCATCACCGCGACCTCACGGTCAGCCACCACCTTGACAGGCTTCTGGAGGTTCAACGGGCCCAGGTAGCCGGGCTTGCAGCCGAAGTGATCTTCGATCTCAGGCACGGTGGCAAAACGGAAGCCGCCTTCCATGCCGGGCAGCTTGCCGACCTTGACTTCGTTCATGTCATGGTCGCCGCGCAACAGCAGCAGCCAGATCTGACTGCGCGTGATCTCGCCGTGTTCGTTCAGTGTGTCGGTGGCGAGCACCAGCGATTTGACGGTGGTTGCCAAAGGAACGTTCAACAGCTCGGCCACGTCGGCACAGGTGCTCTTGCCTGGGGTGGCCGTCTTGGCGAGGGCGGCAGCGGCGGCGGGGCGTGGGCCAGCCGGAGACAGGGCCTCGGCCTTTTCGATGTTGGCGGCGTAGTCGCTGTCCGGGCAGTAGACGATGGCGTCTTCGCCCGTTGCGGCAATCACCTGAAACTCTTCACTCAGGTCACCCCCGATGGCACCACTGTCGGCCGCCACGGCACGGTAGGTGAGCCCGAAACGATCGAAGATCCGCCGATAGGCCTGGGCCATGATCTGGTAGCTGGCCTTGGCCGCCGCTTGGTCACGGTCAAAACTGTAGGCATCCTTCATGATGAACTCGCGACCGCGCATCAGGCCGAAGCGTGGGCGGCGCTCGTCACGGAACTTGGTCTGGATCTGATAGAAGTTCTTGGGCAGTTGCTTGTAACTGCGCAATTCCTGGCGAGCAATGTCGGTAACCACTTCTTCGGAAGTGGGCTGGATCACGAAGTCGCGGTCATGACGGTCTTTGATGCGCAGCAGTTCGGGGCCCATTTTTTCAAAGCGGCCCGTCTCCTGCCAAAGCTCGGCGGGCTGAACCACCGGCATGGTCACCTCCACGGCGCCGGCCCGGTTCATCTCTTCGCGCACGATCGCCTCGACCTTTCGGATGACACGCAAGCCGATGGGCATGTAGTTGTACACACCGGCCCCCAGCTTCTTGATCATGCCGGCGCGGGTCATCAGTTTGTGGCTGACAACCTCCGCATCGGCAGGCGCTTCCTTGAGGGTGGAAATGAAGAATTGGGAGGCTTTCATCTGGAGGAATGCGGAAAGTTCAAGAGAAGTCCTCTTGTGACACGTGCGGTGCCGTGCATAATGGACTCAGTTTAAAAATTTGGGGTTTGATTATGCTTGACCGGGACGGCTTTAGGCCGAACGTCGGCATCATCCTGCTCAACCATAAAAACCAGGTGTTCTGGGGCAAGCGCATCCGGACTCACAGCTGGCAGTTTCCACAAGGCGGCATTGATCGTGGCGAAAGCCCTGAGCAAGCCATGTTTCGGGAATTGCATGAAGAGGTGGGGCTCCATCCGGAGCATGTGCGAATTGTGGCCCGAACGCGGGAATGGTTGCGCTATGAGGTGCCAGACCGGTACATTCGGCGAGACGCTAGAGGCCATTACAAAGGCCAGAAGCAGATCTGGTACCTGCTGCAACTGCTGGGACATGATTGGGACCTGAACCTCAGGGCCACCAACCACCCGGAATTTGACGCTTGGCGCTGGAACGACTACTGGGTGCCACTTGACGTGGTGGTGGAGTTCAAGCGTGGTGTCTATGAGATGGCTCTGACCGAACTGGCCCGCTACTTGCCACGGCCGGAACCACGCAACCGTTTTCTGAGGGGTGGCATGCGCACCCGGGACAACGAGGGCGGCTCGGACAACCACATGTCTCGACTGCCACCTTCGGGCAGTTACGAACTGCCCCCTGGGGCCAGCTTTGAACCAGAACCCAGGCCGATGCACCCCAGTCATTCGGGCCTGCACCTTGATCCGATCAACAAGCACTGATGCCCAACCATCCGACCCTGATCAGGTCGGATTTTTTCTGGGGCCATCGAATCCAGATCAACGGTGAAGCACCAGGTTGTCCCGGTGCACCATTTCCGGCTCGGCGACATAACCCAGCAAGCGCTCGAACTCAGCAGACGCTTTGCGACACATCAGGCGAGCCTCTGCACTGGCATAGTTCGACAGACCTCGAGCCACTTCGGTCCCCGATGTGTCCTTGATCGCAATCACATCCCCTCGAGAGAACTCCCCCTCGACGGCCGTCATGCCAATGGGCAAGAGGCTCTTGCCCTCATCACGCAACTTAGCCACAGCACCATCATCCACCACCACCGCGCCACGCATCTGCAGATGGTCAGCCATCCACTGCTTGCGGGCCTGGTTCTTGGCCGTCTGAGCCACCAACAGGGTCCCGATGGACTCCCCCTGGGTGAGGCGAACCAGCGCGTCGGGCTCACGCCCCCAGGCGATCACAGTCGAAGCCCCTGAACCGGCTGCACGCTTGGCCGCCAGGATCTTGGTGATCATGCCGCCCTTGCCGATGCTGGAGCCAGCGCCCCCCGCCATGGCCTCGAGGGACAAATCGCCAGCGCGCGCCTCATGGACAAATTGCGCAGCAGGGTCACGCCGCGGATCCGCCGTGTACAAGCCTTTTTGATCCGTCAGGATCACCAGGGCATCCGCCTCCACCAGGTTGGCCACCAGCGCCCCCAAGGTGTCGTTGTCACCAAACTTGATTTCGTCGTTGACCACCGTGTCGTTCTCGTTGATCACAGGAACCACGCGGTGACGCAGCAAGGTCAACAAGGTGGAACGAGCGTTCAGGTACCGCTCGCGATCAGCCAGATCCGCATGGGTCAGCAAGACCTGGGCACTGCCCAGGCCGTTTTCACGCAACTTGGTCTCGTACATCTGCGCCAGGCCCATCTGCCCCACGGCTGCGGCAGCCTGCAACTCATGCACTTCCTTGGGTCGAACAGCCCACCCCAGGCGCTTCATGCCTTCGGCAATGGCACCGCTGGACACCATCACCACCTCGCGCCCAGACAGGACCAGTTGAGCCAACTGACGACACCACTCACTGATGGCCGCCTCATCCAGGCCACGACCCTCATTGGTCACCAGGCTGGAGCCCACCTTGACGACGATGCGGCGGGCATCCGCCAGCACCCGTGATTCATTTTTAGCAGTCATTTCAGCATCGGCCAGCCATGCCAGCCCCAGGGCACAGGAACATTCAGGAATCAGAGGGTTCGGCGAAGCGCGGATCCACCTCGACAGGCGCCTGCTCGGCCACCTGCTGCGCCTTCACATGCTGGTAGATTGCCTTGATCAAGGCCTCGCAACCCTCACGCGTCAACGCCGAGATCTCGAACACCGGGCCCTTGTATTTGTAGCGCTTGACAAAATCCTTGACCAAGGCCGCCCGCTTCTCCTCTGGAACCATGTCCAGCTTGTTCAAAACCAGCCAACGCGGCTTCTCGTAAAGCGCCTGATCGTACTTCTTCAGCTCGCCCACGATGGCTTTGGCTTGAGCAACAGGATCGACGGCTTCATCAAACGGCGCCAAGTCCACCACGTGCAGCAAAAGCCGCGTGCGCTGCAGATGACGCAAGAACAAATGGCCCAACCCGGCGCCCTCGGAAGCCCCCTCGATCAAGCCGGGGATGTCGGCGACCACGAAGCTCTGCTCGGGACCGACGCGCACCACCCCCAGATTGGGGTGCAGCGTGGTGAAAGGATAGTCAGCGATCTTGGGGCGGGCATTCGAGATCGCAGCGATCAAGGTCGATTTGCCCGCATTGGGCATGCCGAGCAGGCCCACATCGGCAAGCACCTTGAGCTCAAGTTTCAGGCTTTTCTTCTCACCCGGCCAACCTGGCGTCTTTTGGCGTGGCGCCCGGTTGATCGCACTCTTGAAACGCAGATTGCCAAAGCCGCCATCGCCACCCTTGGCAATCGTGATGGTCTCCCCCGGAGCCAACAACTCGTAAAGCACCTCGCCCGTCTCAGCATCGGAAATGATGGTGCCCACCGGCATCTTCAACGTGATGTCATCACCTGCCGCACCAAACATGTCCGAGCCCATGCCGTGCTCGCCACGCCGGGCTTCATGCCTGCGGGAATAACGAAAGTCAACCAAGGTATTGAGGTTGGGATCTGCGACCGCATAGACGTGGCCACCACGCCCCCCATCCCCGCCATTGGGACCACCGAACTCCTTGTACTTTTCATGACGAAACGAGACGCAACCGTTCCCGCCATCGCCTGCAGCAATGTCTATATAGGCTTCATCAACAAATTTCATGTCATGTCCAGTCTAGAAAAATGGGGACCCAACGAAAAAAGCCCCGACCAAGCGGGGCTTCGACAGGTCGCTGAGTGACCGCGCCGTCAGACTCAGGCTGCGGGCGTCACGTTGACCGTGTGCTTGTTCAGCGCGCCCTTGGTGGCGAAGGACACATGGCCTTCGACCAGAGCAAACAGAGTGTGATCCTTGCCGATGCCGACATTGGAGCCAGCGTGGAAGCGGGTACCACGTTGACGAACGATGATCGAGCCAGCGCTGATCAGTTCGCCACCGAAGGCCTTCACACCGAGCATCTTGGGCTTGGAATCGCGCCCGTTTCGCGTAGAGCCGCCGCCTTTTTTCTGTGCCATGACCCGTTCTCCTTAGCCTGCAATCGCGCCGATTTGCAGTTCGGTGAACTGCTGACGGTGACCTTGACGCTTTTGATAGTGCTTACGACGACGCATCTTGAAGATGCGAACCTTGTCGTGCTTGCCGTGCGCCACGACAGTTGCCGTGACGGTTGCGCCGGACACCAGGGGCGTGCCAACCTTGAGTTCAGCGCCGTTGCCGACAGCCAGAACTTGGTCAATCACGATTTCCTGGCCTACGTCCGCAGCAATCTGTTCTACTTTGATTTTTTCGCCAGCAGCAACGCGATATTGCTTGCCGCCGGTTTTTATGACCGCGTACATGTAAACCTCTTTGAATTGAAGCTCCGCCGGAGAATTCCGCAGAGCCCGAAACTATAACAAGAAAGTCAGCCCCTGACAAGCGGGGCCCTCTGCACGCTCAAGTGCAGGCCAGGTGCGTGGCACGCCTTTCCTATAATTTCGCAACCTGAAAGAGCCCGCCACCTTGACCGCCCCCACCGCATCCGCCTCCCAAGCCCTTGATCTGATCGCCCGCGACATGAGCGAAGTCGACAAGGTCATCGCTGACCGCCTCAATTCAAGCGTCCCATTGGTCGGGCAAATTTCTCAGTACATCATCGCCGCCGGAGGCAAACGCCTGCGCCCGGCCCTGCTTCTGCTGGTGGCAGGCGCACTGGGCTACAAAGGGACTCAGCACCACAACCTGGCGGCAGTGGTTGAATTCATCCACACCGCCACCCTGCTGCACGACGATGTGGTGGACGAATCCACCCTGCGCCGAGGCCGCGCCACCGCCAACGAAGCCTTCGGCAACCCTGCCAGCGTCCTGGTCGGCGACTTTCTTTACTCACGCGCCTTCCAGATGATGGTGGATGCCAACGACATGCGGGTGATGGAAGTTCTGGCAGACGCCACCAACGTGATTGCCGAAGGCGAAGTGCTTCAGTTGATGAACATGCACGACGCCTCGCTGGATGAGGCGGGCTATCTGCGCGTCATCCGCTCCAAGACTGCCAAGCTGTTCGAAGCCAGTGCACGCCTGGCCGCCATTCTGATCAAAGCACCAAGCCCTGTCGAAGAGGCTTGCGCAACATACGGCCAAGCCCTGGGTACCGCCTTCCAGGTCATCGACGACGTGCTGGACTACGCCGGCAACACCGCCGAAATGGGCAAGAACATTGGCGACGACCTTCGCGAAGGCAAAGCCACGCTGCCCCTGATCATCGGCATGCAGCGCGGCACGCCCGAACAGGCCGCCACCATCCGCCACGCCATCGAACAAGGCGAGACCGAAAAGCTGCCGCAAATCATCGAGATCGTGCGCAGCACCGGCGCACTGGAAGCCACCCAACAGGCCGCCGCAGCCGAGGCTCAACGTGCAATTTCTGCATTGAGCGCCCTTCCTTCCAATTCTTACACCGAAGGTTTGCTACAATTAGCGGCTCAATTACTTCAGCGTCGAAATTGAAAGATGACGACAAGCCTGAAGAAACATTGAGTTAACTGCGCTTCAACACATTTGAAGCACCGTTTGACAGTCGGGGTGTAGCTTAGCCTGGTAGAGCGCTACGTTCGGGACGTAGAGGCCGGAGGTTCGAATCCTCTCACCCCGACCATGATCAAACGTTTTGCACATTTGTGGCAACTTTCCGCCACCACTCCCTCACGCCACGTTTCATTTACAGACAGTTGCTCCTGAGCGATGATAGGATGCATTTTTTCATTCTGAGCATCCCTCACCCGCCTCATGGCCGCTGTCGAACCAGCCAATAAATCATCGTCCGTTGCACTGCCCGGATTAGGGCGGGCACTGATCACAGCGGGCAAATTGGCCCAAAAGGCGGCCGAGGACATCTACCAGAAGGCGCTGGCTCAACGCACCAGTTTCATTGTCGAGCTGATGGGCTCGGGGGCTGTCTCGGCGGCCGACCTAGCCCACACGATGTCACAGGCGTTCAGCGCACCGTTGCTGGATCTTGACGCCATCGATCCTCAACGGCTGCCCAAAGACCTGCTGGACCCCAAGATCTGTCAGGCCTATCGGATCCTCGTACTCAGCAAGCGCAGCAATCGACTGATCATCGCGACAGCGGATCCCTCTGACCAGGAGGTGGTCGAAAAGATCAAGTTCTCGACCCAGATGGGCGTTGACTGGATCATTGCCGAGTACGACAAGCTGTCCAAAATGGTCGAGGCCACAACCGTTTCGGCGGCCGAGGCCATGGACACCATCATCGGCGGTGGCGATTTCCAGTTCGAGGATGAGCCCCTCATCACCGAAGATGTGGCCGAAACCAACAGTGCCGAGGTTGAAGACGCCCCCGTCGTCAAGTTCTTGCACAAGATGCTGCTGGACGCCTTCAACATGCGCGCGTCAGACTTGCATTTCGAGCCATACGAGCACTATTACCGGGTTCGATTTCGGATCGACGGCGAGTTGCGGGAAATTTCCACGCCTCCGATCGCCATCAAAGACAAACTGGCCTCGCGGATCAAGGTGATTTCTCGCCTGGACATTTCCGAAAAGCGGGTTCCTCAGGACGGACGCATGAAGCTGAAGATCGGAGCCGATCGTGTGATCGACTTCCGGGTCAGCACCTTGCCGACGCTGTTTGGCGAGAAGATCGTGATCCGTATTCTTGACCCCAGCAGCGCCAAGCTGGGCATCGAGGCACTGGGCTACGAACCCGAAGAGAAGGAGCGCCTGATCCACGCGATTGGCCGTCCTTACGGCATGATCCTGGTCACCGGCCCGACAGGCTCAGGCAAGACGGTGTCGCTGTACACCTGCTTGAACATGCTCAACAAGCCCGGCGTGAACATTGCCACCGCCGAAGACCCATCGGAAATCAACCTGCCGGGGGTCAACCAGGTCAACGTGAACGAAAAAGCGGGCCTGACTTTTGCGGCCGCCCTGAAATCCTTCCTGCGGCAGGATCCGGACATCATCATGGTGGGTGAAATCCGCGATCTGGAGACGGCCGATATTTCCATCAAGGCAGCCCAGACGGGCCACTTGGTGTTGTCGACCCTGCACACGAACGATGCCCCCACCACGCTGACCCGGATGCGCAATATGGGCATTGCGCCCTTCAACATTGCCTCCAGTGTCATCCTCATCACCGCCCAGCGTCTGGCCCGTCGCCTCTGCCCCAACTGCAAGGCGCCGGCCGACATCCCGCGCGAAACCCTGCTTGAATCGGGCTTTCGGGAGGATGAGCTGGACGGCAGCTGGGTGACCTACCGCCCCGTGGGCTGCTCGGCCTGCAACAACGGCTACAAGGGCCGGGTCGGCATCTACCAGGTCATGCCGATTTCAGAGGAAATCCAGCGCATCATCCTGCGCGATGGGAGCGCACTGGAAATTGCCGAGCAATCCCGCCGGGAAGGTGTGCGCAGCCTGCGTGAATCCGGACTGTACAAAGTGAAAATGGGCTTGACCTCGCTGGAGGAAGTACTGGCCGTGACAAACGAATAACCAGAATCAACAAGCCAATGGCAAGCACAAAAAAAGACATCAAAGAGTTTGTCTTCGAGTGGGAGGGCAAGGACCGCAACGGCAAACCCGTGCGCGGTGAATTGCGTGCAGCCGGCGAAAACCAGGTACAGGCGTCGCTGCGTCGCCAGGGCGTGTTTCCGACCAAAATCAAGAAGCGCAAGATGCGCTCGGGCAAGAGAATCAAGCCCAAGGACATCGCCCTGTTCACGCGCCAACTGGCCACGATGATGAAGGCCGGCGTTCCACTGCTGCAGACCTTTGACATCGTGGGCCGTGGCAATGCCAATCCCAGCGTCACCAAATTGCTCAATGATGTCCGATCCGATGTGGAGACCGGTACCTCGCTGAGCGGAGCATTTCGCAAGTACCCGATGTACTTCGATGACTTGTACTGCAATCTGATCGAAGCCGGTGAGGCGGCCGGTATCCTGGAATCGCTGCTGGATCGACTGGCGATCTACATGGAAAAGACCGAGGCGATCAAGTCGAAGATCAAATCGGCCTTGATGTACCCGATCTCAGTGATCATCGTCGCCTTTGTCGTGATCGTGGTGATCATGATCTTCGTGATTCCAGCCTTCAAACAGGTGTTCTCATCGTTTGGCGCCGACCTGCCAGCCCCCACCCTTTTTGTGATTGCCATGAGCGAGTTTTTCGTTCAATGGTGGTGGCTGATCTTTGGCCTGATGGGAGGAGGCGGTTACTTCTTCATGCAATCCTGGAAGCGCAATGAAAAGATGCAGATGGCCATGGACCGTCTGATGTTGCGCATTCCCATCTTTGGCGCCCTGATCAACAAATCCTGCATTGCGCGCTGGACCCGCACCCTGTCGACCATGTTCGCCGCGGGTGTGCCGCTGGTCGAGGCACTGGACTCGGTGGGTGGCGCCTCGGGCAACTCGGTCTATGCCATCGCCACCGAGCGCATTCAGCAGGAGGTCTCGACGGGTACCAGCCTGACGGCGGCCATGACCAATGCCAATGTGTTCCCGTCGATGGTGCTGCAGATGTGCGCCATCGGCGAAGAATCCGGCTCGATTGACCACATGCTGGGCAAGGCAGCCGACTTCTATGAGGCCGAAGTGGACGACATGGTGGCAGGGCTTTCCAGCCTGATGGAGCCCATCATCATCGTCGTGCTCGGCACCATCATCGGCGGCATCGTTGTATCGATGTACCTGCCTATCTTCAAATTGGGGCAGGTGGTTTGATGACTTGGTTTGGTGACTGGGACCCCGCCTTGGCGGGGCTGGTGGGCTTGCTGTTCGGCAGCTTTTTGAATGTCGTCATCTACCGACTGCCCAAGATGATGGAAGCCCAGTGGGACCGCGATTGCGCGGAGCACCTGGGGCAAACACCGGCAACACCGGCGGCCACCTTCAATCTGATGGCCCCGCGGTCGCGCTGCCAGTCCTGCGGGCACACCCTGAACTGGTACGAGAACATCCCCGTTCTGAGCTATGTCGTCTTGCGAGGCCGCTGCAAGGCCTGCAAAGCGGCCATCAGCCCGCGCTACCCACTGGTTGAACTGACCACAGCCGGCCTGTTTGCCTTGTGCGCTCTGCGCTGGGGCTTCACTTTCAGCACCCTGGCCTGGTGCGGTTTTGCCGCCACATTGCTGACGCTGGCGCTGATTGACTGGGACACCACGCTGCTCCCCGATGACCTGACCCTTCCCTTGTTGTGGGCGGGCCTGATCGCAGCCGCAGCGGGTTGGACCCAGGTGGATCTGCGCACCGCGCTGTGGGGTGCGGTTGCGGGCTATCTGTCGTTGTGGCTGATCTATTGGGGTTTCAAGCTCCTGACCGGCAAGGAAGGCATGGGCTACGGGGATTTCAAACTCTACGCAGCCCTGGGCGCCTGGTTTGGCTGGCCAGCGCTGCTGCCCATCATCCTGATCTCATCGGTGATCGGGGCCGTGATTGGCATCGCCATGAAATTCTCCAGCGGCCTGCGCGAGGGGGGCTACATTCCGTTCGGACCTTTTCTGGCGGGTGCTGGCTTTGCAGCCATGATCTGGGGGCCGGACCGCCTGCAAAGCCTGCTGCTCGGTTGGATCGGCGGTTGAGCACGATGGCATCGGCGCTCCGTCAGGTCAGGCACCTCGGGTTGACCGGAGGGATAGGTTCGGGCAAAAGCACCGTGGCCAAGCTGCTGTCCGAGCATGGCGCGGGACTGATTGATGCCGACGCCGTGGCCCGTCAACTGACGCAGGCCGGGGGAGAGGCCATGCCAGAGATCGAGGCCCGCTTTGGTGCAGGCGTACTCGCCTCGGACGGAGCTCTGGACCGCGATGCCATGCGCGCGCTGGTTTTCAGCCAGCCCGATGCACGCGCCCGGCTCGAAGCCATCATCCACCCACTGGTCGGCAAGAACCTGCAGGCCGAGGCGATCGCGCATGAAGCGGCTGGCGCCCCTTTGGTGGTGTACGACATCCCCTTGCTTGTCGAATCCAAACGCTGGCCCGCAGAACTCGACGGGGTGGTGGTGGTCGACTGCCTGCCCGAGACCCAGATCAGCCGGGTCCAGCAGCGCAGCGGCCTCGGTCGCGAGGCCGTGCAGGCGATCATGGCCGCGCAAGCCAGCCGTGAACAACGCCTGGCCTGCGCAGATGCCGTGATTTTCAATGAGGGTTGCACCCTGGAGGCCCTGGGCCAGCAGGTGGCCGATTTGGCCCATTACTTCGGGCTATGATGCGCGCAACGGAACGAGCAGTGATCCTCTACGAATACCCCTTCAACGAACGCATTCGCACCTACCTGCGCCTGGAGCAACTCTTCCGGCGCCTGGGTGAACTGGTCTTGCGCGATGCCGCACTGGACCACCATTTCGCCCTGGCCACGATCTTCGAAATCATGGACGTTGCGGCACGAGCCGACCTCAAGTCGGACGTGCTCAAAGACCTCGAAAAACAAAAATCCGCGCTCAACGGTTACCGGGGCAACCCCTCCATCTCTGAGCAGATTCTCGATGGGGTGATCGCCCAGATCGATGCCGACTTTGCGGCCCTCAATGGGCAGCCCGGCAAGGCCGGCCAATCGTTGACCGAAAACGAATGGCTGATGAGCATCCGCAGCCGCATCGGCATTCCGGGTGGCACCTGTGGCTTTGATCTGCCAGCCTACTACGCTTGGCAGCATGCGGATCCAGCCCAACGACGCGACGACCTCCAGGGCTGGGCGGGGACCCTCGGGCCGCTGGCCGAGTCCATTTTTCTGCTGCTGAAGATGCTGCGCGACTCAGGCACGCCCCAAAAGGTGGTGGCCGAGCGCGGGCAGTTCCAGCAGACATTGCCCCAAGGGCGTACCTTCCAGTTGATGCGCCTGCGCCTGAACCCGGCTTGGGGATTGATTCCTGAAATCAGCGGCAACCGCCTGCTGGTGTCCGTCAGGTTGATGCGTCAGGAGGCAGATGGACGTCTGCATGCCTGCAGCGAAGACGCCAACTTCGAACTGGCCTTGTGCGCGTGACCTGCCCGAGTGCGGCAGACGCCTGCCCCCTCCGTCGAATCCCATGAGCACCGACAACTTCGCCCCTCAACCTCAAGGCGCTCGCACCGTGCGGTGCCCCGCCTGTGGAGGCCCCAGCCTCTACCACCCCAGCAATGGCTACCGGCCATTCTGCAGTGAACGTTGCAAGAACCTCGACTTTGGCGCCTGGGCCAGCGAAACCTTTCGCATGCCCACCGAGGCGCCACCAGACGACGCGCCTTACGGCGATCCTCGCCTGCAGTGAATTGGGCGGCGCAGCCGCGTCATTCAGACCGGGCGGCCGTGACCACAGGCCCCACATGACCTCGCTCGGCGGCCAGCCAATCCAGCACCGGAAAAGCGCCCGGCAGAACCGGCGCCACGGTCAAGGGAAACTGTTGCCACGCCATGCTTTGGCCCTCGCGCATTTCAAAGTCACCCTGCCACTCCTGCACCTTGCACCAATGCAAGCGGACCAGGGCATGGGGATAATCGTGCTCCGTGACTTTCCAGGCCTGTGCAGCACCAATCACCACGCCCAATTCCTCTTCCAGTTCGCGGCGCAAGGCCTGCTCCACCGTTTCACCGGCTTCGAGCTTGCCCCCCGGAAACTCCCAATACCCCGCATAGGGCTTGCCCTCAGGGCGGGAACTCAACAGCAGCGCGCCGTCAGCTCGGATGAGAATCCCGACAGCCACTTCTGTGTGTTGGCGCTCAGCCATGGGCACGCCCTGCAAAATCACGCGCAAACTGATAGGCCACCCGGCCGCTGCGAGATCCACGCTCCAGAGCCCATACCAGGGCCTCCGGGCGGGCGGCCTCACGCGCCCCCTCCGAGACCCCGAAAGAGCTCAGCCACTGCCCCACGATGGTGAGGTATTCATCCTGCGAGAAAGGGTAGAAGCTGACCCACAGCCCAAAGCGCTCCGACAGCGAGATTTTCTCCTCGACCACTTCACCCGGGTGCACTTCGCCGTCTTCGGTGTGCGTGTAGGTGAGGTTTTCCGTCATGTACTCGGGCAACAGATGACGCCGGTTGCTGGTGGCATAGATCAGCACATTGGGCGTCGCCGCCGCCACCGAGCCATCCAGGATCGACTTGAGCGCCTTGTAGCCGGCCTCACCCTCTTCAAAGCTCAAGTCATCGCAAAAGATGAGGAACTTCTCGGGGCGGGCAGAGACCACGTCCACGATGTCGGGCAAATCCGTCAAATCCGCCTTGTCAACCTCAATCAGACGCAAGCCCTCGGGGGCGTATTCGTTCAAGCAGGCCTTGATCAACGAGGACTTGCCGGTACCCCGGGCCCCTGTCAGCAGCACGTTGTTGGCCGGCAGGCCGCGCACGAACTGCTGGGTATTGCGCTGGATCTTCTCCTTCTGCGGCTCGATCTCCTTCAGGTCTTCGAGCTTCATCACCGCCACGTGACGCACAGGCTCCAGCACGCCATGCCCGGAACCACGCCGACGGTAACGCCAGGCAATCGATGCGTTCCAGTCAGCCGGTGCCGACAGGGGCTGAGGCAACACGGATTCGATGCGCGCGATCAACTGCTCGGCGCGTAGCATCAGGTGTTCAAATTTTTCGTTCATGGGCTTCGCGCCTGAGGCTCAGGACCGGTAGTCAGCGTTGATGCTCACGTAATCGTGGCTCAGATCACAGGTCCAGACGGTGTCCGCTGCGGCACCACGGCCCAGCACCACACGCACGGTGATTTCGCTTTGCTTCATGACGCGTTGGCCGTCTTCCTCACGGTAAGCCGGGTTGCGCCCACCTTGGACGGCCACATGCACATCGTCCAGATACAGGTCGATGCCGGTCTGATCGAGGTCGGCAATGCCTGCATAGCCCACCGCCGCCAGGATGCGGCCCAGGTTGGGGTCACTGGCGTAGAAAGCGGTTTTGACCAAGGGCGAGTGGGCGATGGCATAAGCCACCAGGCGGCACTCTTCCGCCGTCTTGCCACCTTCAACACGCACAGTGATGAATTTGGTGGCACCTTCGCCATCACGCACGATGGCCTGCGCCAACTTTTGCGCCACCTCCAGCAAGGCGGCCTTGAGCAAGGCCCCATCACCCGAATCCAGCGACTGGATGAGCGGATTGCCCGCCTTGTGGGTGGCCATCAACACAAAGGAGTCATTGGTGGAGGTGTCGCCATCGATGGTCACCCGGTTGAACGAGCCTTCGGCCAGGTCACGCACCAACCCCTGCAGCAAGGCCGGATCCAGCGCCGCATCGGTGGCCAGAAAGCCCAGCATGGTGGCCATGTTGGGGCGGATCATGCCCGCGCCCTTGCTGATACCGGAAATCGTCACCGGCACGCCGGACAGGGTGATGCGCCGGCTGAACGCCTTGGGCACGGTGTCGGTGGTCATGATGCCTTCGGCGGCACGGCCCCAATGGTCTTCGCGGGCATCGGCCAAGGCGGCTGGCAGGCCGGCTTCAATGCGATCCACCGGCAGGGGCTCCATGATCACGCCTGTCGAAAACGGCAGGATCTGATCGGGCGAAAGAGTCAGTTGGCGGGCCAGGGCGATGCAGGTGGCGCGAGCACGCACCAGACCATCCTCACCCGTGCCGGCATTGGCATTGCCAGTATTGATCACCATGGCGCGCACACCGGCACCACGGCTCAGATGCTCGCGGCTGATCTGCACAGGCGCAGCGCAAAAGCGGTTCTGGGTGAACACACCGGCCACGCTGGTGCCTTCATCCAGCAAGAAGACGGTCAGGTCCTTGCGGTTGGCCTTGCGTACCCCGGCCTCGGCCACGCCGATGCGCACGCCGGGAACCGGAAAAATCTCATGGGGAAGCGGAGCAGAAAGATGAACAGGCATGGTCGACTTTCAAAACAAGAGCCCTTGCCAGCGGTGGATTGCCATGCGCCAGCGAGGCCCGAATGAACAACACGGGCCGCAGCCCGTGTCAGGAGTGTGCAGGGCTCAGGCCAACTTGCCGTGACACAGCTTGAATTTCTTGCCACTACCGCAGGGGCAAGGATCGTTGCGCCCCACGCGCAACAGCGCATCGGCGGGCAAGGGTGCGCCCGACTGATCGGCCACCGTCTCGACCTCGCCGGTCTCGGTGGGTGCCGTGTAGGTCACGTTGGAGATGTGCTCGGCACGGGCCTCCAGCGCTTGGGCGGCTTCACCGACTTGATCGTCAGATTGCAGACGAACTGTCATCAACAGGCGAGTGACTTCGTTCTTGACTGAATCCAGCATCTGGCCGAACAGTTCAAAGGCCTCGCGCTTGTATTCCTGCTTGGGTTGCTTCTGGGCATAGCCGCGCAGGTGGATGCCTTGGCGCAGGTGGTCCAGCGAGCTGAGGTGTTCGCGCCAGTGGCTGTCAATGGTCTGGAGCAGGACAACGCGCTCGAACTGGGTGAAACTCTCGCCGCCCACCACATCCACCTTGGCCTGGAAGACCTCGCCGGCCGCTTTTTGCACGGCCTCGAGGATGTCATGGTCCATGATGGCACTGGATTTTTCGACCAGCGCCTGCAGATCGACTTCGATCTGCCACTCATCCTTCAGCACCCGCTGCAAACCCGGCAGGTTCCATTGCTCTTCAACCGACTCGGCCGGCACATAGGCGCGGACCAGATCGTCAAAGCAGCCCTCGCGCAAGCTGGCAATCTGGGCCTCCAGGCTGCCCGCATCCAAAATGTCGTTGCGCTGCTGGTAGATCACCTTGCGCTGGTCATTGGAGACATCGTCGTATTCCAGCAATTGCTTGCGGATGTCGAAGTTGCGGGCCTCCACCTTGCGCTGGGCCGACTCGATGCTGCGCGTGACGATGCCGGCTTCGATGGCCTCACCTTCGGGCATCTTCAGACGATCCATGATCGCCTTGACACGATCGCCCGCAAAGATGCGCATCAATTGGTCGTCCAGGCTCAGGTAGAAGCGCGAGGAGCCCGGATCACCCTGGCGGCCCGAACGGCCGCGCAACTGGTTGTCAATGCGGCGGGACTCATGGCGCTCGGTAGCGATGATGCGCAAGCCACCCTGCTGTTTGACAACTTCATGGTCACGCTGCCATGCCTCGCGCAGCTGGGCGACCTTCTGTTCGCGCTGTGCCACGTCCAGCGATTCATCAGCCTCAGCCTCGGCCAGGGCCTTTTCGATGTTGCCACCGAGCACGATGTCGGTCCCGCGGCCTGCCATGTTGGTGGCAATGGTGATCATCTTCGAGCGACCTGCCTGGGCCACGATGTCAGCCTCACGGGCGTGCTGCTTGGCGTTGAGCACCTGATGCGGCAACTTTTCGCGATCCAGCAACTGAGAGATCAGCTCGGAGTTCTCGATCGAGGTGGTGCCGACCAGCACGGGCTGCCCACGCTCATAGCAATCGCGAATGTCCTTGACGGCGGCGTCGTACTTTTCCTTGGTGGTCTTGTAGACGCGGTCGAGTTGGTCGTCACGACGACTGGGCTTGTTCGGCGGGATGACCATGGTCTCAAGACCATAGATCTCCTGGAACTCATAGGCCTCGGTGTCCGCCGTGCCCGTCATGCCGGACAGCTTGCTGTACAGGCGGAAATAGTTCTGGAAGGTGATCGAGGCCAGGGTCTGGTTCTCGGCCTGAATGGCCACGCCTTCCTTGGCTTCAACAGCCTGGTGCAAGCCATCGCTCCAGCGGCGACCCGACATCAGGCGGCCAGTGAACTCGTCAACGATCACGATCTCGCCGTCCTGCACCACATAGTGCTGGTCACGGTGATAAAGGTGGTTGGCCCGCAGCGCTGCATACAGGTGGTGCATCAGCGAGATGTTGGCCGGGTCGTAAAGCGAGGCCCCCTCGGGCAGCAAGCCGGCGCTGTAGAGAATGCGCTCGGCGTTCTCATGGCCCTGCTCGGTGAGCACCACCTGATGGGTCTTCTCGTCGACGGTGAAGTCACCAGGCTTGGTCACACCCTCGCCCGTGCGAGGATCGGCCTCACCCTCCTGGCGAACCAGCAAAGGCACCACGCGGTTGATCGCGATGTACTGGGCCGTGTGGTCATCGGCCTGACCACTGATGATCAAAGGCGTACGCGCCTCGTCGATCAGGATCGAGTCCACCTCGTCCACGATGGCGTAGTTGAGGCCACGCTGCACGCGATCCGTGGTCTCGTAGACCATGTTGTCGCGCAGGTAGTCAAAGCCATATTCGTTGTTGGTCCCGTAGGTGATGTCTGCCCCGTAGGCCGCCTGCTTTTCAGCCCGCGGCATCTGCGGCAGGTTGACGCCGACGGTCATGCCCAGGAAGTTGTACAGACGCCCCATGTTGGCCGCGTCTCGCCCCGCCAGGTAGTCGTTGACCGTAACCACATGCACGCCCTTGCCGGACAACGCATTCAGATAGACCGCCAAGGTCGCCGTCAGCGTCTTGCCTTCCCCGGTGCGCATTTCAGCGATCTTGCCGTTGTGCAAGCCCATGCCGCCCAACAACTGCACATCGAAGTGGCGCATGCGCATGACCCGCTTGGAGCCTTCACGAACCACCGCAAAGGCCTCAGGCAGGATCGCGTCGAGACTTTCCCCCTTGCTGACCCGCTCACGGAATTCGTCAGTCTTGGCCCGCAGCGCCTCGTCCGACAATTTTTCGTACTCAGGCTCCATCGCGTTGATGCGATCCACCGTCTTGCGGTACTGACGCAGAAGCCGATCGTTGCGGCTGCCGAAAATTTTGGTGAGGAAATTAGTGGCCATGAAAACAAGACCGCTCTGCCTGCTATGCGCCATGACAGAGCGACCAAAATCCCTAAAACAATGCTGAATTCAGGTGGAGCCGACTTCCTGGATTGCAAGCGTGCGTGCAACAACGCGCCAAGCCAGGATACCGGCACAAGATAGAGATTCTACCTTTTGGCCCCTACTGCGCCGTGACAGCGCCACGCCGGTCTGCCAGCGTGGTGGAGGCACTCGATCCGGCGCGCAAAAAGCGGTTCGGATCCTGCGGGACGCCCTGCACCAACAACTCGAAGTGCAGGTGGGGACCGGTGGAGCGCCCCGTGGTGCCCACTTCGGCAATGCGCTGGCCACGCTTGATCAGATCGCCCTTGTGCACAAACACCCGTGAAGCGTGCGCATATCGGGTGACAAGATCATTGCCATGATCGATCTCGATCATCTGTCCATATTCGGGATGGTAGGCCTGCGTGACCACCACACCCCCCGCGGCGGCCAGAATCGGCGTGCCGACATCCGCCTGGTAGTCCTGCCCGGTGTGCAGCGCGGAGCTGCCCGTGATGGGATCAATGCGCCACCCGAAACCAGAACCCAGCGGGCGTCCCGGAACGGGGGTCTGGGTGGGAACCATCATCTTGCGGATCTTCTGGTCGAACAAGCGGGATTCAATCACCGTCATCAGATCGACACGCTGGTCTGCCACGCGCTCAAGCTCATCCAGTGTGCTTTGCAATTCTTCAAAAGTCATGGGGCGGGCGGCGACCAAGGCCCCACCTCGCCCCGGCGTCGACTTCAGATCGGCACTCACCCCCGCAAGACCCGACACGCGCTCCCCAAGAGATTCGAGTTGCATCATCCTGGCCTGCATTTCACCGACCCTTCGGGCCATGACATCCAGGTTCTCGCGCAAGTAGCGATCACGCTGCTCGTTCTCGTCCTTCACAATCAGTTTGACCACCGAGCCGATGACAGGCCAACCTTCACGCGCCCCTTTGAGAAAAACCCAGTGGTAAAGCCCGGCGGCAAACAGCATCAGCCCCAACGAAGCCAGCAGGGTTGCCAGCAGCAAATGCCAGCCACTCAAGTGCAAGGCCCTGCTCTTGGCCAACCAGGCATCCGTGATAATCAGTTGCAATTCAGTACCTCTCCAGAAAACCGGGTCCCCACATGAACCGTCGACATCAAGCTGTGACGCTCGCCCAGGCGTCGATGGAATCGCCCACCCTGGCCAGATTGTCAGAATTGGTGCGGGATTCGTCGTTGCGCCTGAAGGCCATCGAACCCCTGATCCCTCCCTTGCTCAGATCGGCCATCAAGGCCGGGCCCATTGACGGACCGACCTGGTGCCTGCTGGTTGAATCAAACTCGGCTGCAGCCAAGCTGAAACAACTGTTGCCGGCCTTGCAGGCGCATTTGAGAAGTCGGGGGTGGGAGGTTACCGCAATCCGACTCAAGGTTCAAACAGCGAACCGTTGAATGGAGGGGGTGACAAAAGAGAAGATGGTGCCGGTTGTCGGATTCGAACTGACGACCTACCGCTTACAAGGCGGGTGCTCTACCAACTGAGCTAAACCGGCTGACCCCAGAGGGTACGGGCAGGATTTTAACTGCCAGAACCCCGGGGAGAAATGAAAATGCCTACTTAATTCGCTTCAACGCCGGCCTCGCACCCGCGGGCGAAGCAGGCTTGGGAGGCTCGGGCGGTGTCTCCGCAGAGGGCGCAGCGGCCTCGTCCACCGACACCAACTGCACGACACGCTCATCAGATGAGGTTTCGGACAGAACAGGCTTGGCATCGGCCTTCGGTTCGGACGGAGTATCCGCGATCGGAAAAGCCATCCCTTGACCGTTTTCACGGGCGTAGATGGCCATCACACGCTCGATCGGCACCAGGATTTCGCGTGGCACGCCGCCGAAACGCGCCTTGAATGCGAGGAAATCGTTGCCGATGTTGAGGCCGCTCGTGGCGTCATAGCTGACGTTGAGAACGATCTCACCCTCCTTGACGAACTCACGCGGCACCTGAACCGACTCATCCACAGCAACCGCCACGTAGGGCGTGAACCCGTTGTCAGTGCACCACTCGTACAAAGCGCGGATCAGATAAGGACGGGTCGATGGAGACTCCTGGGCATTCATGGCATTCTTTCGCAAACAGAGGGCTTACTTGCGCATGACCTTTTCGGACGGCGTGAGCGCTTCGATGTAGGCCGGACGCGAGAAGATGCGCTCGGCGTACTTGAGCAGAGGCGCGGCGTTCTTGCTCAGTTCGATGCCGTAGTAATCCAGACGCCACAGCAGCGGGGCAATCGCCACATCCAGCATGGAGAAATTCTCGCCCAGCATGTACTTGTTCTTCAGGAACACCGGAGCAAGCTGGGTGAGGCGGTCGCGGATGTGGGCGCGTGCTTTTTCCAGGGCCTTTTCATTGCCCTTGGTCAGACGCGACTCGAGAGCGCTCACGTGCACAAACAATTCCTTCTCGAAGTTCAGCAGGAACAGGCGGACACGGGCACGATCCACCGGATCGCCGGGCATCAGCTGAGGATGAGGAAAGCGCTCATCGATGTACTCGTTGATGATGTTCGATTCATACAGAATCAGATCCCGTTCGACCAGGATAGGCACCTGACCGTAGGGATTCATCACATTGATGTCTTCTGGCTTGTTGTAGAGATCCACGTCGCGAATCTCGAAGTCCATGCCTTTTTCAAACAAGACAAAGCGGCAGCGGTGGGAAAAGGGACACGTGGTCCCCGAGTACAACACCATCATGGTAACGGCTCCTCAAAATCAAAAAGAGTGGGGCGCCCAAGGCGGACCCACTCTGCGGGCCTGATCGACCGAGTCGATCAGGCAGGTGACGGAATTACTTGACGTCTTTCCAGTAAGCAGCGTTCAGACGCCAGGCGATCAACGTGAAGAAAGCCAGGAAGATCAGAACACCCACGCCCACCCGGACACGTGTATTTTGCGCTGGCTCGCCCATCCACTGCAGGTAGGCCACGAGATCCCCTACGGCCTGATCATATTGCAGGGGCGTCATGGTACCCGGAGTCAGCTGCTCCCAGCCCTTGAACACCTCAACCTTGTGGCCATGCTCCTCGGATTCTTCATATACCGGACGGCGCGCGCCTTGCAGTTCCCAGAGCACGTGCGGCATGCCCACGCTCGGGAAGACCAGGTTGTTCCAGCCGGTGGCCTTGGTCTCGTCGCGGTAGAAAGTGCGCATGTAGGTGTAGAGGTAGTCGGCACCCGTGCCACCATGACCCGCACGCGATCGGGCGATCACGGTCAGATCGGGCGGGTTGGCACCAAACCAATCCTTGGCCTGCTTGGGATCGATCGCAGCCTTCATGGTGTCACCGACCTTTTCGGTCGTGAACAGAAGGTTGTCCTTGATCTGCTGCTCGGTCAGGCCGATGTCCCTCAGGCGGTTGAAGCGCATGAAAGCAGCCGAATGGCAGTTGAGGCAGTAGTTGACGAAGATCTTGGCGCCGTTTTGCAGGGCAGCCAGATCATTGGTCTTGTTGGGTGCCTTGTCCCAAGCCACACCACCTTCGTTGGCTTGGACGCCAGCAACCAGACCGACAGCCATGGCCAAACCAACGATCAGGTGACGGGCGAAGCCCAGGTTTGCAAGCTTTTTCATTGTTTTTCTCTCCAGCAAATCAATGGGCAGCAAAAGTCACACGATCAGGAACCGGCTTGGTTTCACCGATCTGACTCCACCACGGCATCAACAGGAAGAAGCCAAAGTAGAACAAGGTACCCACTTGGGACACACGCTCGCCAATCGGAGACGGCGGCTGCACACCAAGGTAGGCCAGCACCACGAACACCACCACGAAGACGGCATAAAGGTATTTATGCCAGCTCGGGCGATAGCGGATGGATTTCACCGGGCTTTGATCCAGCCAAGGCAGGAAGAACAGGATGATCACTGCGCCACCCATGACCACCACACCCCAGAACTTGGCGTCGATGGACAACATCAGGGCGATGACCACCACCGCTGCGCCCACGACACCCGCCTTCAGGAAGGCCGGCAGTTTGGATTTGACGGCACCGAAGAAGGCGCCAGCGGCCACGCAAGCGATCAACGCATACATCATCTCGCCCGTGATGGCACGCAGCATCGAGTAGAACGGCGTGAAGTACCAGACCGGGGCGATGTGGTTCGGCGTCTTGAACGGATCGGCCGGGATGAAGTTGTTGTATTCCAGGAAGTACCCACCCGCTTCAGGGGCGAAGAAGATCACTGCCGTGAACACCATCAGGAACACACTCACGCCCAGGATGTCGTGAACGGTGTAGTACGGATGGAAAGGAATGCCGTCCAGAGGGTGACCGTTGGCATCGCGGGGCGCCTTGGGGCCCTTGATTTCGACGCCATCCGGGTTGTTCGAGCCCACTTCATGCAGGGCAATGATGTGAGCGGCCACCAGACCCAGCAGCACCAGCGGAACCGCAATCACGTGGAAGCTGAAGAAACGGTTCAAGGTCGCATCGGACACCACATAGTCGCCGCGGATCAGCAAAGCCAGATCAGGGCCGACAAAGGGGATGGCAGAGAACAGGTTCACGATCACCTGAGCGCCCCAGTACGACATCTGCCCCCAGGGCAGCAGGTAGCCCATGAAGGCCTCGGCCATCAGACACAGGAAAATGGCGCAACCGAAGATCCAGACCAGTTCCCGCGGCTTGCGGTACGAGCCGTACAGCAGACCCCGGAACATGTGGAGGTAGACCACGATAAAGAATGCCGAAGCACCGGTGGAGTGCATGTAACGCACCAGCCACCCCCAGGGCACATCACGCATGATGTACTCGACCGAGGCAAATGCCAGCGTGGCATCCGGCTTGTAGTGCATGACCAGGAAGATACCGGTCACGATCTGAATCACCAGCACCAGCATGGCCAGTGAGCCAAAGAAGTACCAGAAGTTGAAGTTCTTGGGTGCGTAGTACTCGGAGAGGTGCTCTTTGTACAGCTTGGACGCCGGGAAGCGGTTGTCCACCCAGTTCAGCAGCTTTTCGCCTGCCGAGGCGTTGGGGGAGATTTCCTTGTATTCAGCCATGATGTGTTCCCTCAAGCCTTCTTGTCTTCGCCGATCAGCAGGCGCGTATCGGACAGGTACATGTGAGGAGGCACCGGCAGGTTGTCCGGTGCCGGCTTGTTCTTGAACACACGCCCGGCCAGGTCAAAGGTCGAACCGTGGCAAGGGCAGAGGAACCCCCCCTCCCAGTTGTCGGGCAGCGAGGGCTGCGGACCCGGGGTGAACTTGTCAGACGGCGAGCAGCCGAGGTGGGTGCAGATGCCCACCACCACCAGCACTTCCGGCTTGATCGAGCGGGTCGTGTTGCGCGCGTACTCGGGCGTGAATTCGTCGGGATGGCGCTCAGACTTCGGGTCTGCCAGTTGGCCGTCGAGCTTGGAAAGCTCAGCCACCATCTCTGGTGTGCGCTTCACGATCCACACGGGTTTGCCCCGCCACTCGGCCGTCATCTTCTCGCCAGGCTTGAGGTTGGAAATATCCACCTCGACAGCGGCACCCGCCGCCTTGGCCTTTTCAGAAGGAGACAAAGTACTCACGAAGGGAACGGCGGTTGCAACGCCGCCCACGGCACCAGCACAGGTTGAGGCGATCAGCCACGTCCTCTTGCTGGAGTCGATCCGCTGGGTGTCGACTGGGGTGTCACTCATGGGGTTGTTCCTCGATGAACATCGCTTATTTGGGTCAACCGCGGATTGTACCGGAGGGCCTCTCGTAAATTCAACGCGCTTTTGCCACGTGTATCGTCCCGGAGAATGTGCATAAATACCGAGAAATCAGGGCAAACCCTTGGATTACCCCCTGCATATCGTAAAGACTGTGCAGAATTGATACTCAGCCGCCCGCGGCAAAAAAATTCATACAAAGCAAACAAAGGAAACTTTCCATGAGCATCGTCAAGGAATTCAAAGAATTCGCCATCAAAGGCAATGTGATTGACCTGGCTGTCGGCGTGATCATCGGCGGCGCCTTCGGGAAGATCGTCGACTCGGTGGTGGCTGATCTGATCATGCCGGTGGTCGGACTGGTGTTTGGCAAGCTCGATTTTTCAAATCTCTATATTGCCTTGGGTCAAATTCCAGCAGGCACGTCCGACACGCTGGAAGGCCTCAAGAAAGCCGGTGTGCCTGTTTTTGCGTATGGGCATTTCATCACCGTGGCGGTGAATTTCCTGATCCTGGCTTTCATCATTTTCATGATGGTCAAACAAATCAACCGCCTGAAGCGTGAAACACCGACCGAAACGCCGGTCGAAGCCGCGCCGGCCGCCCCTGCTGAAGATATTGTCTTGCTGCGCGAAATTCGCGACAGCCTGCGCAAGTAAGCCCCCCCACGAAGCCCCGGACAACCAGGCCGCCCAGGTCGCCTGACACCTTGCGGCGCGACCTCGCTCAGGCGTGGATCAGGCGCCGGGCCATGCGCAGCGCCTCGATCAAGCTGGACGGGTCGGCCTGCCCTGTGCCGGCGATGTCGAATGCGGTTCCATGATCAGGACTGGTGCGCACCAGAGGCAGGCCCAAGGTCACGTTGACCCCCTCTTCCACCCCCAGGTATTTGACCGGTATCAGACCCTGATCGTGGTACATCGCCACCACCACATCGAACTCGCCACGCCGGGCTCGCATGTACACCGTGTCGGGGGCCACCGGCCCCACAACCTGCATCCCCTGTGCACGAGCGGCCTGCACGGCGGGCTCGATGATGTCCAGCTCCTCGCGCCCAAACATTCCACCCTCTCCCGCATGCGGGTTCAGGCCTGCCACCGCGATGCGGGGCGCCCTGCCCAACACGCGCCGCAATGATCCCTGGGTGATGCGCAGGGTGTCCAGCACGTTGTCGTAGGTCACCGCATCGATGGCCTGGCGCAGCGAGACATGGATGCTCACCAGCACGGTTCGCAGTTCCTGATTGGCCAGCATCATGCGAACCGGCATTGCCTCCAGTCCCACCCCAGCATGGGCCGCCGCTTCAGCCTGCAAAAGTTCGGTGTGCCCCGGAAACGACACGCCCGCCGCGTGCAGCGCCTCTTTGTGCAACGGCGCCGTCACCATGGCGGCCACCGCCCCACGCAAAGCCGCCCGGGCCGCCCAAAGGACAGCTTCAGCCGCCTGGCGGCCTGCCTGATCACTGACCCGCCCCCATTCAGGCAGGCCGTTCGGCATGGGGGTCCCAGGATCGATCACCGGCAGGCAGCCCGGTGGGCACTGCGCCAGATCGGCCGGCTCGGAAAGCACCACGACCGGCACCGTTGCCTGCCCACCGCCACGAGCCTGCCGCACCACCTGAGCGGCCCGACGCAGCACTTCCGGCTGCCCCACGACCAGAACGCCCATCATGAGCGACGGCTCAAGCTCAAACGCTTTGACGATGGTCTCGGGCCCGATGCCGGCCGGGTCGCCCTGGGTCAAGGCCAACCAGGGCCCATGGGCAGAAACGCTGGCCACTGCGGGGGGTGAATCAGACATGTGCGGGTGCCTTTCAGGCGGGGTTGTCAATGTCGATGAAGTGATGTGGAACACCCAGTTGGCGGGCCACCTCACCCGCCAGCGCGGGGGCTCCATAGCGTTCGGTGGCATGGTGTCCAGCGGCGAGGTACGCCACCCCGGACTCGCGGGCGTAATGGGCCTGCGGCTCGGAGATCTCTCCGGTGATGAAAGCATCCGCCCCGGCCGCAATGGCCGCTTCAAAATAGCTTTGGGCCCCGCCGGTGCACCAGGCCACCCGCCTCACCGGGCGACCATCCCCCGGCACCCAGGTCACGGGTCGCCCCAGTGCGGTTTCTACCCGCTGCGCCAGGGCCGCGCCTTCCAGGGCACCCAGCCGCGCCATCCAACCCAGGTTCTGCTCACCAAAACAGGGAGCCCCGCCCTCCAAGCCCAGCACCCGCCCCAGTTGGGCGTTGTTACCCCATTCCGGATGCGCATCCAGTGGCAGGTGATAGGCCAGCAGGTTGATGTCGTGGGCCAACAACCTCTGCAGGCGTTGCTTCATCCAGCCGGTGACGCGCCCGTCCTGCCCACGCCAGAACAGACCGTGGTGCACCAGAATGGCGTCAGCTCCGGCAGCAATGGCGGCTTCAATCAGGGCCAGGCTGGCCGTGACGCCGGACACCAGCCGCCGCACCTCTTGACGCCCCTCCACTTGCAGGCCATTGGGACCATAGTCCTTGAAGCGCTCGGGCTGCAGCAAGGCATCGCAGGTCTGCAGCAAGGTGTGTCGGTCAGTACTCATGCACCGAATTGTCTCAGAGCCTGTTCACGATCTCCCACGGGTCGCGCAGCGGTCTTTCAGGATGGAATGCAAGGCGTGGCGCACCGTCGATCGCCCGGCTATCGACTGTGCGCCGCAACGCCGCAAACCGCCTGAAAAGACCACTGCCCGAAGGGTTGGAGCGACATCGGGTCCGAACTCGGATTTGTGGCGCCCCGCCCGATTGCGCGCCAACGCGGCCCGTGCAAGATCGTGAGCAGGCTCTGATTTGCGCCCCATCCTGCGACCCATGGCTTGAGTGACAATAGCAGTCCAACTTCACCCGCCAGCCCGGATTCCGCCCGCTCCAGCCCCATCTGGGGGGCCCGGTCGACGCCCACCAGACCCCATTCATGAAGCGCATCTGGCAGCTCTTTTCTCAAACCGTCACCGTGGTTCTGGCCGCCTATTTCGTGGTCGCCACGCTCCAACCCCAATGGCTGAACCGCGGCCCTCTGCGTGTGGGCACCATGGGTGTCGCGTTGCTGGAGGCACCGCCCTCCCCGGCCGGCAGCACCGCTCCGGGCAGCCTCAGTGGCGCCGCCCGCAAGGCTTCGCCAGCGGTGGTCAGCATCAACACCAGCAAGATCAGCCGCCAGCCTCGCAGCAGTGATCCCTGGTATCAGTTCTTTTTCGGCGACCAGGGCGCAACCCAGCAACAGAGTGGGCTGGGCAGCGGCGTGATCGTCAGCACCTCAGGCTACATCCTCACCAACAACCATGTGGTCGAATCAGCCGATGAGATCGAGGTCACCCTCAACGACAGCCGCACCACCCAGGCTCGGGTCATCGGCACCGATCCCGACACCGATCTGGCGGTTCTGAAGATCGACGTCGACAGGTTGCCGACGATTGTGCTGGGCAATTCGGACTCGCTGCAGGTCGGAGACCAGGTATTGGCCATCGGCAACCCCTTCGGCGTCGGGCAAACCGTGACCGGCGGCATCGTGAGTGCGCTAGGACGCAATCAGCTGGGCATCAACACCTTCGAGAACTTCATCCAGACCGACGCGGCCATCAACCCAGGCAATTCGGGTGGCGCGCTCGTCGACGTGTACGGCAATCTGCTGGGCATCAACACCGCCATCTATTCACGCTCAGGCGGCAGCATGGGCATCGGTTTTGCCATCCCGGTGTCCACCGCGCGCCAGGTGCTCGACAGCATCATCAAGGACGGACGGGTCACACGAGGCTGGATTGGGGTCGAGCCGAATGAGCTGTCCGCGGAATTGGCCGAGACCTTCGGCATCCAGCCCGTCCCGGGCGTGATCATCACCGGCGTGCTGCAAAACGGCCCCGCGGCCCAGGCGGGCATCCGGCCCGGCGATGTGATCACGCAGGTGGGGGGCCAGGCCGTGCGCAGCGTGCCCGAACTGTTGTCACGTGTCTCGGGGCTGCCGCCCGGACAATCAACCCCTTTCAGCCTGCTGCGCCAAGGCAAAACACTGCAAGCCGAGGTGGTTCCGGGCGTGCGCCCCAAAGCCCACCCCGCGGCCCGGCGCTGAACAACAGGCGGCCGTCAATAGACCCAAAGAAAAGGGGGCCGATACCGGCCCCCTTTTCTTTGACTGGATTCAGCTCTGTCGAGCTGCCTGCACATCACGTCCCTTCAGAGGCCGCCGCTTCGTCCTCGGCAACCGGGGCTTTGGTGGCCTTGACGAAAGCCTGAGCCGCCAGAATCCCGACCTCGTACAACCCACCCACCACCGCGAGCAGCATGAGCATCGAGCCAGCATCCGGGGGCGTCACCAAGGCCGTGCCAACCGCCGCAGCCACCCAGAAGTAACCGCGGTACTGGCGCAATTGCGATGTGCTGACCACGCCCATTCGCACCAGCAGAATCACCGCCACGGGCACCTCGAAGGCCAGACCAAAGGCCAGGAACATGCCCAGCACAAAACTCAGGTACTCCTCGATGTCAGGCGCTGCCGTGATCGATTTGGGTGCAAAGCTCTGGATGAAGGAAAACACCTTGCCAAACACGAAGAAGTAGCAAAAAGCCACCCCCACCAGGAACAGCAAGGTGCTGGAGATGACCAGGGGCAACACCAGCTTCTTCTCATGCGAATAAAGGCCGGGCGCCACAAAGGCCCAGACCTGGTAGAGGACGTATGGCAAGGCGATCAGAAAGGCTGCCATGAACAGGATCTTGATCGGCACCACAAACGGCGACACCACATTGGTAGCGATCAGGGTAGCGCCCTTGGGCAGGTAAGCCACCAACGGTGCCGCCAGCAGGTCATACAGCTCGCCGGCCCCTGGGTAGAAGGCCAAGGCCAGCGCAACCACGCCGACAGCGATCAACGCGCGCACCAGGCGATCGCGCAGCTCCATCAGGTGCTGCACAAAAGGCTGCTCGGTGCCAGCCAGCTCGTCATCTTGTTGGGGGGATTCGGACATGGTGGATGGTGATAGGGAGGAAGACCCCCGGACCGGGACTCGGGCCGAGCAGAAGATTGAATGTACCGGTCGTGCTTGCCGGCACGGGCTCAATTGAACTTGCGCGGCCGATACCGGGCCACCCGGGCCGCCCCAGACAAGGCCTTGGTACGCACGCCGCTGCGCGCCTTGTACCACTGCGGCGTGGCGCCCCGCTTGACGCGCCAGTTCTTGCCGGGATGCCGGTACACCGGGGCTGCCGGCTCCACTGAACTTTCCAGGGCGGCATCGGTGGTTTCACGCCAGCTTTCCTCGAACTCTCGGGTGCTGGTGTGGATCGAATTCTCCACATCGCGCGCAGCACTCTCGACGGTGTCCTTCATCTTGCGAAGCTCGTCGAGCTCCATCGAACGATTGACCTCGGCCTTGACGTCATTCACGTAACGCTGGGCCTTGCCTAGCAGGGTGCCCACGGTGCGCGCCACGCGCGGGAGCTTCTCAGGGCCGATGACGATCAAAGCCACCGCGCCGATCAGCGCCATTTTGGAAATGCCAAGGTCAATCATGAAGGGATCTGTCCATTAAAAAGCGCTAGCGCCCAAGGCCGGCTGGGGCTGCATCACAACCCGCCGGAAAGTCCGGGATCAGCCCCGGGCAAGCACTTGAAACTCAGGACTTGGTCTTGGCTTCAACGTCGATCGTTGTCTTTTCTGCGACACCTTGGGCCACTTGGGCGGCCGGAGCAGCCGCTGCGGGCGGGGTCGCCTCGGAGGTGCCCCCCTCTTTCATGCCGTCCTTGAAGCCTTTCACGGCGCCCCCCAGGTCAGAGCCGATGTTCTTGAGCTTCTTGGTGCCGAACACCATCACCACGATCAACAGCACGATCAACCAGTGCCAAATAGAAAACGAACCCATGGATTTCTCCTGAAGAATTGACTGGATTTTAGACGCCGATGGCGAACCCCTGGGCGCAGGGGCTCAAGTATCACCCCCGCAGCCAAGGCCGCGGACCACCCATGACATGGACGTGGAGATGATGCACCTCCTGGCCCCCCTCGGCACCCGTGTTGGTCACGATGCGGAAACCGCCCTGCGGATAAGGGTTGCATCCCTGCTCCATGGCCAGTTTGGGCGCCAGCGTCATGATCTTGCCAAGCAGAGAAGCATGTTCCGCGCCCACATGGGCCATCGACGGGATGTGCAGCTTCGGAATGATCAGAAAATGGACAGGCGCCCAAGGCGCGATGTCATGAAAAGCAAACAGGTCTTCATCCTCGAAAACCTTGCGCGACGGGATCTGACCCGCAACGATCTTGCAGAAAATGCAATTGGCATCCACCGACATCCGAGCACTCCATGGGTTGCTGGGCGTCACCTGCGCCTGGTTTGACACCAGACGGCGTGGCAAGCGCCCCAAAAATCAGCCCTCCGGCCAGACTGGGCCGAGAGCGGAAACACATTCATTGTCAGGGCGGACCAGGGGCACGTCCGACCATCCAGCGTCAGGCCTGATCGGCCTCACGGGACTGCACCTTGCGCAAGGCCTTCTCCTCGATGCCGCTGGTGCCTTCACGGCGCTCCAGTTCGGCAATCACATCCAGCGGAGACAGCCCATAGTGCGCCAGCGCGATCATCGAGTGAAACCACAGGTCGGCCACCTCATAGACGATCTTGCTGCGATCGCCACCGTGGTCCGCGTCCTTGGCAGCCATCACGGTCTCGGTCGCCTCTTCACCGATTTTCTTGAGGAAAGCGTCGGGCCCTTTGTGCAGCAGACGAGCGACATAGCTTTTGTCCGGATCGCCGCCCTGCTCAGGCTTGCGGCTCTCGATCACGGCGGCCAGGCGGGCCAGGGAATCATTGGAACTCATGGGTACGCACGTCACTTGTAAATGGATTCAGGGTCTTTCAGGACAGGATCGACCGCCGTCCAGCCGGCCTTGGCGGCATCGTATTGCTGGAAGAAACAGCTGTGACGCCCGGTGTGGCATGCAATGCCGGGCTCATGACCTTGCTGCGTGACCTTCAGAAGCACCACATCGTTGTCGCAATCCAGCCGGATGTCGTGCACCGTCTGCACATGGCCAGACTCTTCACCCTTGAACCAAAGGCGCTGGCGTGAACGGCTGTAGTAAACCGCTCGACCCAGCTCTGCCGTCTTTTGCAGGGCTTCGCGGTTCATCCAGGCGAACATGAGCACATCGTTGCTGCCTTGCTCCTGGGCGATCACGGGCACCAGGCCCTGGGCATCCCACTTGACTTCATCTAACCAGTTCATGGGGTCCATTGTCGATGATTTGGAAAAGCCCACCCCCGGGTTGCGGGCGGTGGGCAGGCGTCAGAGGCCGTGGACGACCTCAGAGACGCACCGGAATGCCACGTTCTGCCATGCGCGCCTTGGCCTGGGCCACCGTGAACTCACCGTAGTGGAAGATGCTGGCCGCGAGCACCGCATCGGCCCCGCCCTGCTGCACACCGTCAGCCAGGTGGTCGAGATTGCCCACACCACCTGAGGCGATGACGGGTACGCTGACCGCATCGGCCACGGCACGGGTGAGGGCCAGATCAAAGCCCGCCTTGGTACCGTCGCGGTCCATGCTGGTCAGCAGGATTTCGCCGGCACCGCGGCGAGCCATCTCGCTGGCCCATGCCACCGCATCCAGACCGGTGTTCTTGCGCCCGCCATGGCTGTAGACATCCCAACCTTCGCCGCGCGCCAGCAGGTCTTCGCCATGACGGCGCTTGGCATCGATGGCCACCACGATGCACTGCGCGCCATAGCGTGCCGAGGCGTCACTGATGACTTGCGGGTTGGCGATGGCGGCCGAGTTGAAGCTGGTCTTGTCGGCACCCGCGTTGAGCAGGCGACGCACATCCTCGACCGTGCGCACCCCACCGCCGACGGTCAGTGGAATGAACACCTGGGAGGCCACTGCCTCGATGATGTGAAGAATCAGGTCGCGCCCATCACTGGTGGCGGTGATGTCCAGAAAGGTCAGTTCGTCGGCGCCCTGCTCGTTGTAGCGGGCCGCGATTTCAACCGGATCGCCCGCATCACGCAGCTCGACGAAATTGACACCTTTGACGACCCGACCACCGGTCACGTCCAGACAGGGGATGATGCGCTTGGCCAGCATCAGTTGCGCCCGTTCAGTTCGTCGGCGCGAGCCTGGGCAGCCGCAAAGTCGAGATCGCCCGAATAAATCGCACGACCACAGATCACACCTTCAACGCCTTCGCCCTCGACGGCACACAACTGTTCAATGTCAGCCATGTTCGACAGGCCGCCCGAGGCAATGACGGGAATGGTCAGGGCCTGGGCCAGCTTGACGGTCGCGTCGATGTTGATGCCCGAGAGCATGCCGTCACGCCCGATGTCGGTGTAGATGATGGATTCCACACCCCAATCTTCGAATTTCTTGGCCAGATCAACCACTTCATGACCCGTGAGCTTGCTCCAGCCATCGGTGGCCACTTTGCCATCCTTGGCGTCCAGCCCCACGATGATGTGACCGCCAAATGCGGTGCAGGCATCTTTCAGAAAGCCCGGATTCTTGACGGCTGCCGTGCCGATGATCACGTAACGGAGACCGCCGTCGATGTACTTCTCGATGGTGTCCAGATCGCGGATGCCCCCCCCCAATTGAACCGGAATGTCATCGCCCACCGCCTTGAGGATGGACTTGATGGCCGAATAGTTCTGGGGCTTGCCGGCAAAGGCGCCATTGAGGTCGACCAGGTGGAGGCGGCGGGCGCCCTGGTTGACCCAGTTCAGGGCCATGGCAGCAGGGTCTTCACCAAAGGTGGTGGCCTGGTCCATGTCACCTTGCTTGAGGCGCACGCAGTGGCCGTCTTTGAGATCGATCGCGGGAATGAGTTGCATGGTGCTGTGAGCAGCGTAGGGTGCAGCGGAAAAGTCAGGGATTCCAGTGAAGGAAGTTGTGGTAGAGCGTCAGGCCGTGGCTTGCACTCTTTTCGGGGTGGAACTGGGTCGCAAAAATATTATCGCGGGCAATGGCTGCGGTAAAGCGCCCGCCGTAGTCCGCTTCGCCCACACTGTGGCGCCCGTCGGACGGACGCGCATAGAAACTGTGCACGAAATAGAAATAACTGTTGTCAGGCACGTCGGCCCACAAAACGTGCGGCTGGGTCTGGGCGACCTGATTCCAGCCCATCTGCGGGACCTTGAAGCGACTGCCATCAGGCTGCAAACGACCGGCGAGGTCGAATTTGACCACCTCACCGTGGATCAGTCCCAGGCCAGGCGTGTCCCCCTCGGCGCTGTGGTCCAGCAGCATCTGCATGCCCACACACACGCCGAACATCGGCTTGGTGGCAGCGGCCTCCAGCACAGACTCGAGCAGGCCCGATTCGCGCAGTTCGCGCATGCAGTCGGGCATGGCCCCCTGACCAGGCAGCACCACGCGGGTGGCGGCACGCACCTCTTCGGGGCGCGAGGTGATGATCACCTTCACACCCGAGCGGTCGGCTGCAGCCTGGACGGCCTGTGACACCGAGCGCAGATTGCCCATGCCGTAGTCGACCACGGCCACGGTATTAGCGACTGGATTCATGACTCAATTTCTTTGACAAGGAGAGGGTGGCAGCATTTCAGTGCCGCAACCGGGTCATCACATCAGAGCGAACCCTTGGTGGACGGGATCACGCCAGCCGAGCGGGGATCCAGCTCGAGTGCCGACCGCACAGCCCGGGCAAACGCCTTGAAGATCGTTTCACACTGATGATGGGCATTGACACCCTTGAGATTATCAATGTGCAGGGTCACGCCAGCATGGTTGACAAAACCCTGGAAAAACTCAAATGCCAGTTGCGTATCGAAAGCACCGATCATGCCACTGGTGAACTTCACGTCCATGTGCAGGCCAGGCCGCCCCGAAAAATCAACCACCACCCGCGACAAGGCTTCGTCCAGGGGGACGTAGGCATGGCCGTAGCGGCGAATGCCTTTTTTATCACCCACCGCACGGGCGAAGGCCTGGCCCAGGGTGATGCCCACATCCTCCACGGTGTGGTGGCCGTCGATGTGCAGATCGCCACCACAATCGATGTCAAGGTCGATCAGGCCGTGTCGGGCGATCTGGTCGAGCATGTGATCAAAAAAGCCGATGCCGGTGTTGAGCTTGGACAGACCCGACCCGTCCAGGTTGACGCGCGCACGGATGCGCGTCTCGGCGGTGTTGCGGGTGACTTCGGCGGTGCGCTCGCAAGAAGCGGCAGGGACAAGTGCGGAGGAGGTCATAGAGAGGCCTGGAAAGCCGCCAGCATGCGTGCGTTGTCGTCGGCAGAGCCGACCGTCAGGCGCAGGCAGTTGGCCAGCAAAGGATGCATTTTAGAAACGTTCTTGATCAGCACGCCGAGGGAGCGCATGCCTTCGAAGGTCTTGAGCGCATCGGGCACGCGCACCAGGATCATGTTGGCATCGCTGTCCCAAGCCTTGACCCCGGGCCATGCGCGCAAGGCCGACAGCAACAGGCCGCGCTCGCGGCGCAGTGTGGCGGCCTGCTCGGCAAAGACCTCGGCATGTTCAAGAGCGAACAGCGCGCACTCGCAGTTGAGCACGCTGATGTTGTAGGGCGGGCGCACTTTGTCGATTTCAGCGATCAGCTCGGCCCGCCCCATCATGTAGCCCAAACGGATACCGGCCAGGCCAAACTTGCTCAGGGTGCGCATCAACAGCACATGGTCATTGGCCTCAGGGTGCGCCGTGATCTCACTGAGCCAGCTGTGGCTGGCAAAGGGTTGGTAGGCCTCGTCCATGACCACCAGACCGCCCTGCGCGCCCACCGCCGCGATCAGCCGGCGCATGGTTTCGACGTCCCAGAGGTTGGCCGTGGGGTTGTTGGGGTAGGCCAGGTAGGTGATGGCCGGCCGGTGCTCCGCAATGGCCGCCAGCATGGCGGCCTCGTCGAGTTCGAAATCGGCCGTCAGCGGCACACCGACAAAACGCAATCCCTGCAACTGGGCGCTCATGGCGTACATCACAAAGCCGGGCAGGGGCGCCAGGATGGTCGCGCCGGGCACGTCGCAGGCCAGGGCCAGCAAAGAGATCAGCTCATCCGAGCCATTGCCCAACATCAGGGCATGGCCCTCGGGCAGGCCGGCGTGGCGGCCCAAGGCCGCCTTCAGATCATTGACGCGATCACCCGGGTAGCGATTGACGGCCAGGCTGCCCAGCCGCTGCCCCAGCGCGGCCTGCAGTGGTTCGGGCAGGCTGAACGGGTTCTCCATGGCATCCAGCTTGAGCTGGCCGCGTGCGTCCTGCACTGCATAGGCGTGCATGGACTGCACATCCTGACGGATGTTGGCCAGAGCGCGAACGAGGTGGGGGGTATTTGAGGTCATGGGGTCAGGCGCGGGGCGTTTTGAGCCGCATCTCAGCAGCCTGGGCGTGGGCCTGCAGCCCTTCGCCGTAGGCCAGTTCGGCCGCGATCAGGCCCAGGGTCTGGGCACCGGCTTCACTCACTTCGATCAGGCTGCTGCGCTTCTGGAAGTCGTACACGCCCAGGGGTGAGCTGAAGCGGGCCGTGCCACTGGTCGGCAGCACATGGTTTGGCCCGGCGCAATAGTCGCCCAGCGACTCACTGGTGTAGGCCCCCAGGAAGATGGCACCGGCGTGCTTGAGCATGGGCTCCCAACGGTGCGGTTCTCGGCTGGACACTTCCAGGTGCTCGGGCGCGATTCGGTTGCTGATGGCACAGGCCTCTTCCATGCTGCGGGTGTGGATCAGTGCACCGCGATCGCTCAGCGACTTGGCGATGATCGCCGCGCGTGGCATGGTGGGCAGCAGGCGATCGATCTCGCGCTGGACGGCCTCGATGTAGGCCGCATCGGGGCACAACAGGATGCTTTGGGCCAATTCGTCGTGTTCGGCCTGGCTGAACAGGTCCATGGCCACCCAGTCGGCGGGCGTGCTGCCATCGGCCAGCACCAGGATTTCACTGGGGCCGGCGATCATGTCGATGCCCACGGTGCCGAACACCCGCTTCTTGGCACTGGCCACATAGGCATTGCCCGGGCCCGTGATCTTGTCGACCTTCGGCACCGTGGCCGTGCCATACGCCAGCGCAGCCACGGCCTGGGCTCCCCCGAGGGTGAAAGCCCGGGTGACGCCTGCCACATAGGCGGCTGCCAGCACCAGCGGGTTCTTTTCGCCCTTGGGCGTGGGCACCACCATGATGATCTCGCCCACGCCAGCCACATGGGCCGGGATGGCGTTCATCAGCACGCTGGAGGGGTAGGCCGCCTTGCCACCGGGCACATAGATGCCCACACGGTCCAGCGGAGTGACCTTCTGGCCCAGCAGAGTGCCTTCTTCATCACGGTAGCTCCAGCTTTCGCCTGAGGCCTTTTTCTGCGCCTCGTGGTAGCTGCGCACACGACGGGCCGCCTGCTCCAGCGCCTGGCGCTGGACTTCGGGCAGGCCATCAAAAGCGGCCTTCAGTTCAGCCTGGGTCAACTCCAGGGCCGCCATGTCGGTCACGCTCAGGCCGTCGAAACGCTGGGTGTACTCGATCACGGCGGCGTCACCACGCTGCTGCACGTCGGCCAGGATGTCGGCCACGCGCTGTTCGATGGCCGCATCGGTGTCGGCAGACCAGTGCAAGCGGGCCTTGAAGTCAGCCTCGAAAGAGGCCGATTCGGTCGACAGGCGAAGGGGGGCGGCTTGCAGGGTCATGGCGAGGGGCTCCGGGGCGAGGGGTTCTTCTTCAAAGGATCAGTCGGCTTTCACGGCACCGGCAAAGGCGTCGATGATGCGGCGGATGGGGGCTTGCTTGAGCTTGAGTGCCGCCTGGTTGACCACCAGACGCGAGCTGATGTCCATGATGCGCTCCACCTCCACCAGGTGGTTGGCCTTCAGGGTGCTGCCGGTGGACACCAGATCGACGATGGCGTCAGCCAGGCCCGTGAGCGGCGCCAGTTCCATGCTGCCATAGAGCTTGATCAGATCGACGTGAACGCCCTTGGTGGCAAAGAAGTCACGGGCAATCGAGGTGTACTTGGTGGCCACACGCAGGCGCGAGCCCTGCTTGACGACGCCCGCGTAATCGAAATCGGCCCGCACGGCCACACTCATGCGGCAGCGCGCGATGCGCAGGTCCAGCGGCTGGTACAGGCCCTGGCCGCCGTGCTCGATGAGGGTGTCCTTGCCGGTCACGCCGAGGTCGGCGCCGCCGTACTCGACGTAGGTGGGCACATCGGTGGCACGCACCAGCACCACGCGAACATCGGGCTGGTTGGTGGGCAGGATCAGCTTGCGGGATTTTTCAGGGTCTTCGGTGACCTCGATGCCGGCGGCTGCAAGCAGCGGCAGCGTTTCGTCAAAGATGCGGCCTTTGGAGAGGGCGAGCGTAATCATGTGTCTGGTCTTTCCCCGGGGTCAGCGGATTCGTTCGATGTCGGCACCCAGGCCGCGCAGTTTTTCTTCCATGCGATCGTAGCCACGGTCGAGGTGGTAGATGCGGTCCACCACGGTCTCGCCCTCGGCCACCAGACCGGCAATCACCAGGCTGGCCGAAGCACGCAGATCCGTGGCCATGACCTGGGCCCCCGACAGGCGCGGTACGCCCTCGATGATCGCCACCTTGCCATCGGTCTGGATGTGGGCGCCCAGTCGGACCAGTTCGTCCACGTGCATGAAGCGGTTCTCAAAAATCGTCTCGGTCACCCGCGACACACCGCCCGAGACGCAGTTCAGCGCCATGAACTGCGCCTGCATGTCGGTCGGGAAGCCCGGGTACTCGGTGGTGCGAAAGCTCTGGGCCTTGCAGTAGCTGGCCGCAGGCCCTGGGGCCTGGACGCGGATGCCGCCCTCATGGGCCGTGACCGAGGCACCCGCCTGGATCAGCTTCTCGATCACCGCGTCAAGGTGCTCGGCACGGCCATGGCGCAGGAACACATCGCCGCCCGTGGCCGCCACGGCACACAAAAAGGTACCGGCCTCAATGCGGTCGGCCACCACCGCGTGACGCGCACCGTGCAGACGCGGAACGCCCTGAATGCTGATGCGGCTGCTGCCCTGGCCTTCGATGCGGGCACCCATGGCGATCAGCATCTCGGCCAGGTCCTGGATCTCGGGCTCCTGGGCGGCGTTTTCAAGCACCGTCTCGCCCTCGGCCAAGGTGGCGGCCATGAGGAAATTCTCAGTGCCGGTGACGGTCACCATGTCGGTGGTGATGCGGGCGCCCTTCAACCGGGTCTGACCTGCGGGCAGGCGGGCCACCATGTAGCCATGCTCGACCTGGATGTCGGCCCCCATGGCCTGCAGGCCCTTGATGTGCTGATCCACCGGACGCGACCCGATCGCACACCCGCCAGGCAAGGACACCCGGGCACGACCGAAGCGGGCCAGCAAAGGGCCCAGCGCGAGCACCGAGGCCCGCATGGTCTTGACCAGTTCGTAAGGTGCCTCAGGCTGGGTGAGCGCGGAGGCGTCCAGACGCACCGTGCCCTGCTCGCTCTGCTCGGCCAGCACGCCCATGTGGCGCATGAGCTTGAGCATGGTCGCCACGTCCTGCAGGCGGGGCACGTTGTCCAGGGTGACAGGCTCCTCGGTCAGCAAGGCGGCGCACAGTTCGGGCAAGGCCGCGTTCTTGGCACCGGATACAAGGGCTTCACCATTCAGGGAACGGCCGCCGCGGATGAGGAGTTTGTCCATCAGGGGTTGAAAGGGTCAGAGGGCGTGAGCTTGGCTCCAGAGCACCGACGGTGGTGTCCAGGCGCTCAGCGCGGCTGGGCAGCCCACTCCGCGGGCGTGAAGGTCTTCATGGACAAGGCGTGGACCTCGTCGGTGCGTATTTTCTCACCGAGCGTGGCATAGACCCGCTGATGGCGCTGGATTGCGCGCTTGCCTTCGAATTCGGCCGACACGATGGTGGCGTACCAATGGCGACCGTCGCCCTCGACCACGAGGTGGTCGCAATTCAGGCCGGCGGCAATGATTGTTTGAAGATCGTCAGAAGTCATGGTGGGAGGCAAATGGGTTGGAGACAACGCCCCGGACAACCCGTGGGCGTGGGCCGTCAGGATGCGGCTCAGCTGCGAATCTTGTAACCAGTGCGCAGCAGGTGCAGTGCAATGCCACAGATGACCAGCCAGGCACTGCCGACGAGGGCCAGACTGAGCCAGGGCGACACATCACTGACCCCGAAGAATCCGTAACGGAAGCCGTCGATCATGTAGAAAAACGGGTTCAGATGGCTGACCTGCTGCCAGAATGGAGGCAGCGAATGGATCGAATAGAACACGCCTGACAGAAAGGTCATGGGCATGATCACGAAGTTCTGGAATGCGGCCATCTGATCGAACTTCTCGGCCCACAGTCCTGCGATCAGACCCAGCGCGCCGAGCATCGAGGCGCCCAGCGCCGCAAACACGACGATCCAAAGCGGCGCCACGAAACCCGGCAAGGCAAACACCGCGGTGACGATCAAAACCCCCAGGCCCACCACCAGGCCGCGCACCATCGAGGAGCCGACATAGGCCACAAACCAGGCACGGTGCGACAGCGGGGTCAGCAGCAAAAACACCAGATTGCCCATGATCTTGCTCTGGATCAGCGAGGAAGAGCTGTTGGCAAAAGCGTTCTGCAGCACGCTCATCATCACCAGCCCCGGGATCAGAAAGGCGGTGTACGACACCCCCTCATGCACCTGGACGCGCTCATCAAGGACATGGCCGAAAACCATCAGGTACAGCACGGCCGTGAGCACCGGCGCGGCCACCGTCTGGAAGCTGACCTTCCAGAAGCGCAGCACTTCTTTGTAGAGCAGGGTTTGCCAGCCGTTCATGCTGCCACCTCCTGCGCGGTCTGGCGGCTGCCCGCCATGACGCTGATGAAGACATCCTCCAGGTCGGCCTTGCGCACCTCGATATCCTCGACCACCAGACCCGACTCTCGCACCAGGGCCAGGCTGCGCTCGATGTCAGCGGCATCGTGCACCGCCAACTGGACGATGCGCCCGGTGACCCGGGCCTGCGCCTGCAAAGAGGCCGGCAATTCGCCATCCACCTTGAAACGCAGCACATTGCCCGAGGCCCGGCTCAGCAGCTCGGAGGTGCGCTCCAGGGCCACCACCCGGCCTTGCTTGAGCATGGCCAAGCGCCCGCACAGGGCTTCGGCTTCGTCGAGGTAGTGGGTGGTCAGCAAAACGGTGTGGCCCTGCTTGTTGAGGCGGGCAATGAACTGCCACAGGGTCTGACGCAATTCCACGTCGACGCCGGCAGTGGGCTCATCGAGCACGATGATGGGGGGCCGATGCACCAGGGCCTGGGCCACCAGCACACGGCGTTTCATGCCACCCGATAGCTGGCGCATGTTCGACTTGGCCTTGTCGGCCAGGCCCAGACTCTCCAGCAGCTCATCGATCCAGGCATCGTTGTTCTTCACCCCGAAATAGCCTGATTGGATTTTCAGTGACTCACGCACCGAGAAGAACGGATCGAACACCAGTTCCTGGGGCACGATGCCCAGGCGACGCCGGGCTTCAGCGTAGTCGACCTGAACATCTGCCCCCTGCACCAGCACTCGCCCCGAGCTGGCACGAGCCAGCCCCGCAAGAATGCTGATCAAGGTGGTCTTGCCCGCGCCGTTGGGGCCGAGCAGGCCGAAGAATTCCCCTTCTTCGATGTCGAAGCTGACATCGTTCAAGGCCTGGAAAGGCCCGCGGGGGGTGGAGAAGGTCTTGGAGACCGATTGGAATGAGACTGCAGGCATGGAGACTTGGGATTTTAAGCCCAGGGCTCGCAACGCTGTTTCCTGAGACCTGCGGCCCCGACAAGACGCAGGGTCATGCCATGCTGAATTCAGGCGGCCGGCAGCAGTTCGCCGACGCCGTAAAGCTGGGCCAGCGTGGCCAGCCGAGGGTGCAGCCCCTGCACCGCAAAGGTCTTGCCCAGGGCCAGCGCCTCGCGCCGGCAACCCAGCAGCACCGCCAAGGCTGAAGAATCAAACACGGTGGTGGCCGAGGCATCAGCCACCACCTGCGGTTCGGCATGCCGCCGCAGGGTTTGCACCAGCATGCCCAGGCAAGCCCCGGCCTGGGCGTGAGTCAATTCGGCAGGCAGGACCAGCACCATCAGCCCTTCTTGGCGTTGTTGGCCTTGTTGCGCTCAGTCAGGGTGGCGATCAGGCCGTCGATGCCCTTGGCATTGATTTCCTGGGCAAACTGACTGCGGTAGGTCTCAACCAGCCACACCCCCATCACATTGAGGTTGTAGATCTTCCAGCCAGCGCCCACGCCAGGGGTCTTCTCGAGGCGGTAATCGAGCTGGATCGGGTCCCCCTTGCCACGCACCTCGCTGCGCACCACGACATCGGTATCGTCAGCTGCCGCACGCAGGGGCTTGATGGAAATGGACTGGTCAGACACCTGCGCCAGCGCGCCCGAATAGGTGCGCACCAGCAAGGTCTTGAACTCTTCCTGCAGACGGGCCTTCTGCTCGGCCGAGGCCTGGCGCCAGGCTGGGCCCACCGCAGCAGCCGTCATGCGCGGGAAGTTCACATTCGGCATGATCTTGGTGTCGACCAGCGCCACCAGCTTGGCCGTGTCGCCGCCTTGAATGGCCTTGTCGGTCTTGATGGTGTCGAGCACGTCAGTGGACAGCTGCTTGATCAGCGCATCCGGAGCTTCGTCGGCAGCCAGGGCGGTCAGAGGAAGTGCCAGGGACAGGGCACCGGCCGCGGCCACCAGCCATGCGCCAAGAGTACGTCGTTGCATAGAAATCCTTTCAAAGCGGCATCAGCCACGGAGTGATAACGGTTCAGACCCGGCGGCGGACGACAAACGGTCCGCGCACCCGGTCAACCTCACGGAAGCGGTTCGGGTGGCAGCGCGCCATCATCCTCATCGGGACGGCCCCGGCCATGCAGGCGTTCGTTGTCGCGCAGTTGCAGGTAGACGTCACGGGTGAAGGAGTATTTGTCCAGGGCCGCCTCGTCGAGCACACGGCTGGCCCCCAGCAGATTGGAGCGGATCGACACCACGCGCAGGGCGTAAAGCGAGTTGCGAGTGGGCACGTGGTCGATGTGCGTCACGACGTCACCCTTCCAGATGATCGGCAGGGCCACGGTGTCGCGCAAGGTGGACGGGCCCAGGATGGGCAGCACGATGTACGGCCCGGTGGGCACGCCATAGCGCGCCAGGGTTTGCCCGAAATCCTGCTTGTGCTGTTCGATCTGCATCTCGCTGGCGATGTCCAGCGTGCCCCCCAGCCCAAAGATCGTGTTGAAGCCAAAGCGCAAAGCCGTGTCGGCCGAACCCTTCAAATCGAGCTGCAACACGTTGTTGACGAAGGACCAGACTTCACCGAGGTTGGAGAAGAAGTTGTTCACCCCCGTGCGCACCAGCGAAGGGGTGACCTCCCGGTAGGCGGTGGCCACCGGCTTGAACACCGCGCTGTCTACGGCATCGTTGAGGCGCGACATGTCACGGTTGAAGGGCTCCAGCGGGTCGCGCGGGTTTTTGCCCGGGCCAGTGGCACAGCCAGCCAGCACGGCCAAGACCACCGCAGCCATGGCCATGCGCAGCCATCCTCCAGCGCGGTTCAAATTCATATTTTTAGGATCGTCACTCATTTTTACTTTTTAGCTCCGTTGGCCGGCGTTGAAGGGCCGTCTGCAGCCTTGCTGTACAGGAACTGGCTGATCAGGTTCTCCAGGACCACGGCCGATTGCGTCGTTCCGATCTTGTCGCCCGGTGCCAGGTTCTTCTCGTCAGCACCCGCCTCGATTCCGATGTACTGCTCGCCCAACAGGCCAGCCGTCAAAATCTTCAACGAGCTGTCCTTGGGGAAGGCATAGCGATTTTCCAGGGCCAAGGCCACCTGGGCCTGGAAGGACTTGTCGTCGAAAACAATCGACTCCACGCGACCGACCACCACCCCTGCGCTCTTGACAGCAGCTTTAGGCTTGAGCCCGCCAATATTGTCGAACTTCGCAGTGACCCTGTAGGTGGACTGGAAATTCAGGCTCAGCAGATTGGCCGACTGCAGTGCCAGAAACACCACCGCACCCAGACCCAGCAGAACGAACAGACCTACCCAGATATCATTTTTGGAGCGTTGCACAACACTCTCCTTTGCTACGTCGAGGGTCGGCCAGACAGCCAACCCGGTTGAATCTCAAACACTGAACATCAGTGCGGTCAGGATGAAGTCCAGGCCCAACACGGCCAGCGATGCCACGACCACGGTACGGGTAGTGGCACGCGACACCCCTTCGGGCGTGGGCATGGCCTCAAAGCCCTGCAGCAGGGCCGTGAAGGTCACGGTGAAACCAAACACCACGCTCTTGATCACGCCATTGCCCACATCGGACCACACATCGACCCCGCCCTGCATCTGACTCCAGAACGAGCCCGAATCGACCCCGATCAGAGGCACTGCAATCACCCAGCCACCGATCACGCCCACAGCACTGAACACTGCGGTGAGCAAGGGCAAGGTGATGACGCCCGCCCAGAAACGCGGCGCCAGAATGCGGCGCACCGGATCGACTGCCATCATTTCCATGGCACTGAGTTGCTCGCCGGCCTTCATCAGGCCGATCTCTGCCGTGAGCGAGGTGCCGGCGCGCCCGGCAAACAGCAAGGCCGTGACCACGGGCCCCAGTTCGCGCACCAGAGACAGCGTGACCAACTGACCCAGGGCTTCGGACGACCCGTAGCGCTGCAAGATGTTGAAGCCCTGCAGACCCAGCACAAAGCCGATGAACAGGCCGGACACCGCAATGATGGCCAGGGAATAGTTGCCCAGGAAATGAATCTGATCGCGCACCAGACTGAAACGACGCATGCAGGCGCCAAAGTCCATTACCAGGCGGGCAAACAGACGGGCGCCGTGGCCGATCGCAGCCAGTTGCCGGCGCGTGGCCAGCCCGACATCGGAAGGGTTGAACCAGCTCATGCCCTGCCCCCCTGGCCTGGGCCAAAGTCATCGGCCACGCTGGGGCCCGGGTAGTGGAAACGCACCGGCCCCTCAGGCAGGGCATTGACGAACTGGTGCACCAGCGGATCGTCGCTGTGTCGCACCTCATCAGGTGTGCCCTGGGCCACGATGCGGCCATTGGCCAGCACGATGACCTTGTCGGCAATGTGGAAGGTCTCGTCAAGATCGTGCGAAACAATGATGCTGGTCAGGCCCATGGCGTCGTTGAGCTCGCGGATCAGGCGCGCGGCCGTGCCCAGCGAGATCGGGTCCAGTCCTGCAAAAGGCTCGTCATACATGACCAACTCCGGGTCAAGCACGATGGCGCGCGCCAGGGCGACGCGCCGAGCCATGCCGCCCGAGACTTCGCTCGGCATCAGATCACGGGCGCCGCGCAAGCCCACGGCATTGAGCTTCATCAGCACGATGTCGCGAATCAGGGCTTCAGGCATGTCGGTGTGTTCACGCAGGGGGAAGGCCACGTTGTCGAACACGCTGGAGTCGGTGAACAGCGCCCCGAACTGGAACAACATGCCCATGCGGCGACGCACCTTGTACAGCCCCGCCAGATCGAGCTGCGCCACGTTCTGGCCATCAAAGCTCACCTCGCCGGCCTGGGGCCGAACCTGGCCACCGATCAGGCGCAGCACGGTGGTCTTGCCGCCGCCTGAGGCGCCCATCAAGGCCGTGACTTTGCCACGTGGAATGGTCAGCGAAACGCCGTCCAGAATGACACGCTCCCCATACCCGAAGGTCAGGTCGCGCAATTCGACTAAAGAAGGGGTAGGTGTTGAGGACATGAAGCAAAAACGCCGGACGGGGCCCGGCGGTTCTGAATCATAAAGGATCCGGGTGAACACTTGGTCAAGCCCGGATTGACCCTCAGATACAACAACGCTCCCACCAGGGGAGCGTTGTTGATTCACCTCTTGTGAATGAGGCTGGTCAGGCTGACGATCAGCGTGGCAGGTCGCTGAAGCCCATCAAGAACTCATCCACGGCGCGAGCGGCCTGGCGCCCTTCGCGGATGGCCCAGACCACCAGCGACTGGCCGCGGCGAATGTCGCCTGCAGCGAAAACCTTGGCCACGTTGGTGGCGTAACCGCCGGTGAACTCGGTGCTGGCCTTGGCGTTGCCACGGGCGTCCTTGTCGACACCGAAACCGTCCAGGATGGTGGCCACCGGGTTCACGAAGCCCATGGCGAGCAGGACCAGATCAGCCTTGTACTCTTTCTCGGTGCCCGGAATCTCGACCAGCTTGCCGTCCTTGAACTCGACATGCACCGTCTTCAGGCCGGTGACCTTGCCCTTGTCACCGATGAACTCCTTGGTGGAGATGGCGAACTCACGGGTGCAGCCTTCGTCGTGGCTGGAGCTGGTGCGCAGCTTCAGCGGCCAGTAAGGCCAGGTCAGCGGACGGTTTTCCACTTCGGGCGGCTGGGGCATGACCTCGAACTGGGTCACGCTGGCCGCGCCGTGGCGGTTGCTGGTGCCCACGCAGTCGCTGCCGGTGTCACCGCCACCGATCACGATGACATGCTTGCCCTCGGCGCGCAGTTGGCCCTTGAGTTTGTCGCCCGCATTGACCTTGTTCTGCTGGGGCAGGAATTCCATCGCGAAATGGATGCCGTCCAGGTCACGACCCGGCACGGGCAGATCGCGAGACTGCTCAGAGCCGCCGGTCAGCAGCACAGCATCAAAATCCTTCTTGAGCTGCTCGGGGCTGATGGTTTCCTTGGCCCAGTTGGTCACCTTGGAACCTTCGGGCATCTTGCCCACCAGCACGCTGGTGCGGAGGGTCACGCCTTCGGCCTCCAGTTGCTTGGCGCGGCGGTCGATGTGCGACTTTTCCATCTTGAAGTCAGGAATGCCATAGCGCAGCAAGCCGCCGATGCGGTCGTTCTTTTCGAACAGGGTCACATCGTGGCCGGCGCGTGCCAGTTGCTGGGCGGCGGCCATGCCGGCGGGGCCAGAGCCCACGACAGCCACTTTCTTGCCCGTCTTGTGCTTGGCCGGACGGGGCTGCACCCATCCCTCGGCCCAGGCGCGGTCGATGATCGCGTGCTCGATCGACTTGATGCCCACGGCGTCGTCGTTCACATTCAGCGTGCAAGCAGCTTCGCAAGGCGCCGGGCAGATGCGGCCCGTGAACTCAGGGAAGTTGTTGGTGCTGTGCAGCACTTCGATGGCGTTCTGCCAATCGCCGCGGTACACGAGGTCGTTGAAGTCCGGAATGATGTTGTTGACCGGACAGCCGTTGTTGCAGAACGGTGTGCCGCAATCCATGCAGCGTGCACCCTGCACCTTGGCTTGCGACTCGTCCAGGCCGACGACGAATTCCTTGTAATGCTTCAGGCGCTCGGCAACGGGCTTGTAGCCCTCTTCGATGCGCTCAAATTCCATGAAGCCAGTGACTTTTCCCATGATGTCTGAGTCCTTGATTCGTGTGGTCGGTCGGATTACTTGGCTGCGGCGGCTTCTTTGGCCGATGCCTTGGCCTTGGCCGTGGTGGCAACCGCCTGTTTCTTGGCGTTGATTTCGCCCAGGGCACGCTTGTATTCGGTCGGGAACACCTTCACGAACTTGGCGCGCGCCTCAGCCCAGCTGTCCAGCAGTTCGCGGGCGCGCTTGCTGCCGGTCCAACGGTGGTGGTCTTCCAGCAGCTTTTTGAGCTGGGCTTCGTCGGTCTGCTCGCGGTGCCAGACGGCACGGTCGATGCTGGCCTCTTGCTCGGCCGCCGGCAGCACCTTCTCGAGGGTCACCATGGCGGTGTTGCAACGGCTGGCAAAGCTGCCGTCGTCGTCATAGACGTAGGCAATGCCACCGCTCATGCCGGCAGCAAAGTTGCGGCCCGTCTTGCCCAGCACGGCCACGGTGCCACCGGTCATGTACTCGCAACCGTGGTCACCCGTGCCTTCGACCACGGCCGTGGCACCCGACAGACGCACGGCGAAACGCTCGCCGCCCACGCCGCTGAAGAAAGCCTCACCGCTGGTCGCACCGTACATGACGGTGTTGCCGACGATGATGTTGCGCGACGATTCACCGCGGAAGTCGATGCTCGGACGCACCACCACGCGGCCGCCCGACAAGCCCTTGCCGGTGTAGTCGTTGGCGTCACCGATCAAATACATGGTGATGCCGCGGGCCAGGAAGGCACCGAACGACTGACCACCCGTGCCTTCGAGCTGGATGCGAATCGTGTCGTCCGGCAGGCCTTCCGGGTGCACCTTGGTCAGGGCACCCGACAGCATGGCGCCGACCGAGCGGTTCACGTTGCGGGCCACTTCGATGAATTGGACCTTCTCACCCTTGTCGATGGCTGCGCGCGACTTGGCGATCAGCACATTGTCGAGGGCCTTGTCGAGGCCGTGGTCCTGGTTTTCGATGTGGAAGCGCGACACTTCCGGGCCCACCTGGGGCATGGCGAACAGGCGGCTGAAATCCAGGCCCTGGGCCTTCCAGTGCTCAACGCCCTTCTTCATGTCGAGCAGGTCCACGCGGCCGATCATGTCGTCGAACTTGCGGATGCCCAGTTGGGCCATGATCTGGCGCACTTCTTCGGCGATGAAGAAGAAGTAGTTCACCACGTGCTCGGGCTTGCCCGAGAACTTGGCGCGCAGCACCGGGTCTTGCGTGGCCACGCCCACCGGGCAGGTGTTCAGATGGCACTTGCGCATCATGATGCAGCCTTCGACCACCAGCGGGGCGGTGGCGAAGCCGAACTCATCAGCGCCCAGCAGTGCGCCGATGGCCACGTCGCGGCCCGTCTTCATCTGGCCGTCGGCCTGCACACGGATGCGGCTGCGCAGGCGGTTCAGCACCAGGGTCTGCTGGGTTTCGGCCAGGCCGATTTCCCACGGGCCGCCGGCGTGCTTGATCGAGGACCAGGGGGAGGCACCAGTGCCGCCGTCATGACCGGCGATCACCACGTGATCGCTCTTGCACTTGGCCACACCTGCCGCGATGGTGCCCACACCCACTTCAGACACCAGCTTGACGCTGATGCTGGAGTGCGGTGCCACGTTCTTCAGATCGTGGATCAGCTGGGCCAGATCTTCGATCGAGTAAATGTCGTGGTGCGGCGGGGGCGAAATCAGGCCCACACCGGGCACCGAGTAACGCAGTTTGCCGATGTACTCGGACACCTTGCCACCAGGCAGCTGGCCGCCTTCACCGGGCTTGGCACCCTGGGCCATCTTGATCTGGATCTGGTCGGCCGACGACAGGTATTCGGCGGTGACACCGAAGCGGCCCGAGGCCACTTGCTTGATCTTGGAGCGCAGCGAGTCGCCCGGCTGCAGCGGCAGATCGACCTCGACCTGCGATTCGCCGATCACGCTCTTGAGCGTGGCACCCTGGGCAATCGGGATGCCCTTGAGTTCCTGGCGGTAACGGGCCGGATCCTCACCGCCTTCACCGGTGTTGCTCTTGCCGCCAATGCGGTTCATGGCCACGGCAAGGGTCGCGTGGGCTTCGGTGGAGATCGAACCCAGCGACATCGCGCCGGTGGCGAAACGCTTGACGATTTCCTTGGCCGACTCGACCTCTTCCAGCGGAATGGCCTTGCTTGGATCGACCTTGAACTCGAACAGGCCGCGCAGGGTCATGTGACGACGCGACTGGTCGTTGACGAGCTGGGCGTATTCCTTGTAGGTGTTCCAGTTGTTGGCGCGGGTGCTGTGCTGCAGCTTGGCAATCGCGTCAGGCGTCCACATGTGCTCTTCGCCGCGGGCGCGCCAGGCGTACTCGCCGCCCGCATCCAGCATGGTGGCCAGCACCGGGTCGTCACCGAAGGCCGCCTTGTGCATGCGGATGGCTTCTTCGGCGATTTCAAACACGCCGATGCCCTCGACACGGCTGGCGGTGCCGGTGAAGTACTTGTTGACGGTCTCGGTGTTCAGGCCGATGGCCTCGAACAGCTGGGCACCGCAGTAGCTCATGTACGTGCTCACGCCCATCTTGGACATGATCTTGGACAGGCCCTTGCCGATCGCCTTGATGTAGTTGTAGATCGCCTTGTCGGCCGACAGGTCGCCCGGCAGGTCCTTGTGGATGACCTGCAGGGTTTCCATGGCGAGGTAGGGGTGCACGGCTTCAGCGCCGTAGCCTGCCAGCACGGCAAAGTGATGCACCTCGCGGGCGGTGCCGGTTTCGACCACCAGGCCGGCGGTGGTGCGCAGGCCCTCGCGCACCAGGTGCTGATGGATGGCCGAGAGGGCCAGCAGCGCGGGGATCGCCACCTGGGTGGCGCTGATGGCGCGGTCGCTGATGATCAGAATGTTGTGGCCGCTCTTGATGGCGTCCACGGCTTCGGCACACAGCGAGGCCAGCTTGGCTTCCACGCCTTCACGGCCCCACACCACGGGGTAGGTGATGTCGAGGGTGTAGCTGCGGAATTTGCCCTGGGTGGTCTTTTCGATGCTGCGCAGCTTGGCCATGTCGGCGAAGTCGAGCACCGGCTGGCTCACCTCAAGGCGCATCGGCGGGTTGACCTGGTTGATGTCCAGCAGGTTGGGCTTGGGGCCGATGAAGGACACCAGCGACATCACGATGGCTTCGCGAATCGGGTCGATCGGCGGGTTGGTCACCTGGGCAAACAACTGCTTGAAGTAGTTGTACAGCGGCTTGTTCTTGCTCGACAGCACGGCCAGCGGGCTGTCGTTGCCCATCGAGCCGATGCCCTCTTCACCGTTGGTGGCCATCGGGCTCATCAGGAACTTGATGTCTTCCTGGGTGGTGCCGAAGGCCTGTTGGCGGTCCAGCAGATCGGCGCTGAAGGATTCAACGCCGGCCGCCTGCGGCTCGGTCGATTCGACAGAGCCCTGGGTAGCCGACTCGCCAGCCACCGGTGCCGCCACGTCGTCGAGGCGGATGCGCAGGTTCTCGATCCACTGCTTGTAGGGCTTGCTGTTGGCCAGACCGGCCTTGAGCTCTTCGTCGTCGATCATGCGGCCTTGCTCCAGATCGATCAGGAACATCTTGCCGGGTTGCAGACGCCACTTGCGCACGATCTTGTTCTCAGGCACGGGCAGGACGCCCGATTCGGAACCCATGATCACGAAATCGTCGTCGGTGATGCAGTAGCGCGAAGGGCGCAGGCCGTTGCGGTCCAGGGTGGCGCCGATCTGGCGGCCATCGGTGAACACGATCGAGGCCGGGCCGTCCCAGGGCTCGAGCATGGCTGCGTGGTACTCATAGAAGGCCTTGCGGCGCTCGTCCATGGTGGTGTGTTGCTCCCAGGGCTCGGGGATCATCATCATCACGGCCTGGCTGATCGGGTAACCCGACATGGTCAGCAGTTCCAGGCAGTTGTCGAAGGTGGCGGTGTCGGACTGGCTGGCAAAGCTGATCGGGTACAGCTTTTGCAGGTCAGCCCCCAGCACCGGCGAGGACATCACGCCTTCGCGGGCCTTCATCCAGTTGTAGTTGCCCTTGACGGTGTTGATTTCACCGTTGTGCGCCACATAGCGGTACGGGTGGGCCAGCGGCCATTCAGGGAAGGTGTTGGTCGAGAAGCGCTGGTGCACCAGGCCCAGGGCCGAGACGCAACGCTCGTCCTGCAGATCCATGTAGTAGGTACCCACCTGGTCGGCCAGCAGCAGGCCCTTGTAGACCACGGTGCGGCTGGACATGCTGGGAACGTAGTATTCCTTGCTGTGCTTCAGGCCCAGCGCCTGGATGTTGGCACTGGCGGTCTTGCGGATCACGTACAGCTTGCGCTCCAGGGCGTCCTGCACGATCACGTCGTTGCCACGGCCGATGAAGACTTGGCGCAGCACCGGCTCTTTTTCACGCACGGCGGGCGACATCGGCATGTCGCGGTTCACCGGCACATCGCGCCAGCCCAGCAGCACCTGGCCTTCGGCCTTGATGGCGCGCTCCATCTCCTGCTCGCAGGCCAGGCGGGAAGCGTGCTCCTTGGGCAGGAAGATCATGCCCACGCCGTACTCGCCGGGCGGGGGCAGGGCCACGCCCTGCTTGGCCATTTCTTCGCGGTACAGCGCGTCGGGCAGCTGGATCAGGATGCCGGCGCCGTCGCCCATCAGCTTGTCGGCCCCCACGGCGCCGCGGTGGTCGAGGTTCTCGAGGATCTTCAGACCTTGCTGAACGATGGCGTGGCTCTTGACGCCTTTGATGTGGGCCACGAAACCGACGCCACAAGCGTCATGCTCGTTGGTCGCCGAATAGAGACCGTGTTGTTGGAGATGCTGAATCTCTGCAGCCTTCGTCATGGCATGTCCTGATCTGTGGGGCCAGTCGCTGGTCTGCCTGCAAAGGCAGCGCCGGCGCGACCCGGGTTACACGATATTTCGCGGGGAAGCGAAGGATAGTGCAGTGCAATAAAAATGCCAAGAAAATTAAATTGGGGTCAGATACCAATTTAAAAATCAGACAGTTTCTGCAGAATAAATTAGGGACAGATCAAATGGCCTCGTTGGGCACCGCTTTGCGTGAGCCGGGTGGGCGCCCTGCAGGCACCCGCGTGAGGCGCCTTTCCATCTGGGCTTGCAGCTTCTGCACAAAGGCCGCATCGCCCAGCACCCAACCATGCTGGGTGGCCTGCCCCAAGGCCTGCAGATCGGCCGCAGACACCCCCTCGGCGACCTTGGCGGCGTAGGCCGCTTCTCGCGCGAAGGGCGTGTTGCCCAATTGCCAGTAAACCGGGTGGGCCACCAGGCGGCGATCGGACTGCCGCCCAATGTGGTGCGGGTGGCTGGACCATTCGTAGGCCTGGGGCTCGGCCACCAGCCCTTCGCGCACCGGCATGGTGTCCATGCCCACCATGCAGGGGATCAGGTAGCGCTCGGGCTGCAGCACGGTGGACCGGTAGCGCCCCTCCCAAAGGGTGCCGCTGCGGCCGTGGCGCAGGTTGAACTGGCGGGTGTATTTGCGCCCCACCGCCTGCATGAAGCGCGACAGGCTGTCGGCCGTGGTCGGGGTGAGCAGCAACTGAACGCTCTGCGGCAACAGCACCCAGGCATGCAAAGCCACCCCACACTCGGCGGCATAGGCGCTGAGGGCCTCCAGCCACTCCCGCCGATCCACATCGTCGACAAACACCGCCTGTCCGTTGTTGCCGCGCAGCAGCACGTGGTGGGGCAGGCCCGGGATGGACAGGCGAGGCAGACGGGCCATGGAGGGACGCTTGCGACCCTCAGGCCGGCAAGGGGTAGCGGCTGTCTTGCAAGGACTGCAGGCCGAACTCGGCCAGCAAGGCCTGCAGGCGCTCGGCGGCGCTGCGCTTCTTCTGGCCGGTGTAGCGGGCCAGGATCAGCTCGTTCTTCATGCTGTGCTCCCAGCCCACCAGTTCGGTGACCGTGACTTGGTAGCCACAGGCTTCCAGGTACAGGCAGCGCAACACATTGGTGATCTGGCTGCCCATTTCTCGGGTGTGCAGGGGATGGCGCCACAGTTCAGCCAGCGGGGTGCGCGACAGCGTCAAGGCCTTGCTCTCGCGCAGGCAGCTGGCCACCTCGGCCTGGCAACAGGGCACCAGGACCATGAAACGGGCCTTCTTTTGCAAGCCGAAGGCAATGGCGTCGTCGGTGGCCGTGTCGCAGGCATGCAGGGCCGTGACCACATCGATCTGCTCAGGCAGGCGCTGGTCGGTGGTGGCCTCGGCCACCGTGGTATTGACGAAAGCCATGCGATCAAAACCCAGGCGCTGCGCCAGGGCCTGCGAACGCTGCACCAACTCGGCACGGGTTTCCACACCATAGATGTGCCCTCGCCCCAGCGCCTTGAAGTACAGGTCGTAGATGATGAAGCCCAGGTAGGACTTTCCGGCACCGTGGTCGGCCAGCGAAGGGCCCTGCTCGGATGGCGGCAACTCCTGGAGCAGCTTCTCGATGAATTGGAACAGGTGGTAGACCTGCTTGAGCTTGCGGCGCGAATCCTGGTTGAGGCGCCCCTCGCGGGTGAGGATGTGCAGCTCCTTGAGCAGCTCGATTGACTGCCCTGGCTTGAGTTCGGCCGCCAACGCGGCATCGGCGTCCACCGCTTGTTTGCCGCCCTTTTTCGGGCGGGAGGTGTGAGCGCTTGCGGTTTTCTGGGTCATGGGGTGTTCGGGCTCGCGCCCACATTCAGGGCGGCCCAGCCGTCATGGCCGAGTTTTTCCAGGGTTTCAATGTTGCGTTCGTAAATCATCTCTGCCTCGGGGAAAACAGCCACCGCCCGATCAATGCTGGATTCACGCAGCAGGTGCAGCGTGGGGTAAGGGCCGCGATTGGTGCAGTTGCTGATGTCATCGACCTGGGTGCCCGCAAACTGGAATTGTGGATGGAAGCTGGCCACCTGCAAGATGCCATCCAGTTCCAGTGACGCCAGCACGTCGTCGGCCTGGGCGCAGAAATCATTGAAATCCAAAAAATCGGCCAGTGCATCGGGCATGACCAGCAAGGTGGTGTCGCGCTGCTCGGGATCAGACTCGGCCAAAGCCTGCAACTCCGTGGCCAACGTGGCCAGCAAGGCCTCCACATCGGCATTGAAGTCGACCACGTAGTGCACCTGGTTTTTCACGTGCACCGACTTGGCAAAAGGGCACAGGTTCAGGCCGATGACGGCCTGCTCCAGCCAGCGCCGGGTGTCCGCCACCACCTGGTCATGGCGGGTTTCAAGGGAATTCATAAAAAGGCTCCAGCCTGGCCGACGATGAGGCGGGCCAGTTCGTCCAGGAGGACACTGTTGATGCGCTGCACCGGGTGGCGCACCTGCGCCACCTCGAAGCCGCGCAGGTTGGCGGCGCGGAAATGGATCTCGCCCGCCTCGTGATCGGCCGTGGCGCGCACGCTGCCAAAGGCCTGGGTCTGGTAGTCAAAACGAAGCGCCAACAGGCTGCTCTTCTCGGGATGGCGCACCTCATGACGCTCGTGCCGCACCTGCCCCACCGACAGTCGACTCGTGACGCGCTCCAGATCCGGCGGAAAGTTGACGCTGACCGAGGTGGCCAGGGGCTTGCCCTCGCGCGGGTTGATGACCCAGCCCAGGGCCACGTGGTCATAGACCTCGCGGTTCATCCAGAACTTCTTGCGCGCATCAGAGCGAAAATCCACCAGACACATCTCAGGCCAGGCCTGGCGGTTGTCCAGCGACAGCGTGGGGCCCGGCGGCACGATCACATTGAGTTGCCGCGCCAATTCGTTGAAATAGCGCCAGACGGTCTCGCAGGCCTGCTCGGTCTGCGCAATGCGGCCGGCCAGGTCCTGCTGCTGGGTGCTGCGCTGGCTTTGCAGGGCATGGGCCTGGGATTTGAGCTGATCGAGGAAACTCACCGGTTCACCGTGATGGGGCAGAGCCGCCCATTTTAGGGGGCCCGCCCGCCCGCAGGTGGCAAACCCGAGTTCAGCGCCGTGGCTGCAGACGGCTCAGCCCGTGGGCGAGTGCGATGCCCGCCAAGGAACACAGCCCGGTGATCACCCAGGTCCATTGCCAGCCGCCCACCCGGGCGGCCAACAGCCCCACCAGCGGCGGCGAAAGGAACTGCCCCAGCGAAGAGCATTGCTGCATCCAGCCCACGGTGGTAGAGATCGTGTCTTCATCGGGTGCATGGCGCACCGCTTGCGCAAACAAGGTGCCGGGAATGAGGCCACCCACCATGGAAAAGAACAGCACGGCCCCCATGCGCACCGGCAGCCCCACAGGCCAGACATCCTGAAACGCCAGCCAGGCGCCCAACCCCATCACCGCGTAACCACCGCTGAGCAGACGCGACGGCGCTACGCCCCGGGCCTGCAAGGGCCCTGACGCCAGGTTACCGAGCATGTTGACCGCCGCCAGACCTGCTGTGACCCAGGCCACCGCCGCCAGCGACCACCCGGCCTGCTGCACGATGGAAGGCAGAAAACCGATCACTGCCAGCCATTGGCCCGAATACACCGCGAAAGCCCCCGCCACCAGCCAGGGGCCGGTGCCCGTCCAGGTGCGGCGAAGGCGCGCGGCCAGCGCCGCCCCTTGCAGACCGGCGCCCCCCGCCGGGTCTGGCGGGACCACCGCCGCCACCCACAAGGCCATCGCACCGGTGCAGGCGGCGGCGAGCCACCACCAGGATGCCCAGCCCCAGGCGGGGATCAGCGCCGGCCCCAGCAGCAGGGCCACGCTGGTGGCCAGGGGCATGTAAGTCCCCCACACCCCCAGCATCAGCGGCATGCGTGATGGCAGCACCAGCCGCCGCACCAAGGCAGCAGCCGGCATGGTCGCCATCAGAAAACCCAGACCCTCCAGGGCGCGCAAGGCCAGCAAGGCCTCAAAGCCCGAGCCCGCCGGCCCTCCAGCGCTGGCCAGCGTGAGCAGCCACAGGCCGGTGAGCATGCAGCGCCGCAAACCCCAGCCGTCAGCCAGAACGCCCATCACGGCCCCCAGCAGCATGCCCGCCCCCTGGACGGTGGACAGCAACCAGCCCGCCTGGGCCAGGGAAAGGCTGAGCGATTCACGCAGCGTCGGCAATGCAGGGGCCAACTTGGCGACGTGCAGGGCCGCCGCCACCCCAGCCAAGATGACCACCCCCGCAGGCCCGGGCAAGCGAGGCCAGGGCGCTTTCATGAAAGCAGGCGCTGGCCGGTCAGCCGTTCGTGCTCGCGCAGGGCAAATCGGTCGGTCATGCCGGCAATGAAATCCGCCACGGCCCGCGGCACATCAGGGCGGCGGGCAAAGCGTTCGCGCATCTCAGCCGGGCGGGCCAGGTAGAGATCGAAAAGTTCATGGACCACCTGGCGGGCGCGGCCCGTGGTCTCCATCACATTGGGATGGCGGTACAGGTTCTTGAACAGAAACTGTTTGAGCTGGGTGGATTCGGCCCGCATGCCGGGCGTGAAGCCCAACAAGGGTGGGAGGTGCCGGACCTCGTCAACACTGCTTGGTCCGCTTTGGGCCAAGGCCGCGCGGGTGGCGTCAATCACGTCATACACCTGCTGGCTCAACATGCGTCGGATCGACTCATAGAGCAGGCGCCGGCCCGCCCCCGGTTCAGCCAGGGCCGGAAACTCGTCCAACGTTTGCAGCCGAAAGCGCTCAAACAAGGGCACCGCCTGCAATTGATCCAGCGTGATCAGGCCCGAGCGCACGCCGTCGTCGATGTCGTGGGCGTTGTAAGCGATTTCATCGGCGAGATTGCACAACTGCGCCTCCAGACTGGGCTGGGTTCGCTCCAGAAAGCGCCGCCCCACCCCACCGGGTTCGCGTTGTTCGAGCTTGCGCGCATGGGCGGCAGAACAATGCTTGAGAATGCCCTCACGGGTTTCAAAGCTCAGGTTCAGGCCGTTGTAGCGTGGGTACCGCTCCTCCAGCTCATCCACCACGCGCAGGCTCTGCAGGTTGTGCTCAAAGCCTGCATCGGCGTCCGGCTGCCCGTGGGCGCGCACACACTCGTCCAGCGCATCCTGGCCGGCGTGGCCAAAGGGGGTGTGCCCCAGGTCATGGGCCAGGGCAATGGCCTCCACCAGGTCTTCGTTCAGGCCCAGCGAACGCGCCACCGAGCGGCCCAACTGTGCCACCTCCAGCGAGTGCGTCATGCGGGTGCGAAACAGGTCGCCTTCATGATTCAGAAACACCTGGGTCTTGTAGACCAGGCGGCGAAACGCCGTGGAGTGGACGATGCGGTCGCGGTCGCGCTGAAACTCGGAGCGCGTGGGGGCCGGCACCTCGGGGTACAGGCGCCCCCGGCTCTGGCTGGGGTGGCAGGCAAACGGTGCCAGGGCCTGCTCCCCAGGCGCTGGCAGGCTCAGGGGCAGCGCCGACATGGCTCAGGCCACCACGCAACTGGCGTCAATCACCTCACGCACCAGCGTGTCGGGCGCGCCGCGCACCGTGGCCCGCCCAGGGCCGTCGATCAGCACGAACTTGATCTCGCCGGCTTCGGCCTTCTTGTCGACGCGCATCAGGGACAGGTAACGGCCGGCGTTGTCGGCGGCATCGAGCACCGGGGCCACCACCGGCAGACCGGCCGCGGCAATCAGGGCGGTCAGGCGGGCCACCCAGGCCTCATCCACCAGGCCCAGGCGCTGCGACAGCCGCGCAGCCATGACCATGCCGCAGCCCACGGCCTCGCCATGCAGCCATTCACCATAGCCCAGACCGGCCTCGATGGCATGGCCAAAGGTGTGACCGAAGTTGAGGATGGCGCGCAGGCCCGACTCGCGCTCGTCGACGCCCACGACATGGGCCTTGATCTCACAGCTGCGACGCACGGCATGGGCCAGCAAATCGACCTCGCGGCGGCGCAGGCCTGGCATGTGGGTTTCGATCCAGTCCAGGAACGCGGTGTCGGCAATCGGGCCGTATTTGATGATCTCAGCCAGACCGGCGCTGAGCTCCCGCTCGGGCAGGGTGGCCAGGGTGCCAAGGTCGCAAATCACCCGCTGCGGCTGGTAGAACGCCCCGATCATGTTCTTGCCCTGCGGGTGGTTGATGGCGGTCTTGCCACCCACCGATGAATCGACCTGCGCAAGCAAGGTGGTCGGCACCTGAACAAAGGGCACACCGCGCATGTAGGCGGCAGCAGCAAAGCCGGTCATGTCGCCCACCACGCCGCCGCCCAAGGCATAGACCACGGTTTTGCGGTCACAGCCGTGGCCCAGCAGGGCGTCGAAGATCAGGTTCAGGGTTTCCCAGGTCTTGAAGGCCTCGCCATCGGGCAACACCACCTCGTGCAGATGGGCATGGCGCCCCGCCAGGGCCTGCTTCAAGGGGGCCAGGTACAGCGGTGCCACGGTGGTGTTGGTGACAATCAGTGCCGCGCTGCTGGCCGGCAAGCCTTCATAGGCAGCGGACTGGCCCAGCAAGCCGGAGCCGATCAGGATGTCGTAGCTGCGATCGCCCAGTTCAATCGAAATGCGGGCGGCAGGTGCGGGCTGAGACGTCATCGGAATCCATCCAGAAATAATCGGTGAGAAAGCAACAATCAAGCGTTGGGGAAGGCGCGTCCAGCCTGCAAGCTGCAGCTTCAGCGCCCGCGCAGGCGCTGGGTCCAGCGCCGCCGACCCTCAGAGTTTAGGCGCTGAGGCCGAAACCCCGGGGGTCGCGAGGTCGAGCTGCATCGAAATCATGTTGACCAGGGCCGCCACGCTGGGTCGGCCGGTCTCGACCACAAAGCCGGCGGCTTCGCGGTAAAGCGGGTCGCGCTCGGCATACAACTCCTTGAGCTTGCGCAAGGGATCAGCCACCTGCAGCAGCGGCCGGGTGGTGTCGTGGCGCAGGCGGCGGTAGATGTCTTCCGGGCTGGCCCGCAGGTAGATCACACAAGGGGCGGCGCGCAGCAACTCGCGATTGGCCGGGCGCAGCACGATGCCGCCACCGGTGGACACCACGCCATGTTCATGCGCAATGCATTCAGCCAGCGCCTGCTGCTCGCGCTCACGAAAGGCCGCCTCGCCCTGGGCTTCAAAGTATTCGCGGATCGAACAACCCAGCCGAGCCTCCAGCAAATGATCCGTGTCGAAAAAGGACACCCCCAGCCGCCGCGCCAGTTGGCGCCCGACAGTTGATTTGCCGGAGCCCGGCATGCCGATCAGGACACAAAGCATGAGTTTCGAAGTTGGCCATGGCCCGCATCAGCGCAAGCCGCAAAAATGAAAACGCCTGGCAACCGAGGTTGCCAGGCGGTTGGATGCGCTGAGTTTAGTGGCTTGCGGTGTTCGTCAGAACTTGTAGGTCCCGGTTGTGACCGACCCAGCGGGCGTGGTCACCGTGAACGACAAGGTGCAAGAGGTGGCGGAATCAGAAAAAGTTACCGCCACGGTGACCGGGTAAATCGAATCAGGAGTCTTGCTTCTAGACAGGGTGACTTTCGGTGTCGTGGTCACCGTCGAAGGGCAGGACATGGTGCCGGATAGGGTGCTATTGCTGGGCATGGCATTGCCCAGGTCGTCTGCAACCTGGATCGTGATACCCGATGTGGAGGCATTGGACGACGTCAGGGTTGCATAAGAATCGGACCAGTTCATGGTCACCCCAAGGCGGACCCGGATGGAACTGGTCCAGGCGTTGTCGCAGGTGTTGGGAATCATGTACGGAATGACGGTGGAATTGGTCACGGCACAGGCCACCGTACCAATGGTGCCTCCTGCAATGGGTTGATCTGTCGCAGCGCTGTAGGCCGAGGCCTTGGCGTCTTTGGGCAGGTAGGCCTGACCTTCGTCATAGAACAGCTCCCCGCTGTCGTATTGGTTGTTGCCATTGGCGTCCACAAAATCTTCTTCACCATCCAGATAGGCCAACACGGTGAACCACCCATTGCTCGGGCGCGCAGCAGCCGATGTCCAGACCGCAGTGCATTGAGAAGCACTGTTGACGATTGCCACCGTGCAGGTACCCGAGATTTGTCCATGCGAAGCAATCAAGTTCACAACCGTACCCGCCGGGATAGGGTTGCCCATGCGATCAGACAACAGCACCGTGAGGGTGGCCTGAACACCCTGGATGATCGACGTCCCCCCCGGCGATGCCTCGACGCTGAGAGGAGACGCAGCAATGGAGGAACGCAGCTGGGTTGGCCGACCATTGGTCACAGCCAGCCCCACCGATGTGGCCGTGAGGCTGCTGTTGGAGGCAGCGGTCGCCGTGACCAACACAGGCGTCGGCAAAGTGCCAGAGGCGACGTTGATGGAAACCAGGCCATTCTGATCCGTGACCAAGGTCTGCACGCCGGTGCTGCTCGTCCCATTGACGACAAAGGCCACGCCAGCACTGATCGATTGAGCGTTCAGGCTCAAATTGACCGATTGCCCTGACACGCCAACACCCTGGCCGTTCGCCAGCTTGAAGACCACGGTCGACAATTTGGTGCCCGTGCTCGCATTGCTGACCACGATCGATGTGGGTGTTGCCGACACGAACGACAGCGAAGCCGCCACGCTGGCAGAGGTGACTTGATAGGACACCGCAGACGAGGAGTAGGAGGTGCCGTTCACAGATGCAGCGGCCTGAACACTACCCGCCCCGGTGAGGGTCAGCGGCACGATCTGCACGGTCGCCACGCCATTGGCATCGGTCAGCGCGCTGGACGGCGAGATCGTGGCAAGCGTGTTGTCCGTGGTAAACGTGACCACCAGATTGGTGATGGGCGCACTGGTTGCATCCAGCACCGTTACCTTGGCCTTGTAGCTGGAACCGGTCAAGAACGTGCGCGGCGTGGACAGCGCCACACCGGAAGAGTCCGTCAACGCCAGAGACAGCGTCGGCGTCCCCGTCGCCGCCGAAGGCGTGACCTGGTAGGAGGCGGCCGTACCGGTGATCGTGGTCGCTGTGGTGGCACCTGACGCGGTGTAGGACATCGAGGCCCCGACCGACCCTGCCCCAGCAACAGACAGGGGCGTCATCTTCACACTGGCCACACCAGTCGAATCGGTCAGCGCGGTGGCCGCAGCCAGGGTCACCAGGGTGCTGTCAGTGGTGAAGGTGATCACCTGATTGGCAATCGGGTTGCCCGAAGCGTCGAGTGCCTTGGCCTGAGCCAGGTAGAACAGCCCGGCCTTGAGTGTGTGCGGTGTGGCCAGTGCGGCCCCCGACGAATCGGTGAGCGTGACCACCAGGGTCGCCGTGGTCGTCGAACCCGAGGATCCGCTGCTGGCTGTGCCCGAGCTGCCACCGCCACCACCGCATGCCGCCAGCAAGGAGGCCATCAGCAGCACAAAAAGAAATTTCAAATATTTCACAAACATACCTCCATCCCCGAATCAACGGTTGGTCGCACGATCCGACACCATCTTCGGGGTGATGAACACCAGCATTTCCTGCTTGTTGACCGACTTGGTCTTGGTCTTGAAAAGATTGCCCATCACCGGGATGTCCCCGAGGACGGGCACCTTGGCCTCACTGTCTGACTCCGTCAGTTCAAAAATCCCACCAATGACCACGGTGCCGCCATTCTCGACCAGCACCTGGGTCTTGATGTGCTTGGTGTTGATGGCAATACCCTGAGCCGTCGTTTCGCCCTTGCTGTCCTTGTTGATGTCCAGCTCGAGAATGATGTTGCCTTCGGGCGTGATCTGAGGGGTCACTTCGAGCTTCAGGTTGGCCTTGCGGAAGGCCACCGAAGTGGCACCGCTGGACGTGGCCTGTTGATAGGGGAATTCCGTACCTTGCTCGATCAGCGCCTTGGTCTGGTCCGCCGTGATGACGCGCGGGCTGGACACCACCTTGCCCTTGCCGTCCGCCTCCAGGGCCGAGATTTCCAGGTTCAGGAAGCGGTTGGCGGCCGAGTTGAAGATCGACAAGGCAAACGAAGAGGCCGTGTACCCGCCCTGCCCGGTGGCCGGCAAGTTCACAAAACTGGTGTTGGTCGTGGTCATGACGTTTGAACTTTCCGTGGTGGTGGACGACACCGCGTCATAGGACCCCCCGACGGCCACCCGATTGCCGTTGCCGATCGAATACCCCGCATCGCCACCGCGCACGCCGCGCAAGTCACTGCCGCCCAGGCGCACGCCCAGGGAGCGACCGAAGGTATCCGACGCCTCGACGATGCGTGCCTCAATCAGGACCTGCCGCACCGGGATGTCGAGCTTGGTCAGCAACTCCTGCACCTCATTGAGCTTCTTGGCGGTGTCGGTCACAAACAGTTGGTTGGTACGAGGCTCGGCAATCACACTGCCGCGCTCGGACAGGAAACGAGTCACCCCCCCCACAGCGCCGCTTCCTACCCCCACCCCGACAGCCGCACCTCGCAATTGCAAGACCATGTCGGTGGCTCGGGCGTAGTTGAGCTGGAACGACTGTGTGCGAAGCGGCTCCAGCCGTTCGATGGCCTGCAAGGCCTCCAGGTCTTTCTTGGTGCGGGCATCCAGCTCATCGCGCGGGGCGATCCACAGCACGTTGCCAGCCTTGCGCATGCCCAGTCCCTTGGAGTCCATGATGATCTGCAAGGCTTGGTCCCAGGGCACATCCTTGAGACGCAGGGTGAGGTTGCCCGAGACGGTGTCGGAAGTGACGATGTTGAAGTTGGTGAAGTCCGCAATCACCTGCAGCAGCGACCGGACATCGATGCTCTGGAAGTTCAGAGACAGCTTCTCGCCCGAATAGGTCGGCCCCTGCAGCAGCTTGCTGGTGTCGACCTTCTTGAGACGCACCTCGACCACGAACTGATCGTCGCTCTGATAGGCCGAATGCTCCCAGTCACCCTTGGGCTCGATCAGCACTCGCACACGGTCACCCACCTGGGTGGAGGTGATCAACTGGACTGGCGTACCGAAGTCTGACACGTCAATGCGCCGACGCAGGCCTTCCGGCAGCGAGGACTTCTGGAACTCGACCACCAGGCTCTGGCCTTGCACCTTGAGGTCCACACCCGTCTGGTTGTTCGGCAGACTGACGACCACGCGACCGGCGCTGTCGTTGCCACGGCGGAAGTCAATGTCCTTGAGTGGCAACACATCGTCGTTGTGCGACTCGGCAAAGGACGACGAGACCGTGGTGCCGGTGTTGGCACTGGCCACCACCGGCTCGAAGGTCACCAAAACCGACTTGCCCACCACCTGGGTGCTGTAGGCCTGGTAGCGCTTCAGATTCAGGACCATGCGGGTGCGATCAGAGGCCTGGATCACATTGACGGACTTGACGTTGCCCTGCGTGAACTCGACCACGTTTTTCTGCAATGCACTCCCGACCACGGGCAGGTCGAGTGCGACGCGGGCCGGCGACTGGATGCCAAACCCGTTCAGCCGGAAATTCACGGCTTCAGAGAAATCGAAGCGGACCACTTCGGCACCAGAATGGGACGAGACCGAGATGGCTTTCAGTGTCTGCGTCTCCTGGGCCCTCAGACCGCTGACCGAAACCATCAGGCCCAGCGAGAAAATCAGCCGCAGCGCCAACTTTATAAAGTGATTCATTTTCATTTTCCCCGCTCCTGCAATTGCAGAGAGGCCGGTCGCTCGATCCAATCACCCGAGGAGTCCTGGACCACCTCGCGCAATTGGACTTCGGTCTCGGTGATTTTCATGATTCGGCCAAAATTCTGCCCCAGATAATTGCCGACCTTGACCTGGTACAAGAGGTTGTCGATGCGCAGCAGCGCCACGGGAACACCCCCTTTTTGCATGCTGCCCACCATGGCCATCGAATCCAGCGGCATCATTTCCAGCGCCTCTTTGCGCCTGGCCATTTCCGGCGCAATGATGGCCATATTGCCCGGCGAAGCGGACTCACGCTTCAACGCCTGGGTGAGTTTCTGGACATTGAAGGGGTCCATGGCATCTGCCCCCTGGTATTCCTGGGGAATGAACTTCTTCGGCTCGGAAATCGGCACCACCCTGGGCCGACTCTGGGCCCTTTGCTCAGCCATCCAGGTGCTGATCTCAGACTCGTTGGAGCTGCACGCCGCCAAGGTCGCCGTGGCCACCACAAGCAAAGGCCAGAGGGATTGCAGTGACCTGTTCATTTGCCCCCCTTGGCTTGGCGCTGGCTCGCCACTTCATCGGGATCAAGGTATCGGAAGGTCCGGGCCGTGGCATCCATCACCAGCGCCCCATCCTTGCCCGGGCTCAGTGTCAGATTGTTCAGGGTCACGATGCGGGACAGATGGGCCACATCGGAAGCGAAAAACCCGATGTCGTGGTATTTGCCGGTGACACGGATCGAGATCGGCAACTCGGCGTAATACTCTTTCACCGCCATCTGACCGGGGCGAAACAGTTCGAACTGCAGACTGCGCCCCAAACCAGCCTGATTGATGTCCGACAGCAAGGCCGACATTTCCGCCTTGCCTGGCAATTGCTTTTCCAATTGATTCACATATTGCAGAACCTGCTCGCGCTGCTTTTTCAGTGCGTCCAAATTCACCGCCTTGGTCAGCTTGGCACTGAAATCCGTCTTGAGCTTCTCTTCGGTCAGCACTTCCTGTTCCAGCTCAGCCTGGAAATCGGTGAGCCAGGCGAACCAGGCCACGATGACCACCGCAGCAGCGGCGCACACAAAGGTCAGATAGCGCGGAAACGCCGGCCAGGCCGAGGGGTCTTTGGGATCGAGATCGGAAAACTGGGATTTGGCCTGCTCGAACAGAGCCGGCAAGTCAATTGAGAATTTGGTGTTGATCGCCATCGTGAGACTCACTTCTTCGCAGCTGCTTCAGCAGCCTTCTCGACTTCCGAGGCGCGCAGCAATTGGAATCTCATGCCGAAATTGGCCACCCGACGTTGATCCCGAGCGCTCAGGTTCACGGTACCAGCCTGAATTTCAAGCAATTCAGGGCGGGCAAACCATGGCGAGCCCGAAGAAAAATTCTTCAGCACTTCAGACACGCGCTGATTGGACTGGGCCACCCCTTGAATCAGAATGGTCTGCCCCTCTTGCCGCATGCTGGTCACATACACCCCGTCAGGCAATTGTTTGACCAACTCATTCATGAGGTAGGTCTGCGCATTGCGATCGGACTGCAGGTCTTCCACCGCTTTCTGACGCGCCTTCAGTGCAGCAATCTCGGCCTCGATGTTCGAGATCTCCTTGATCTGCACTTCAAGGGACTTGATCTCGGCCTTCAGGGTCTCGTTGCGCTCGCGCTGGTCGGTCAGGCTGGACTGGTACACCAGGTACACCAAAGCCACAACCAGGGCCCCGAGCATCATGGACCCCACCACGGCCACTTTGAAGGCCTCTTTGCGCTTGAGGCGAGCCTCTTCGCGATGGGGTAGCAGGTTGATCAGGATCATGTCAGGAACCTCCGCATGGCCAAGCCACACGCGGTGAGGTAGGCGGGCGCCTCACGAGCCATCTTTTTCATCCGCACCGAGTCCTGAACCTGCATGCCTTCGAAAGGATTCACCACACTGCAGGCAAACGAGGTCTGTTGCGTGACCGCCTCAGCCAGGCCCGGCAGGGCCGCGGAACCGCCGGCCAGCATGATGTGATCCACGCGGTTGAACGGTGTGCTGGTGAAGAAGAACTGAAGCGCCCGACCGATTTCCTGTGCCACGCTCTCGACAAATGGCCGCAGCACCGAAGAGGCGTAATCGTCAGGCAACTCACCAGAGCGCTTCTTCGATTCCGCCTCCTCAGGGGAAAAGCCATATTGGCGCACGATCAACTGAGTCAACTGGGCACCGCCAAAAGCCTGATCACGCTCGTAGAGAACCTCGCCATCCTTGAGCACCTGCAGGCTGGTGGTCATCGAGCCCACCTCGAACAGGGCCACCATGAGCCCGGCGCCCTGCCCGGGCAACTGCTCGATCAAGCGCCCTGCAGCAAGGCGGGAGGCAAAAGACTCGACATCCAGCACCATCGGCTTGAGTCCAGCGGCCTCGGCCAAACCCTGGCGATCCTGCACCTTTTCCTTGCGCGAAGCCGCAATCAAGACGTCCACGTCGCCCTGCGAGCTGAGGCTGGGGCCGATGACACAGAAATCGAGGCTGACCTCCTCAAGCGAGAAGGGGATGTATTGATTGGCTTCGGATTCGACCTGGACTTCCAGCTCCTGATCCGAAAGGCCGCCTGGAAGAACAATGCGCTTGGTGATGACGGCCGAAGCGGGCAGCGCCATGGCCACATTCTTGGTGCGACTGCCGCAACGCTTGACCAGGCGTTTGACGGCATCAGCCACTTCATCGAACTTCTCGATGTTGCCGTCGATGATCCAGCCTTTCTCCAGCGGCTCCATCATGCAGCGCTCGAGAACATACCCTCCGGACTTTTCGCGACCCAGCTCGACCAGCTTGACGCTGGACGAACTGATATCAATGCCGAGCAGGGGCGCCACCTGCCGGCCAAACAATGATCCTAAAGAGATCAAGATGGTCCCCCGTAACACGCCCGGACGGACGCTTCTACTTCACACTTTGCTTGAATGCTATCAGCAAGGGTGTTGTCAGACCAAGGAATTCCACCCGGCAGCGTTCACCTCTCGTTGTCAAAAGCAGACGATTTGTGACTATTTTGCAATAAGTTACGGAACTCGCCGAGGTGGCAAGTCAAGGCAAGCCCTCCTGCGGATGCCCAATTTCTATAATTCGCAATTCACTTTGCATTCGACCATGGCACGCTCCACCCCCAAGACCCCTCAGGAGTCCCCTCGCACCAGCTCGCCAGGGAGAACTCACTGGGCGGTGCGGGCGCTGCTGTGGCTGGCCGGGCTGGCCCTGGCCGGTTTGCTGAGCGTGCTGATGCTGGTAGCCGTGGCACTGGCAGTGGCCTACCCCAACCTGCCCGACATCACTGACCTGTCCGACTACCAGCCCAAGCTCCCCTTGCGGGTCTACTCGGCTGACGGCGCGCTGCTCGGAGAGTTTGGCGAGGAACGCCGCAACCTGACGCCTATCAAGGACATCCCCAAGGTCATGAAAGACGCCGTGCTGGCGGTTGAAGACGCCCGTTTCTACCAGCACGGTGGCGTCGACTACATCGGCATGTTCCGAGCCGGACTGGCCAACCTGGGGCGCGTCAAAAGCCAGGGGGCCTCGACCATCACGATGCAGGTGGCGCGCAACGTCTACCTGTCCTCCGAGAAGACCTTCACCCGCAAGATCTACGAGATTCTGCTGACCTTCAAGCTTGAGCACATGCTGAGCAAGGACCAGATCCTCGAGATCTACATGAACCAGATCTTTCTGGGCAACCGTGCCTACGGCTTCTCGGCAGCGGCCGACACCTATTTCGGCAAGCCCCTGAAGGACATTTCAGTGGCCGAGGCCGCCATGCTGGCCGGACTGCCCAAGGCCCCTTCGGCCTACAACCCGATCAGCAACCCCAAGCGGGCCCGCATCCGCCAGCAATACATCATTGATCGCATGGAGGAAAACGGCTTCATCACCAAGGCCCAGGCCGATGAGGCCCGCAACGAGTCCTTGCGCATCAAATTCGGCCCCGACAGCTCACGCATCCATGCCGAATACGTGGCCGAAACGGTGCGCCAGCTGGTGCTCACCCAATACGGATCCGAGGCCTACACCCGGGGCCTGAACGTCTACACCTCGATCAATGCCGCAGACCAGGACACGGCCTACCGCGCGCTGCGCAAGGGCATCATGGACTACGAACGCCGCCAGGTGTACCGAGGCCCCGAGCGTTTCATCAACTTGCCCACCAACCCCAGGGAGCAGGACGAGGCCATCGATGACGCCTTCTCCGACCACCCCGACAACGGCGACGTGATGGCCGCGGTGGTGCTGGAAGCCGGCCCCAAGAAGATCATCGCCGTGCGCCCCAATGGCGACAGCGTCGAGATCACCGGCGACGGCCTGAAACCAGCCCAATCCGGCCTTTCCGACAAGGCGCCGCCCAACATCCGACTGCGTCGCGGCGCGGTGATCCGCGTCGTGAAAACCCCCAAAGACAGCTGGGAGATCACCCAGTTGCCCGAGGTGGAGGGCGCTTTTGTCGCGGTGGACCCCCGCAGCGGAGCCATCAAGGCCCTGGTCGGCGGCTTCGACTTCGACAAGAACAAGTTCAACCACGTGACCCAGGCCTGGCGCCAGCCCGGCTCCAGCTTCAAGCCCTTCATCTACTCGGCCGCACTCGAAAAAGGCTTCGGCCCGGCCACCGTGGTCAACGATGCGCCCCTGTTCTTTGATGCCGGCACCACCGGTGGGCAACCTTGGGAGCCGAAGAATTACGACGGCACCTTCGAAGGCCCCATGACCTTGCGTCGCGGCCTGGCCAAGTCCAAGAACATGATTTCGATCCGGGTGCTGCAATCGATCGGCGCGCGCTACGCCCAGGACTGGATCACCCACTTCGGCTTCGAGGCCGAAAAGCACCCCCCCTACCTGACCATGGCGCTCGGCGCAGGCTCGGTCACACCCATGCAGATGGTGATGGCTTACTCGGTGTTCGCCAATGGCGGCTACCGGCTCAACCCCTGGGTGATCGATCACATCACCGACCAGAAAGGCAAGCTGCTGGTCCAGAGCAAGGCCCCCGCTCTGGACGAAAACCCCCGCGCCATCTCGCCGCGCAATGCCTTCATGATGGACAGCCTGCTGCAGGAAGTGGCCCGCTCAGGCACGGCCGCCAAGGCCCAGGCCGCGCTCAAGCGGCCTGATATTTATGGCAAGACCGGCACCACCAACGACTCCATGGACGCCTGGTTTGCGGGGTTTCAACCCACGCTGGCGGCCGTGACCTGGATTGGCTATGACACCCCGCGCAAGCTGGGTGACCGCGAAACCGGGGGGGGCCTGAGTCTGCCCGTGTGGATCACCTTCATGGAGCGCGCACTCAAGGGCGTGCCGGTGTCCGAGCCCAGTGCCCCGGAGGGCGTGGTCAATGTCGGCGGTGAATGGTATTTTGAGGAATTTGCCCGCGGCAACAGCGTGAGCACCCTGGGACTGGACGACAAGGGCGGCAGCGCCGGGGTGGCCCCCCCTACAGCGGCCACCAGCGGAGCCCATGCGCCCGCCCCCGCAGACGAGCGCTCGCGCATCCTGGATCTTTTCCGGAACTGAGGCCCTCTTCAGCGGTGCTGGAACCGCCCTTTTCCGGGCGTTCCGGGCGGTTCCCGAGCGACGTCAGGGCGCAGCAAACAGCAGGCTCAGGCCCGACTGGACGGTGGCGTCCTGGGTCAGTTGCTCAAAGAATGAGCTCGCGCCCTTGGTGTCGCGCCACTGTCCATCCAGCCAACGGTAGTGATAGCCCCCGCTGCGCGTGGCCAGCCACACCTCGTGCAAGGGCTTTTGCAGGTTGATCACGATCTGGCTCCGGTTGGGGAAGGCCAGGGTGATCATGCCGCCGCTGCGCTGGGCGTCGATATCGGCATCGGTGTCGTCATTGAGGGCGTCACAGCGCAGTTCCACCGCCTTGAGCAGGGTTTCGGCACGGTCCATGAATTCAAGGTCGGTCATTACAATTCGCTGATGTTGAGTCGAATCCAAATTCTAGTCAGGCTGATTGCCCTTGTCGCTGCGGGTGCCTTGTTCGGCTGCGGCCAACGCGGGCCGCTGTACCTGCCGCAAGACCCGGCCGCAGCCCAGCGTGCCACCTTGCCTCAGGTGCTGACCCCCGACTCGTTGCGGTCCCAGACGGATCGCAAGCCGTCCGACGACGCCCCTCCGGCCACCCCCCTCACGCCTACCACCACCACACCATGACCCAAGCCCCGTTGCCCGGCCAGCCCCATATCTCTTATCGCGACCAGGTCCTGACCATCGAAGGCGTGGCCAGCCCCGAGCTCGCTCAACGCTTCGGCACCCCGCTGTTCGTCTACTCCAAGGCCTCCATGCTGGCCGCACTGGCCGCCTACCAGCGCGGTTTTGCCGGCCGCAAGGCCCAGATCTGCTACGCCATGAAGGCCAACTCTTCACTGGCCATCCTGCAGGTCTTCGCCCAGGCCGGGTGCGGCTTCGACATCGTCTCGGGCGGCGAACTGGCCCGCGTGCAGGCCGCCGGCGCCGATGTGTCGAAAGTGATCTTCTCGGGCGTCGGCAAAACCCGCGCCGAGATGCGCCAGGCCCTGCAGGCCGGCATCGGCTGCTTCAACGTCGAAAGCGAAGCCGAACTCGAGGTGCTGAATGCGGTGGCACTCGAACTCGGTACCACGGCCCCGGTCAGCATCCGCGTCAACCCCAACGTCGATGCCAAGACCCACCCCTACATCTCCACCGGCCTGAAGGGCAACAAGTTCGGCGTGGCACACGACGGGGCCCTGGCCACCTACCAGCGTGCTGCCAGCCTGCCCGGCCTGAAGGTGGTCGGCATCGACTGCCACATAGGCTCGCAAATCACCCAGGTCGACCCCTATCTGGATGCCATGGACCGCGTGCTCGATCTGGTCGAAGCGATCGAACAGGCTGGCATCCCCATCCACCACATCGACTTCGGTGGCGGCCTGGGCATCAACTACAACGGTGACACGCCCCCCGAAGCCGACGCCTTGTGGGCGCAGTTGCTGGCCAAGCTCGATGCACGTGGCTTTGGCCAGCGCCAGCTGATGATCGAGCCCGGCCGATCGCTGGTGGGCAATGCCGGCCTGTGCCTGACCGAAGTGCTCTACCTGAAGCCCGGCGAGCAGAAGAACTTCTGCATCGTTGACGCAGCCATGAACGATCTGCCCCGTCCGGCCATGTATGAGGCCTACCACGCCATCGTGCCAGTGCAGGCCGACAGCAGCCGCCCCACCACCCCCTACGACGTGGTCGGCCCGGTGTGCGAAAGCGGCGACTGGCTGGGCCGGGACCGCGCATTGGCAGTCGACCAGGGCGACCTGCTGGCCGTGCTGTCAACCGGGGCTTACTGCATGAGCATGTCGAGCAACTACAACAGCCGCGGCCGCCTGGCCGAAGTGCTGGTGGACGGCCAGCAGGCCCATCTGATCCGCCGCCGCGAGACCGCAGCAGACACGTTTGCCCTGGAAAACCTGCTCCCCAACGGCTGATTGGTGCGGATCAACGGCATTGATGTGCATCAAGTCACAGAAATGCCATTTCCGTACAGTGCAGGCTCCGGCCGTGTCGATGGCCGCAGGGAGTAAGCATGCCTTTGGAACTTTACCGCGACGCTGATCACGCCTGCCTGATGTTCACCGACCTCATCGAGGAAGGCGGCCAGGCGGTGCAGGCGAACCAGTTCCTGATCGTGGACGACGGCACGGGCGCCATCATCGACCCGGGTGGCAACCTCGCCTTCAATGAGCTGTTCCTGGGCATGTCCAAGCATTTTCCGCCCAGCAAGCTCAGCTACCTGCTGGCCTCGCACGCCGACCCTGACATCATCGCCTCGCTGGACCGCTGGATGACCTCCACCCGCGCCAAGCTGGTGATCTCACGCATCTGGGAGCGTTTCGCCCCCCACTTTGCCAAGGTCGGCAAGACCGAAGACCGCGTGATCGGCGTGCCCGATGGCGGCGGCAAGCTGCGCATCGGGCGTCATGAGATGTGGCTGCTGCCCGCGCACTTCATGCATTCCGAGGGCAATTTCCAGTTCTACGATCCGGTCAGCCGCATCCTGTTCACTGGCGATCTGGGCGTGTCACTGACCACCGGCCAGCAGGCCCAGAAGTTCGTCACCGACCTGACGGACCACATCCCGCTGATGGAGGGGTTTCACCGCCGCTACATGGTCTCCAACAAGATCCTGCGACTGTGGGTTCGCATGGCGCGCCAACTCGACATCAGCATGCTGGTGCCCCAGCATGGCGCCCCCATCGTGGGCCAGGTGGCCATCAACCAGTTCTTTGACTGGCTGGAAAACCTGATGTGCGGCATCGACCTGTTTGACGACCGCGCCTACCAGTTGCCCACGCTGCAGATCGACCCGCTGCGGGGCGCCCAGCCGGCCCTGCGCGCGGTCGGTGGCCATTGATCAGGCGCGGGACTCGCCAGCGCCTCTGCGCCTCTTGCGCCAGGCCTGCTGCAGGCGCCAGCCCAGCAGTACCGAGATCACCGCCGCGTAGACCGCCACCTCGGCAAAGTTGTGCTTGCCGGCCCGCATCCAGAAGAAATGCAGCAGGCCCAGCAGCACCACGGCGTACACCGCTCGGTGCAGCGCCTGCCAACGCCGCCCCCCCATCGCCTTGATGGCTGCATTGAACGAACTCAAAGCCAGGGGCAACATCAGCACGCAAGCCGTGAAACCCACCAGAATGAAGGGTCGCTTGAGGATGTCTCGCCCGATGTCACCCCACTCCAGCCCCATGTCGAACAGGCTGTAGCAAGCCAGGTGCACCAAGGCATAAGAAAAGGCGAACAGGCCCAGCAAACGCCTAAAACGGGCCAAGGCCGGCAGCCGCCCGATCACCCGCAGGGGTGTCACCGCCAACACCCCGCACAACAGGCGAAGGGTCCAGTCACCCGTGGCACGGATCAGGGCCTCAGCCGGATTGGCCCCCAGGCCCTCGGTGACCGTCAGCCCCACCAGCCAGGCCAGGGGAAGCAACAGCAACACCCAGGCCACGGGCTTGGCCCAGGGTGAGAGCAAGGCCGCCGACAGGCGTGATCGCACACCGACTGGCCCGGCCGTGCGGCCAATGGAAGGCGAAGAAGCAGAAGAAGCAGAACGCATTGGGGGGCTGGCGCTCAGTAGAACTTCTTCAGGTCCATGCCGGCATACAGGGATGCCACCTGGGCCTCGTAGCCATTGAACTTCAGGGTTTTGCGCTTTTTGGCGAACAAGCCGTCCTCGCCGATGCGGCGCTCGGTGGCCTGACTCCAGCGCGGGTGATCCACCTCGGGATTCACATTGGAATAAAAGCCGTACTCGTTGGCCGCCGCCTTGTTCCAGGCGGTGCCCGGCTCCTTGTCGGTGAAGCGGATGCGCACCAGACTCTTGGCGCTTTTGAAGCCATATTTCCAGGGCACCACCAGGCGCACCGGGGCTCCGTTCTGCTTGGGCAGCACCTCACCATACATGCCGAACGACAGCAGGGTCAGCGGGTGCATGGCCTCGTCCATGCGCAAGCCCTCGACATAGGGCCAGTCGAGGATGCGCGAGCCCACGAACGGCATGGTCTTGGGGTCGGCCAAGGTGTGGAATTCCACGTACTTGGCACTGCTCAGGGGCTCCACGCGGCGAATCAACTCGGCCAGCGAATAGCCCACCCACGGAATCACCATCGACCAGCCTTCCACGCAGCGCAGGCGGTAGATGCGCTCTTCCTGGGCGCTGAGCTTGATCAGGTCTTCCAGGTTGATCGGCCCGGGCTTCTTCACCAGACCGTCGATCTCGACCCGCCAGGGCGAAGTCACCAGGGTGTGCGCGTTGCGCGCCGGGTCGGCCTTGTCGGTGCCGAACTCGTAGTAGTTGTTGTAGCCGCTGGCGTCCTTGTAATCGGTCACCTTGTCCATCGTCAGGGCACCTGCCACAGCCGACTTGCCGGCCGCCAGCGCCGGCAGCTTGCCCGGACGGGCATAGGGTGCCGCCTGGGCCAAGGCGTCACGGGCGGCCCAACTGCCCAACGCCGTGCCGGCCCCGGCCAGGGCCAACTGCCGCAGCCACTGGCGGCGACCGGCATACACGGAAGCGGGGGTGATTTCGCTGGCGACCGGGTGTTGGAAACCGTCGTCGCGCGTCTGGATCAGCATGGAAGCTCCTTGAAGTTATGCGTTGGTCGGAGTACGACCCGCATTCTTTCAAGGATTCGCGAAATTCACCGAAAGTTCACAATGTCCCGTAACTGTGTAGGCCACTGAGGAACATGTTGACACCCAGGAAGGCGAAGGTGGTCACCACCAGCCCGCCCAAGGCCCACCAGGCGGACAGCGTGCCGCGCAGCCCCTTCATGAGCCGCATGTGCAGCCAGGCCGCATAGTTCAGCCAGACGATCAAGGCCCAGGTCTCCTTGGGGTCCCAGCTCCAGTACCCGCCCCAGGCTTCGGCCGCCCACAAGGCCCCCAGCACGGTGGCGATGGTGAAGAACGCGAAACCCACGGCAATCGCCTTGTACATCACGTCATCCAGCACTTCCAGCGGCGGCAGGCGGCGCGCAATTCGCTCGCGGGCCAGCAATATGCCCGCCACCACCAGGGCCGAGATCGCAAAGTACACCACCCAATAGCTGCCCCCAGCCTCGTTGGTGCTGCGACGGAACACCATGGGCTCGAAGCACAGCACGATCCCCAGCAACCACAGCGGGGTGAGCTTGTACCAGCGCTTTTCGCCCGCCTGCTGCTTGATCAGGTAGGCGAAAGCCACCATGGCCGAGAGCGCAAACGTGCCATAGCCAATGAAGTTGGCCGGTACATGGAGCTTCATCCACCAGCTTTTCAGGGCCGGCACCAGGGGTTGGATCTCGTGCGCCTCGCGCACCACCGTGTACCACAGCAGAAAACCCACGGCCGCGCTCACCACCAGCATCACGAAAGCGCCCAGGGCACGGGTCTTGTACTGCGCCTCGAAATAGAGGTAGAACACCGTGGTGATCCAGCAAAACAGCACGAACACCTCGTACAGGTTGCTGACCGGGATGTGCCCGATGTCGGCCCCCAGCAGGTAGCTCTCAAACCAGCGCACCATGGTGCCCGTCAGGGCCATCACCACCGAGGCCCAGGCCAGGCGCGAGCCCGTCAGCTCCATGGTGGCCCCGTGCTGGCCACCGATCAGCCCCAGCCAATAGAAGATGGTGCTCATGAACACCAGCATGCTCATCCACAGGATGGCCGACTGGCTGGACAGGAAATACTTGAGCCAGAACACCGTGTCCGCCCGCGCCAGCGTGGGCGCCTCACCCGAAGCGTGGTAGGACGAGATGGCCAGCAGGCTGAGGCCTGCCACGCCCACCATCAAAACCGCCAGCGGGCGCCAGAACCAGCCCAGCCAGATCGCAGCCGGCACGGCGGCGATCAGGATGCCGGTTTCATAGACGTCCATGGCCTGCCCATACAGGGACAGGGTGGCGCCCCCGGCGGCCAGCACCAAGGCGGCAAACAGCCAATCCAGCCAGGACCGGCGTGAAAAAAACCCTTCGCTGAGGGTGATGCTCGTCGTCGGACGGGTCGCGGTGTTCATGGGGTCGACTCCGGTGTTCAGTTCGGGGCCACAGGGCCGTCGGCCGCGTCGGGGGACGCGGGCGCCAGGCTCAGCAGCTTGATTTTCAGGTGCTCGAATTCGCGGTCGCCATCCATAGTCTTGCGATTGCTGGACAGGGCCATCGTGGCTCGGGTGCCGGTGGACTCGGGGCGGACCCAGATCCAGACACGGCGTTCGCGCACGTACAGCATGGCAAAGACACCCAGGATCAGCAAGGCACACCCCAGATAGACCACCGTCTTGCCAGGGGCACGCGCCACCTGGAACACGCTGGCCTGCACCTGGGTGAAGTCCTTCAGCACAAAGGTCAGCGGCACCGGATAGGCCTGCACATCGCTGAGCGACAACACGGCCTGAGTCATGAAGGCCTGGGTCTTGGCTTCATTGGGCCAGGGCTTCAGCCCGGCCTGCTCGCGGCTCAGTTGCTCCAGTTGGAACAGCACCCCGTTCAGGATCCGGATCAGCACCTCGCCCGCACGCGGGCGCTCGGCCTCAGGCACATTGGCCTCGATGAAATCGGCCACCGCCTGCAATCCACCGGTGGGGCGATCCGAGCCTTTGGCCGCCGCCGGATTGCCGGCGAACAGGTCCAGCGCCCGGCCGGCCGAGGCCTGCAACTGGCGCGCCAACTCCGGTTTGCTGGAATCAATGGCCAAGGCCACGTAGCGGGCCACAGCCTGTTCGCGCAGCTTGGGCTGGCCAAGGGCCTTGCGAAGGCGCAGAAAACTGTCCATGCCGCCCTGATCGTCCACAGGCACCCGCAGGTAGCGGAACGGTTCGGCCGGTGTTTCACGCATGCCCAGCAACATCACCGGCGCCCCGCCGTCCTCCATGTCCACCGGCAGCATGTAGTTGTGGAACTCTCGGGCCTGGCCGGCCGCATCGCGCAGCTTGTAGGTGATGCTGGGGCCCACGTTGCGCAACTCCTTCTTGGTCATCACCTTGTTGGCCGCCCCCAGACGGGCCTCGACCGAGTCGCGCAGATCGACCTTGCGCACATCCACGCCCGACCCCGAGGGTCCGCCCTGGCCGGCGAAATTTTCCACGTTGATCACACGCAGCGCACTGAACTCCAGGTTGAACTTTTCTCCGGTGTGGCTGCGGGTCAGACCGGTGCTGCCACCAATCACCCCGTCGACCTCGAAACGGGCACCATCCGAATCGAGCGGCAAGGCTTGCAAACGCACCTTGGAGCCGCCATCGTCAAAGCTGGACTGGTAGATCTCGACACCGTGGTAGTTGACGGGGTGGTTCACCTCCACCCGCGCTTCGGTCAGCGCGCCGGTGGCCTTGTCGTGGATCACGATCTCGCTGGCAAACAGCTTGGGCATGCCGGTGGAGTAGTGCTCGACAACGAACTTCTTGAGCTCCACCGCAAACGGCAACTCCTGCAGCAACACACCGTCGGACTGATTGAGGATGGCCGTGCTCGACTGCGTGCCCTCGGCCACCATCAGGTTGCCGCGGAAGGTGGGGTTGTTCTCGCTCAGCCGGTGGCGGGCCGGCACATCGGCAATCAAGCCGGCACCAGCGTAAGGCACCTTGCCGTTGAACCACATCTGTGCACGCACCATCAGGTCGCCGTCCAGCAAACCGCCCAGGCAGATCAGCACGATGGCCGAATGGGCGGCGATGTAACCCAGCTTGTTGGCGGCCCCCGCCTTGGCCGCCACCATCCAGCCCGTACCCGGGCCGGCAGCGGTGTCACGTTGCTGAAGCCGAACTTTCCAGCCGCCCTGCACCAAGCCCTCGCCCAGGCGCCGGGCCACCCCCTCGGGGGCTTCGGAGAAGTCAGCCTCGGCATGCTGCCCGAAGGCGCGCAGGCTCTGTTCGCGGATGTTTTCCTTGAAAGTCTTCAGGTCGACCAGGATCTTGGGCGTGTTGCGGGCAATGCACAGCGAGGTGCTGACCACCAGGAAGCCCAGGATCAACAAAAACCACCAGGCGCTGTAAACCGAATAAAGGTGCAGTTCCCCAAACAATTGGGCCCAGAAGGGGCCGAACTGGTTCACATAGTTGACCGCCGGCTGGTTCTGTTGCAACACGGTGCCAATCACCGACGCGATGCAGATGACGGTCAGCAGCGAGATGGCAAAGCGCATCGACGACAGCAGGTCCACCAGCACCTTGAGGCGCTCGGGGCTGCCGCGCTGGGGCTGTGCCTGCGGGCCGGGTTCAGCAAGGGGAAGAGACATGGTGTCGCCAGGGCCTGATACAAACAAAAAGGGCGGGCCGCAGATGAGGCCCGCCCTGCTGAGGGAGAGAAAATGGCCTGAAGTTCAAAGAACTTCAGGCCGAAGATCAGTGCAGGCCAGCAATGTAGTCGGCCACGGCCTTGATTTCACGGTCGTTGAGCTTGGCAGCCACACCCGTCATCTGCATGCTGTTCTTGCGCACACCGTCGCGGAAGGCGGTCAACTGGGCCGCGGTGTACTCGGCCTGCTGGCCTGCCAGTCGCGGGTACTGGGCCGGGATGCCGGCACCGTTCGGGCTGTGGCAGCCTGCGCAGGCAGCGATCTGACGATCGGCAATGCCACCGCGGTAGATGCGCTCACCCAGGGTGACCAGGTCTTTTTCCTTGGCGAAGCCCGGCTTGGCCTTGTTCTTGGCAACCCAGGCGGCGATGTTCTTCATGTCGTCTTCGCTGAGCGCGGCGGCCATGCCGCTCATGACGGCGTTGGCACGCTGACCCGACTTGAATTCACGCAGCTGCTTGACCAGGTAGTCAGGGTGCTGCTGTGCCAGCTTGGGGTAGGCCGGGGTGCCCGAATTGCCGTCAGCTCCGTGGCAGGCGGCGCAGGTGGCGAAGCTCGCCTCGCCTTTGACCAGGTCAGGCTTGGCCGCCGCAGCGGGTTTTTCTTCAGCAGCAAAGGCCGAAAAAGCGGAGGCGGCCAGCACGGCGGCGCTGAGCAAGGTAGCGATCAACTTCATATCGTGGCTCAATGATGTTAGGGGCGCAAAACCACTCGATTCTACAATGAGGCTTCAGGAATACTTCCACATTGATGACAAACCGCTCCACATCCGCCCCGGCCAGCGCCGTCCGTCGCCCTGCGCCGCCCCCCTCCACCGAGGCCAAGGCGGCCCTGGGCTGGATGCACACGGCTCGCTTTCTGACCACCGCTGCCCAACTGCACCACCTGCCCCCCCTGCAGGTGCCTGAAATCGCTTTCGTGGGCCGCTCCAATGCGGGCAAGTCCACCTGCATCAACACCTTGACGCAGCAAAAGCAACTGGCCTTCGCCTCCAAGAAGCCCGGACGCACCCAGCACATCAACCTGTTCTCGCTGGGCCGCCAGGGTGAAACCGATGCCGTGCTGGCCGACTTGCCGGGCTACGGCTACGCCGCGGTGCCCAAGGACGACAAGATCCGCTGGCAGCGTGTGATGGCCAATTACCTGGTCAGCCGTGAGAACCTCGCCGGCATCGTGATGATGTGCGACCCGCGCCTGGGCCTGACCGAGCTGGACGAAACCCTGCTTGAAGTCATCCGCCCGCGCGTCGAAGAAGGCCTCAAATTTCTGGTGCTGCTGACCAAGGCCGACAAGCTGACCCGCGCCGAGGGCGCCAAGGCGCTGTCGATTGCGCGACTGAACGCTGGCGGCGGCGATGTGAAACTCTTCTCTGCGCTGAAGCGCATCGGCATCGAAGACACCGCGCACCTGCTGTGGCAGTGGACCCATCCACCCGTGGCAGCCGCCGACCTTCCGGATGCCACACCCCCTGCCGAGACCGCGCCCGCCGAGCCCGAAGTCGACTGAGCGCCGGGCCAGGTCTGGGGGCCCTCACTGCCCCAGGAGCCCTTGCCCATGATCGACACTTTTGAACATGCCCTGCCGCACGGCATCACCCTGAGCTGCCGGGCCGCCGGCCCAGCCGGGGCACCCGTGCTGCTGTTCCTGCACGGTTTCCCCGAAGCCGCTTTTGTCTGGGACCCGCTGCTGCTGCATTTCTCACGCCCCGAAAACGGAGGCTGGCGCTGCGTGGCCCCCAACCTGCGTGGCTACGAACAGTCCAGCCGTCCACCCGAGATCGAGGCCTACAAGGCCCGGCTGCTGGTGCAGGACCTGAAGGCGCTGATCGCCCTGGAATCCCCGCAGGCGCCGCTCGGCGCCCTGGTTGCCCACGACTGGGGCGGCGCCGTGGCCTGGAGCCTGGCCAACCAGCACCCTGAGCTGATGCAGCGCCTGGTGATCATCAACTCGCCCCATCCCGGCGCGTTTGTGCGCGAGCTTCGCCACAACCCGGCCCAGCTGGCAGCCAGCGCCTACATGAACTTTCTGATCCAACCGGACGCCGAGACGTACCTGGCCGAGGACGACTTCGCGCGCCTGTGGGGCTTCTTCCAGCGCTTCGGCGGCCAGGGAGAGCCCGCTTGGTTGAGTGAAAGCGTCAAAAATCAGTACCGTGCGGTGTGGCGCACCAGCCTGCGCGGGGGCTGCAACTATTACCGGGCCTCGCCGCTGCGCCCCGGTGACGCCACACACCTCGGGGCGGCCACGCTGGACCTGCCCGACAGCATGCTGCAGGTGAATTGCCCCACCCAGGTGCTGTGGGGTCTGGGCGACCATGCCCTGCTGCCCGGCCTGCTCGATGGCCTGGAGCAGTGGGTGCCTCGGCTGCAGGTGTGCCGGCATGACAGCGCCAGTCACTGGATCGTGCACGAAGACCCGATCTGGGTCATGCAGCAGATCCAGGATTTTCTGGGCCAGGCGGTTCAGCGGTAGACCGGGGGCTCACCCGGCGGGCGGGTCTTGAAGCGCTTGTGAACCCAGTAATACTGGTCGGGCATGGTGTCGATCCAGCCCTGCAGGCGCTGGTTCATCAGAGCCGTGTCGGCCTCGACATCGTCGGTCGGAAAGTTCTGCCAGGCCGGCATCACCTCCACCTCATAGCCCGTGGCGGTGATGCGTGACACCACCGGCACCACCTTGGCCCGCCCCAGCCGGGCAAAGCGCGACAGGCTGGGCACCGTGGCCGCCAGGTGCCCGTAGAAGGGCACGAAGATCGACTCCTCGGGGCCGAAATTCATGTCGGGCAGCAGGTACAGGGCGCCCCCCTTGCGCAGCGTGTTGATGATGGGCTTGACGCCGTCAAAGCGGCTCAGCATGGTCACCTCGCCAAAGCGCGAACGCCCAGCCTTCATCCAGGCGTCCACCGCCGGGCTGGGCTGGGGCGTGAAGATCGAGGTGAACACCCGGTCCACGTTCATGGACAGCGCCATGCCACCGGCCTCCAGACCAAAGAAGTGGGGCGAAAAAATGATCGTCGGCGTATCGCCCTCGAACTCCTGCCAAGGGCCCACCAAGCGGATGCGGCGCGCCAGCACCTCTCGCGGGGCATGCCAAAGCCAGCCCCGGTCCAGCCAGGACTGGGCAAAGTGGATGAAAGCCCGCCGCGTCCAGGCCTTGCGCTGGGGCACCGACGCGTCCGGGAAACACAATTTGAGGTTCACCGCCACCACATGGCGCCGCGGCACGGCCAGCACATAAAGCACCCAGCCCAAACCCACCCCCAGGCCACGCACCCAGGACAGGGGCAGGTAGGCCATCAGCCGCATGAACGCAATTCCGAACCGACTCCACATGCTCAAAACTCTCCGCGCGGCTGCTTGTAGCGCGCATAACCCCAAAGGTACTGGGCCGGGCAAGCCCGGATCATCTGCTCCATCTCGGCGTTGATCTGGGTGACGGCCTGAGTCATGTCCTCGGCCAGGGGCGACGTCATCTCACGCACATGGATGCGCACCCCCCGCCCCCACGACAGGCGCTCGCTCCAGGCCAGCAGCACGGTGGCCCCGGTCTGCTGAACCAGGCGCACGGCCAGCGTCATCGTGTAGGCCGGTTGACCGAAAAACGGTGCCCACACCCCCATGCCCTCGGGTGGCACCTGGTCGGGCAGCAGCCCCACCGCACGCCCCTGGCGCAGCGCCTTGATCAACTGGCGCACCCCGGCCAGGGTCGTCGGCACGGCCTGCAGGCCCGGACGCTCGCGCACCGAGGCCATGGTGCGTGCCAGCCAGGCCTGGCGGGCGGGGCGGTACAGGATGGTCATCGGCCCAAAGCGCCCGGCATAGTCGCGTGCCAGGGCCTGGGGCGACAACTCGAAGCAACCCATGTGAGGGGTGAGGAACACCACCCCGCGCCCCGCAGCCAGCGCCCGCTCGATGCAGCCGTGGTCCGCCCACACCGAAGGCAGAGGCCGCCCCAGCCAGAGCCGCGGCAGCTCGGCCACCATGCGCCCACCATGGCCCACAGCAGCGATCAGATCGCGCAGGCTCACGCCCGCCAGGTCGGCGTTGGCCAGAAAACGGCGGCGGTAGGACGGCGAGGCCAGGAAGGCCAGCCAACCCAGCAGCCAACCCATGACCTGGAGCAACCCCAGGGGAAACAGGGCAAAGACCCTGAACAACGAGAGCATGAGGTGGGTAGAATAAACGGGTCGCTGAGTTAAATGAGCAACTTGCAGGGCGACGTTAAACACAACTGCTAAAGCGTTCGCCAAAGCTCCCGAGTCCGAGGCAACGCCCCCAGAACTTGAAACGTGGAGTTTATTCAAATGGCGAACGATTTTCTTTTTACTTCCGAGTCCGTCTCTGAAGGCCACCCCGACAAGGTGGCTGACCAGATCTCCGACGCGATCCTCGATGCCATCTTCAAGCAAGACCCGCGCAGCCGCGTGGCGGCCGAAACCCTGACCAACACCGGTCTGGTCGTGCTGGCGGGCGAAATCACCACCAACGCGCACGTCGACTACATCCAGGTGGCCCGCGACACCATCAAGCGCATCGGCTACGACAACACCGAGTACGGCATCGACTACAAAGGCTGCGCCGTGCTGGTGGCCTACGACAAGCAGAGCAACGACATCGCCCAGGGCGTGGACCAGGCCAGCGACGACCACCTGAACACCGGTGCCGGCGATCAGGGCCTGATGTTCGGCTACGCCTGCGATGAAACGCCCGAGCTGATGCCCGCGCCGATCTACTACGCCCACCGCCTGGTCGAGCGCCAGGCCCAACTTCGCAAGGACGGCCGCCTGCCTTTCCTGCGCCCCGACGCCAAGAGCCAGGTCACGATGCGCTACGTGGACGGCAAGCCGCACAGCATCGACACCGTGGTGCTGTCGACCCAGCACAGCCCCGACCAGAGCGAAACCGCCAAGAAGATGAAGGCCAGCTTCACCGAAGCCATCATCGAAGAAATCATCAAGCCCGTGCTGCCCAAGGAATGGCTGCAGGACACCAAGTACCTGATCAACCCCACTGGCCGCTTTGTGATTGGCGGCCCGCAAGGTGACTGCGGCCTGACTGGCCGCAAGATCATCGTCGACACCTACGGCGGCGCCTGCCCGCACGGCGGTGGCGCCTTCTCGGGCAAGGACCCGACCAAGGTCGACCGCTCGGCTGCCTACGCCGCCCGCTATGTGGCCAAGAACATCGTCGCCGCCGGCCTGGCCCGCCAGTGCCAGATCCAGGTCGCCTACGCCATCGGCGTGGCCCGCCCCATGAACGTGACCGTGTACACCGAAGGCACCGGCGTCATCCCCGACGACCAGATCGCCCGCCTGGTGCAAGAGCACTTCGACCTGCGCCCCAAGGGCATCATCCAGATGCTCGACCTGCTGCGCCCCATCTACGAAAAAACCGCCGCCTACGGCCACTTCGGCCGAGAAGAACCCGAGTTCACCTGGGAGCGAACCGACAAGGCTGCAGCGCTGCGTGCAGCGGCTGGCCTGTAAGGCCAGCATTCGCCGCAGGCGAATCTGCAGCCTTGCGGCGCAGGCTCATGTCAGCTCTGCTGACGTGAAGGCGCGAAGCGCCGGGCCGAAGCCACAAGGCACTTTGCGTGCAGCGGCTGGCCTGTAAGGCCAGCATTCGCCACAGGCGAATCTGCAGCCTTGCGGCGAAGGCTCATGTCGGCTCTGCCGACGTGAAGGCGCGAAGCGCCGGGCCGAAGCCATAAAGCTGCCGCCCTGCGGGCGGCAGCCGGGCTATCAACCCGCCGCGCGCCTGCGCGGCATCGGTTTTGGGGCACAGCCCCCACAGCGCCCAGCCGCTGTGAAGACCCTGAGCACCACAACAGCCCAATCCGGGGCCGCCCTTCATTCGTAACCCTACGTATCCCGCGGCAAGCCAACCGTGAGACAATTCCGGCCGCTTTGGCGCAGCTGCCGGCTGTTGCCGACCTGGCCAGAGCCGCGGGCCAGCTCCGGCTGGCCCCGAGCCCAACGCGCCCTCTGACCCGGCCTGCCGCAGCCGACGGTGCCAGCCCCCCAGACCGCCCCATCCAACCTGTTTTCCAGCCGTGCCAGCCGCCCCACTTTCAGCCCAGCCCAACGGCCAGCACAGCACGCGGCTGCTCATCGTCGCCTATTGCCTGGTGTGGGCCCTGGTGCATTGGTTCGCCTACCCGAACCTGGACCCCTACAACGACATGCTGGAGAACTTTGCCTGGGGGCAAACCTTCGAATGGGGCACGTTCAAGCACCCGCCTTTCTTTGTCTGGGCAGTTGAACTCTGGTTTGCGGCCATGCCGCGCAGCGCGCTGTCGTACAAGCTTCTGTCCTATGTGAACGTGGCCATCGGCCTGTGGGGGGTGGCGCAGTTGGCGCGCCTGCTGGGCTTGCGCCGCTTCGCACCCAGCGCCGTGCTGCTGCTGATGTGGACTCTGCCCTACACCACGCTGGCGGCCAAGTTCAACGCCAATGCCATTCTGCTGTCGGTCTGGCCCTGGACCGCCGTGGCCTGGCTGGCCAGCCTGCGCCAAAGTGGCCGCCCGGGCCTGACCGCCTCGGTGTGGCTGGGTTTTCTGGGTGCGGTGTGCATGCTCAGCAAGTACTACAGCGGCGTGTTCCTGTTCTCGCTGTTCGTCACCGCCCTGCTGCGGCGCGACATGCGCCGCTGGTTCAGCAGCCCGCGGCCCTACGTGGCCCTGCTCAGCCTGGCGGTGTTCCTGCTGCCCCATGCCTGGTGGCTCTGGCACCACGACTACCCCACCCTGCGCTACGCCGCCGACCAGGGTGGCGGCCACGTGGAGTGGCACTTCCTGCTGCATTTCGCCTTCACCCCGCTGCTGTTCGTGCTGCTGGCCTGGGTGCCCTGTGTGCTGGTGTTTGCCTGGCAGGCCAGCCCGTCGGGCCCCGGGCGCTGGCGCAGCCTGCTGGGCCTGATCCCGCGCCTGGCCTGGCGCAGCTGGCTGCCCCTGCACTGGCAGGACACCGTCTTCTGGCTGGCCGCCCTGCCCGGTGCCGTGACCCTGCTGGCCGGTATGGCCGGCATGGCCGAGCTCTCCAGCCCCTGGGCCATCCCCATCATCTATGCCTTCCCGCTGCTGTGGCTGCGCAACCTGGAGCAGGCCACCGCTGGCCCCACCTCAGGTCAGGCCCTGGACAACAGCCCCCCCAATACCCCCACTACGCGCAGCCTGCAGGCCCTGCAGGGTTCGGCCTGGCCGGTGCTGATCGGTGTGGTGCTGGTCGGCGTGGTGCTGGCCGTGTCCCAGGCCCGCCAGGGCAAGCGCAGCTATTACGAAGCCAACGAGATCGCAGCCGAAGTCATGATGCAAGGCTGGCAGCAGCGCCACCCCGACCTGCCCCTGGGCTGGACCGGGGGCGAATGGGCCGAGAACGCCATGGTGGCCTTCTTTGTGTCCGATCAGGTGCGCGCCCTGCCCGGCATGCCCGATGAGTGGCCCACCACCCTGGCCCCCCACCCAGGCTGGGAGCACCAGGGCGGCCTGATGATCTGCCCGCGCGGCCCTCTCAAAAAGGCCCAGGTCTACGAGGCCAGCAATTGCGAGGTCGAAGTCCAGGAATGGCTGGAAAAGACCGGTCGCCCCATCCGCCCCCTGTGGGTGACGGCCGCCCGCTCAGGCTGGCGTTTCCCGCACCCGATGGCGTTTGCCTGGGTGGTCTACGACGTGCTGCCCACCCCCTGAGCCGCAGCAGGCAGCAGACTTTCAGGCAGCTGCATCAAGGGCTGTCCGGCCCGCACCCGCAGGCCCGTGGCCACCCCGTCGACCAGGCGAAAGCCCTTGGGGGCGAACACGATGATGGTCGAGCCATGCTGGAACCAGCCCAGCTCCTGCCCCTTGCCCACCGCCACATCGCAGGGCAGCTCATGCGGGCCGGGGTAGCGGCCATGCAGGAGCAGATCGAGCGCGTGCAGGCGCAGGCTGGCCACCAGGATGGCCGCCACCGGCACCAGGGCCAGCGGGTGGCCGCCGCGCTCCAGCCGCAAATGCAGGGCGGCGCGCTCATTGCGGCAGAACAGGCGCTCCACCCGTTGGAGTGCGATCGGGTTCACGTTCCAGGTATCGCCCGTCAGGTGGGTCACATGCTGCAGGCGGGCATCATGAGGGGCATGAAAGCGGTGGTACATGGCCGAGGTCAGGCGCAAAGTCACGTAGCAACCATCGCGAAAGACCTCCGCGCGCGCGGGGTCGCCGAACAAATCCTCCAGCCGGTACGGAAAGCCCTTGGCCTGCCACACCTGCAGCCCCGCCACCTCACCGCAGGCCCCCACGATGCCGTCACAAGGGCTGGCCAACACCTCGGGGTCCGGGTCAAAAGGCCGGGCGCCCGACTTGAGTTCGCGGGTGAAGCAGTCGTGCAGGCTGTCAAAGCGCTGCTTGCGCGCCTCGCTCAGATCCAACTCGGTGAACAGGCGCCACACCGCGATCGAGGCATCGCGCACCACCGGCTGACGGATCTGGCTGAACCAGCCCATGAAGCGTGTCAACGCAATGCGCGGCACCCGGTTGGTGAGCAGGAAATTCAAATCCTCCTGCTGCAGCAGGCGGTCTCTCAAGGCTTTCAGTTTCATCAAGGTGTCAATCAGTCAAGTTACAGATGAGGCATCGCGCTTTCGCGATTGGAAAAATCCGGACCTCTTCAAATGGACGAAACACTGGCTTTCTGGGCATTGGGCGGTGCGGCCTTCGCCGCCACCCTGCCCCGGCTGATCCGCCGACTGGAACTGTCGCGGGCCAAGCACCCCTCGCTCACCGGCCATTCGCGCATGGCCAAACGCGTGGCCTCGTGGCTGCCCGGCTACGCCTACGGCGAAGAGCGCTTTTTCAACTCTGATGGCGCACCGGCCGAGGTGGCCGCGCAACGGCGCCAGGCCTTGCAGCAGCTGGGCCACACGCTGGTGGCGCGCTGCCCCCGCACGCTGGCCCTCACCGCCAGCGCCCGCGACGGCTTGCCCGATCTGCAGTTCACCGGTGCCTACCGGGTGCCCTTCCAGTACAGCCCGCTGCTGCGCCAGCACGTGCAGGTGGGCGCCTTCATGGAGGCCTCCGAAGGCGTGACCCTGACCGACCTGGATGGCAACAGCTACTACGACCTGACCGGCTCGTACGGCGTGAACGTGTTCGGTGTGGATGCCTACCGGCAGTGCATCGCCGAGGGCAGTCGCCGGGCCCAGGCCCTGGGCCCGGTGCTGGGCAGCCTGCACCCCGTGGTCGCCTCGAACGTGGCCCGCCTGCAACGCCTCTCGGGCCTGGACCAGGTGTCCTTCCACATGTCGGGCACCGAAGCCGTGATGCAAGCTGTGCGACTGGCCCGCTACCACACGGGGCGCCGCCACCTGGTGCGCTTTTGCGGCGCCTACCACGGCTGGTGGGAAGATGTTCAACCGGGCCCCGGCAACCCCCTGCCCCCGCGCGAGACCTACACCCTGCGCGACATGCACGAGAACAGCCTGCAGGTGCTGCGCAAGCGGCGCGACATTGCCTGCGTGCTGGTCAACCCGCTGCAGGCCTTGCACCCCAACAAGGCCGCGCCGGGCGACTCTTCGCTGGTGGACAGCTCGCGCAGCGCGGCGTACGACCGTGCGGCCTACACCGAATGGCTGAAACAACTGCGCGAGGTCTGTACCGAGCGCGGCATCGTGCTGATCTTTGACGAGGTGTTCCTGGGCTTCCGTCTGGCCCCGGGCGGTGCCCAGGCGTACTTCGGCGTCAAGGCCGACATGGTCACCTACGGCAAGACCCTGGGCGGTGGCCTGCCCGTGGGGGTGGTCTGCGGCAAGCGCGAGCTGATGAAGCGCTACCGCGAAGACCGGCCGGCCGACCTGTGCTTTGCCCGCGGCACCTTCAACTCGCACCCCTATGTGATGGGCGCCATGGCGGCCTTCCTGGATTACCTGGAAACCCCGGAGGCCCAGCTCATGTATGTGGACCTGGACGCCACCCAGAACCGCCGCGCCACGCAGCTCAACCAACGCCTGCAGGCCATCGGGGCCCCGGTGCAGGTGGCCAACATGTCTTCGGTCTGGACCGTGAGCTACACCCGGCCCTCGCGCTACAACTGGATGCTGCAGTTCTACCTGCGTGAACAGGGGCTGGCCCTGAGCTGGGTCGGCACCGGGCGGCTGATCTTCAGCCTGAACTACACCGACGCCGATTTCGAAGAGGTGTGCCGCCGCTTTGTCGCCGCCTGCCAGGCCATGGAGGCCGGCGGCTGGTGGTGGCAGGATGCCGCGCAGACCAACAAGTCGATCAAGCGCAGCATCTTCAGGGAGATGCTGGCGCATCGTCGCGGCTGAGGCAAAACGGCAGATCACACTGAGGCGGCGGCCTCAGTGCTGCTTGCGGGCGTGGGCCATCGGGTCCAGCAGCTCGCCGCGCAGCAGGTACAGGGGCGCCTTGTGGTACAGGAACACGTCATGGAAGGGGTCGGTGATGATCTTGGTCATCCACACCAGGCCGGTCTGCACATCCTTCAGGAAAAACAGGTGCACGGTGCGGAAAACCAGGCCACCCACCCCCACCACCAGCCAGGCCCAGCCCACCTGATGCCAGAAGGCCGAAAACGAATCGGCCGGCGCGATCAGCCCGCCCAGGCCAGGGCTCAGCCACAGCACCAGGGGGGCCGCCACCCACAAGGCCATCAGCACCACCTTGCGGCGCAGGTTGTAGCCCACCTTGATCTCTTCCTTGTGCTCGTGCGTGGCCTGGTTCACTTCGTCATAGCCGCGCGGCTCGAAAAAGAAATGGCCCGACTGACGCGACACCATCGAAACGCCCCAGGCCAGCAAGGCGGCCAGGGCGGGGTCGCTGAACAGCAAGGCATAGGCCACCAGGAAACTCAGCGCGCTGATCAGGTGCAGGGTCTGGTTGATGCGGCTGTGGTGGTAGTAGCGGTGGTCGTCCCAGCGCTGTGTTTTCAAGGCACTCAGAAAATCTTTCACCTTCGATCCTTTGACGTGTGAGCAGGCCCGTTGGGCCGGTGGGTGGGTTCTTGTGACGGCCCGCAGACGGGCGCGTGACCGGATGGTGACCAGCGAATATGAAAGTCCGGTGACGCGCCTCCACAGCCCAGGGCTGTCACACAACGGTTGCAATCGGGGCCCACCATCAGCGCATGAACGCCCCGGCTGAACACCCCATCGTGGTGGACGAATTCCCTGCCCTGCGGCGCTCGCTGCGGGTGTCGATCGTCACCGAAACCTATCCGCCCGAAGTCAATGGGGTGGCCCGTACCCTGGCCTGCGTGGTCGAGGGGCTGCGCGAGCGCAACCACGAGATCCAGCTGATCCGCCCCAACCAGTCCAAGGCCGAGACCCGGGGCGAACAGGCCAGCGACGACGTGCTGTTTCACGAGGTGCTGATGCGCGGCCTGCCCATCCCGCGCTACCCGCACCTGCGCATGGGCCTGACCTCCAAGAAGACGCTGGTCAGCCTGTGGGCGCGCCGCCGGCCCGACGTGGTGCACATTGCCACCGAGGGCCCCATGGGCTGGTCGGCCCTGCAGGCGGCGGTGCAGCTCAAGCTGCCGGTGTGCTCCGACTTTCGCACCAACTTCCATGCCTACAGCAAGCACTACGGCATGGGCTGGCTGCACAAGCCCATCATGGCCTACCTGCGCAAGTTCCATAACCTCACGGCCTGCACCATGACCCCCGATGAGGGGCTGCGCCAGGAGCTGACCGACTATGGCTTTCGCAACGTCGAAGTGGTGTCGCGCGGCGTGGACACCCGCCTGTTCGACCCGGCACGGCGCAGCCCAGCCCTGCGCCAGAGCTGGGGCGTCGGACCCGACGATCTGGTGGTGCTGCACGTGGGGCGCCTGGCGCCTGAAAAGAACCTGGGCACCCTGACCATGGCCTTCGAGGCCCTTCGCCGGGTGCAGCCCCGTGCCCGCCTGGTGCTGGTGGGCGACGGCCCCTCGCGCAAGGAACTGCAGGCCCGCTGCCCCGATGCCGTGTTCGCCGGCATGCGGCATGGCGACGACCTGGCCGCCCATTACGCCAGCGGCGACCTGTTTGTGTTCCCCAGCGTCACCGAAACCTTTGGCAACGTCACCCTCGAAGCGCTGGCCAGCGGCCTGCCGGTGCTGGCCTACGACTACGCCGCCGCCAGCCAACTGGTGCAGACCGGGCGCCACGGCGCACTGGCCCCTTTTGGCAACATGAGCGAATTCGTGCGCCTGGCCGCCCAGCTGGCCGCCGATCCGGCGGCCCTGCGCGAGATGGGGCTGCTGGCCCGCGAGGCCGCCTGCCAGGCCAGTTGGGAACGCATCATCAGCCGCATCGAAGGCCTCTACCACGCCTTGACCGAGGGGCGGCCCCTGGCCCAGCCGGGCACGGCCTCAGCGACCCCGCGCCTGGCGCTCTAAACACTTGCCCGGCCCGGCTTCAGCCAGCAGGCTGCGCCAAAGGGCGGCGTCGGCAGCGCCACCACAGCACCGCCATGCAAGCCGCGATCAGCAGACCGAACACCCCCATCAAGGGCACCACGGGCAACTCCAGCGCCAGCAGGCCGGCATAGCCCGCCAGCATCACCAGGATGCTGAGGTTCTCGTTGTAGCCCTGCACGGCAATCGAGCGCCCGGCCGTCAGCAACTGATGCCCGCGGTGCTGCAGCAGTGCGTTCATGGGCACCACCAGCACCCCCCCCACCAGCCCCACCAACGCCAGCAGGGGCAGGGCTACGGAAAAACGTTGCGTCAGCGAGACCGCCGCGATCAGCAGCCCCAGCAGCACCCCGGCTGGCAGCACCCGCACCGCCTGGTGCAAAGCCACCCGGTGGCCCGCCACACCGGCGCCCAGCACCACCCCCACGGCCACCATGGCCTGCAGGTAGGCGGCCTGGTCCAGCGGCAGGCGCAGTGACTCCTGGGCCCAGCGCAGCACCGCAAACTGCAGCGTGGCGCCCACGCCCCAGAACAGCGTCGTCACCCCCAGCGACAGGCCGCCCTCGGCGTCGCGCCACAGCAGGCGGTTGCTGGCGGCAAAGTCGCGCAACAAGGCCAGGGGGTGAATCTCGCGCCGCGCATAGCGGGCGCCACTGTCGGGCACGCCCAGTTGCAGCGCGGCAGCCAGGCCATACACACAAAGCAGCAGCCCCAGCGAACCTGCCAGGGCCGAATCCAGCGGCAGGCCCAGCGCCAGCAAGGCCTCGCGGGCCTGCGTGGCCACCGCCGATGTGGCGACCAGGGCACTCACCAGAAAGCCCCCGGTGACCGCCCCCAGCAGCGCGGCGCAAACGATGGAGATCTCGATCCAGCTGTTGGCCACCACCAACTGTCGTGCGGGCACCATCTCGGTCACCAGCCCATACTTGGCCGGGGCGTACCCTGCGGCCCCCAGGCCGACCACGGCATAGGCCAGCACCGGGTGAACCCCCACCAACAGGCCCAACACCCCCAGCACCTTGATGGCGTTCATCCAGGCCATCAGGCGGCCCTTGGGCATGGCGTCTGCCAGCGGGCCCGCCACCGGCGCCAGCACCACATACGACAGCGTGAAAGCAAACTTCAGCAAGGGGGCCCACCAGCCTGGCACGCCCTGCTCCTGCAGCAGGGCCATGGTGACGATCAGCAAGGCGTTGTCGGCCAGGGCGGAGCTGAACTGGGCCGCGATCAACAAAGAGAATCCGGTGGGCATGCGCGTGGGCCTGAACGGCCGTCCGGACGGCCTGATGGGATGAAGACGCCATTGGGACCGGAGGCGATGACGGCGCCATGACGCAGTCATGACGCCCGCATGAATCCGCCGTGACGCGGCGCCACAGCGCACCAATCTGGTTCCAAAAAATTCATCTGCACCAATCAAGGGCAAATCAGCCCCAAAACGCACCACCCAAAGGCGCGCCGATGCCCACACCTGGGGCGGTCGAACTGCGTCACGGCACGGATCCTGCTGTGCCCTGCCCTGCAGCAGTTCCATCCCCATGTCAGACCCGATCCAAAAGAGCGGCCGCCTTGCCCACCCGGTGATGCCGCCCCCCACCCTCTCGCGCCCCCTGGTTCGCCCCTCGGCGCGCGCCTTCGTGCGAATCCCGGCGACGCTGGAAGCCACCGCGGGCTTCGGGCAATGGGCCCATGCGGAAGGCTGGCTGAGCCTGTCGCCGCAGGCCGCCGAATTTCTCGACGCCAAGGGCTGTCTTGAGGGCCCACTCGATGACGGCCTGACCCATGTGGTGGTGGACGATCTGGTGCGCCTGCTGCCCCACCTCGTGGCGGGTGCCGCCCGCCCCTGGGTGCTGGACCTGCGCGTGATCAGCCGCACCCAGGGCCTGCGCTGGCTGCGCATGACGGCCCTGCCTCCCGACCCCGCCCAGCCCAACCTGCAGCAAGGCATCGTGCAGGACGTGACCGAACTCAAACATGCCCAGATGCGCGAGCGCCTGGGCTTTGAGTTGACCGAGTTCCTGGTCGGCTCGCACTCGCTGGGCAGCGCCATCCTCAACGTGATCCAGGGGGTGTGCAACAGCCTGGGCTGGGACTGGGGCGCCTACTGGGCCCTGGAGACCGACCCGGCCGGCCAGCCCCAGCTGGCCTGCCACCAGTTCTGGCACCCCAGCGAGCACGACATGAGCGACTTCAGCCAGGCCAGCCAGCGGCTGCGGCTGCGCCCGGGCGAAGGGCTGGTCGGCCGGGTGTGGCAAAGCGGCGAGCCCACCTGGATCGAGAACATGGGCACCAACCCCGACTTCGTGCGGCGCGCCAGTGCCCGCGCCAGCCACCTGCGTTCGGGCTACATCTTTCCGGTTACCTTTCAAAGTGGCGATGGGTCAGACCATCGCCCCGGGGTGCTGGAGTTCTACAGCAGCCTGGCGCGCCAGCCCGATGCCCAATTGCCCCAGCTCTCGGGCACCATCGGCGCCCTGCTCGCCCAGACCGCCCAGAAGCTGGAGCAACAGGCCACGGTACTGCACCTGTCCCAGGTCGATGGCCTGACCGGGCTGGCCAATCGGCGCCACTTCTACGAGGTGCTGGGTGCCACCTGCCGCCAGGCCGAGGCCCTGGGCCAGCATTTCGGCCTGATGTTCATCGACCTGGACCGCTTCAAACCCATCAACGACGCCTTCGGACACGATGCCGGCAACACCGTCTTGCGCGAATTCGCGCAGCGCCTGCAGGCGCTGGCGCCGGTTGGGGCCACGGCCGGCCGCCTGGGCGGCGATGAATTTGCCCTGCTGCTGCCCGGCGCCGACCTGCAGGCCTTTGCCGAGGCGGCAGAGCGGGTGCGCCAGGCCGCCCGGCGCCCCATGTTGCACGAGGGCGTGGAGCTGAGCCTGAGCGCCAGCGTAGGCATCAGCTTGTTCCCGGAGAACGGGCGCACGCCCCCCGAGCTGCTGCGCAGCGCCGACGCGGCCATGTACCGCATCAAGCAAAACGGGCGCGATGGCAGCGACTTTTTCTCGCAGACCAACCCGCATGCCCTGGCCGAACAGCAAAGCACGCTCATGCAACGCCTGAAGATGGCGCAGGACCTGCACCTGGCCCTGCAGCAGCAGGAGCTCTTTCTGCACCACCAGCCCATCTTCGACCAGGACAGCGGGCGCTTGCACGGCATCGAAGCCCTGGTGCGCTGGCGCCGCGCCGATGGGCAGTTGGTGCCGCCCGATGTGTTCATCCCTTTGGCCGAAGAGGCGCACCTGATCGTGCAGATCGGCCAATGGGTGGCCGCCCAGGCCTGCGCCGACCTGGCCACCCTCGAGGCCGCCGGGCTGAAAGGCCTGCGCGTGCACGTGAACATGGCCTCGCCCGAGTTCCACCGCAATGCCCTGCCCGAAGAGCTGCTGGCCCTCACGCGCCGCCATGGCCTGGCGCCCGCCCAGCTCTCGCTGGAGCTGACCGAGACCCTGGTGATGGAGCAACCAGCCCAGGTCACGGCCGTGATGGAGCGCTTGCGCGCCGCCGGCTTCGAGATCAGCCTGGACGACTTCGGCCAAGGCCATTCGGCGCTGTCGCTGCTCAAGCAACTGCCGCTGAGCACCCTGAAGGTCGACCGCAGCTTTGTGCGCGGCCTGGGCGAGCCCCCGAACGGACCGAGTGGCCAAGGCAGCGACGAAGCCATCGTGCGGACCATCCTGGACCTGGGCCGGCACCTGGGCCTGAGGGTGATCGTGGAGGGCGTGGAAACCGCCACCCAGCTCAAGCGGGTGCGTGCCTGTGGTGGCCAGTACGTGCAGGGCTACCTGCTGGCGCGGCCCATGCCGCTGGCTGAGCTGCTGCAGCGCTTCACCCCCCCTGCTTGAAAAGCACTACATCGCCAAGCCGCCGCTGCGCACGATCTGGCGCTCCACCGCCCGCATCAGCACCGGCACGGCCGGCACCGCCAGGGTCAGCCGGGTCTTGGCACGGGTGATGCCGGTGTAGAGCAGCTCGCGTGTCAGCACGGCCACGGGCTGTTCGGGCAGCACCAGGCAGACATGCTCGAACTCCGAGCCCTGCGACTTGTGCACCGTCATGGCGAACACGCTCTCCACCGCGTCCAGGCGCGAGGGCTGCACCCAGTGCACCCCCCCTGCCCCGTCGGGGAAAGCCACCCGCAAACCCTTGGCATGGGGCAGGCACAGGCCGATGTCGCCGTTCATGAGCTTGAGTGCGTAATCGTTGCGGGTGGCCATCACCGGGCGGCCCGGGTACCAGCCCTCGGGTGGAAAGCCCAGCGCCAGCGCAATGCGCCGGTTCAGCGCCTGCACGCCCCAGGCCCCTTCGCGCACCGCGCACAGCACCTGGAAGCGGGCCAGCGCCGCCAACGCCTGCAAGGCCTGGGCATCGCTGCTGCCGCCCGGGCCGATGGGCGCCAGGGCGTCCAGCCAGGGCTGCCAGCCCTGGCGCCACAGCGGGGCCAAGGCCGGGTCGCCCCCCGGTCGCGGCTGCAGGCGCTGCACCGAGTCGCTGCTGCGCCCCGCCACCGGGGCCTGCTGCCAGAGCTGACGCACCTTGACGACATCGCCCGCATTCACGGCCCGCGCCCACTGCCCGATGGGGCTGTCGCCGGCAAAGCGGCGGCTGTGGCGCAGCATCACTGTCTGCTGGGCCAGCACGCCGCCATCGCCCTGCCAGGGCCCCAGGTCCACGCCCGCCACCTCGGCCAGCCAGGCCACGGTGGCCGCGCTGTAGCGGCCCGCCTGGGCGCCGTGGCACAGCTGTCCCATCACCGCGCCGGCCTCGACCGAGGCCAACTGGTCCTTGTCACCCAACAGGATCACGCTGGCGTGCAGGGGCACGGCGCGCAGCAGGCGGGCCATCATCTCCAGGTCGATCATCGAGGCCTCGTCCACCACCACCAGGTCCAGCGCCAGCGCGGGCACCGGCGCCGCCGTGCCGCCGCCCGGACGCACCTGCAGCAGCTTGTGCAATGTGGCGGCCTGGGCCGGGATGTCGGCGCGCAGCGCCTCGGGCAGCGAAGCGATGGCCGAGGCGATCGACTCGCCCAGGCGCGCCGCCGCCTTGCCCGTGGGCGCGGCCAGGGCCACACGCAAGGGCCGCCCATGCTGGGCCCGCGCATGCGACTGCAGCAAGGCCAGCAGGCGCACCACGGTGGTGGTCTTGCCGGTGCCGGGCCCGCCGGTGACCAGGGTCAGGCGCTGGCGCGCGGCCAGGGCGCAAGCCACCTTCTGCCAATCGGGCCCGGGCACCGCCGCATCGGGCGGGAACAGCTGGGCCAAGGCCTGGGCCAGGCCAACCGGGGCCTTGGGCGGCAGGGCCAGGCGCGCCTCGATGCTCTGGCGGATGGCCTGCTCGGCCTCCCAGTTGCGCCGCAGGTACAGGCGTTGTCCCTCACGCACCAGGGGGCTGCAAGGGCCGTGCACCCAGGGCAGGCTGTCGGCGGCCGCAACCCAGTCGGTCAGCTCGGCGGGCAGCGCCTGCAGGGCCTGCGCCTCCCAGCCCAGGGTGGGGCCAGGCTCGCGCTGCAAGGCGGCCAGGTCCAGGCAGGCATGGCCGCGGCCGTATTGGTGGCTGACCAACGCGGCCAGCCAGGAATGGCGCGGGTCTTCGCTGGGCTGGGCCTGCTGCAAGAAGGCGGCCAGGGCCAGATCCAGCCGGTTCAAGGGGGTGGCCTGGGCCAGGCTGGCGAGGGGTGAGGTCGTCATGCAGGCAGCTCCGGCTGGCGGGGGCCGAGCGCGGGCGCCGCGAAGGCCTGGTCCAGCGATTCGATGAGTTCGTGCGGCGGGCGCTCGAAGAACACGCCCTGACCGGGCTGGTCGATGCCCCGCGCAAACAGGTAGATCGCCCCGCCCAGGTGGCGCTGCGGGCTGTAGCCGGGCAGGCGCCACTTGAGCAGGCGGTGCAGCGCCAGCAGGTACAGGCTGTACTGCATGTCATAGCGGTGCGCGAGCACCGCCTGGGCCAGGGTGTGCGGGGCGTAGTCAGGCAGGCGGTTCGATTTGTAGTCGAGCACGTGGTAGCGGCCCTGGTGTTCGACCACCAGGTCCATGAAGCCGGTGAGCATGCCCTCGAGTTGGCGCGGCTGCAGGGCAGGCCGGGGCTGGCCCGGCAGCACGCGCTGGCGGATCAGGGCATCAAGCGCCTGCGCCGACAGCGAGCGCACCGGCAGGCTGAAGGCCATTTCGGCCCAGTACTGTGCTGGCGCCAGGGCCCCCAGCACCAGGGGCTGGGCGTTGCCGGGCCAATGCAGCTCGGCGCGGACCAGTTGCTGCACCCAGGGCGCCAGCGCGGCGGCCTGGGTCTCGTCGAGTTTGAGGGCCGGGGCCTGGCGGGCCAGCAGGGCTGCCCACTCACGCTCAAGTTCAGCCCCATCGTCCCCCTCTTCTGCAGACCTGGCGATCGGCCAGCCGCGCTGGGCCTGCCACTCCAGCAGGTCATGCAGCAAAGTGCCGTAGCGGCTGCCGGCCGGAAACTCATCCCAGGCACCGGGCAGGCTGACCTGCCCGGTGTCGGTGGCCGCCAGTTCGGGGCTGAGCAGCGGCAGGCTGTCGGCCTGGGCGTCTTCCAGGCGGGTCTCTCGCTCCGACGGGGGCAGCGCCGACTCAGCGCCGAAGGGGATCAGCTCGCGGGTCAGGGCACTGAAGCTGGCCGTCCACCAGCCGCTGCGCAGGGCCCGACGGGCCTGAAGGGCGGGCTGGTGGGCAGGCTCGGCGGCCGCCGGGGTGTAGGCCTGATCGTCGGGCGCCGGGGCCGGCTGCACAGCAATGTCGGGGCACTGGGCCCAGGCCTGCAGGGCGGCGTCCATGTCACCCGGGCCCTGGCGCCCCAACAGGCGCGACAGGGCACTGCGCAGCCGCGGGCTCTTGCCGTCCAGGTCGCCCTTCACCGGGGTCACCCCCAGCCACAGGGCCTGCTCGGCACGGGTCAGGGCCACATAGAGCAGACGCACGTCCTCGGCCAGGCGCAGGGCATCGGCCGTTTCGTCGCCACTGCTGTCCTCGCGAAAGCCCGCCGCAAAAGGCAGGAACACCAGCGGGTACTGCAGGCCCTTGGACTTGTGCAGGGTGACCACCTGCACCAGATGGGCATCGCTTTCGAGCCGGGTCTGGGCGGCCTCACCGCTGGCACGCGGATCGCGCAGTTGGGCCTCCAGGTGGCGGATCAGGGCGCCCTCGCCCTGCAGGCCCTGGCTGGCCTGCTGCAGCAGGTCGCCCAGGTGCAGCAGGTTGGTGAGGCGACGCTCGCCCTGCGGGCCTTCAGGTGAGGCCGCGGCCAAGCTGGGGTCCATGAGGCGGCGCGGCACCTGCAGCTCATGCAGGCAGCGGTGCAGCAGCGGCAGCACGCCCTGCTGCTGCCACACCTTCTGCCAGGCGTGCAGTTGGTCGATCAAGGCATCCCAGGCGTCTTCGTCACGCAGCAAGGCCTCCAGGGCGGGCCAGGACAGGCCCCACAGCCGGGTCAGCAAGGCGGCCTTGACCGCGCTGACGGAGCGCGGCTGGGCCACGGCGCGCAGGATGCGCCACAGCTCGTGGGCCTCGGGGGTGGCATAGACGCTGTCGCGGTCAGACAGGTAGACGCTGCGCACCCCGCGGCGCGCCAGCTCGGCGCGGATGGCCTGGGCCTCGTGGCCATTGCGCACCAGCACCGCCATGTCGCCCGGCTGGGCCACGCCCTGCTGCAACAGGCGCACCATCTGGCTGGCAAACAGGGCGGCCATGTCGTTCAACAGGGCCGACTTGGTGGCCGGCTCGGCCCGCGACTGCCACCACACGGTGAGGGCCGGCTGGGCCTGCCCGGCGCACTGCAGCGGCTGCACCTTGGGGTTGCGGGCTTCCACGCGGTCGAAGGGCACCGCGCCAAAAGGGGCTTCCAGGCGCGAGAAGATGTGGTTGACCGCGGCCACCACGCCCCGGGTGGAGCGGAAATTGCCCGACAGGGTGTGGATGGCCTGGGCCTGGGCCCGGGCCTGCAGGTAGGTGGCCAGATCCGCGCCGCGGAAGCTGTAGATGGCCTGCTTGGGGTCGCCGATCATGACCAGGCCGGTGCCCAGGGCCTGGGCCTCGGGGCCCTGGTAGATGCGGGCCAGCGCGCCGTACTGCCAGGGGTCGGTGTCCTGGAACTCGTCCACCAGGGCCACCGGGAACTGCTGCCGGATGGCGGCCGCCAGGCGGCCATCGGGGGCCTGCAGCGCGTGGTAAAGGCGCTGCAGCAGGTCGGAGAAATCGAACTGCGCCTGCCGGGCCTTGGCCGCCTGGTAGGCGGCGCCGATCTCACGTGCCGCGTGGGCCAGCCAGTCGGGGCCGATGTCGGGCTCGGCCTGCAAGTGCAGGCACAAGGCCTCGATGTCGGCCAGGGCCGCGTGCGCCTCGGCCTGGGCCCAGCCTTTTTCGACCAGGCGTGGCAGCGCAAAGCGCTCCAGCACCTCGAGCTTGATACCCTCGCCCTGCACCCAGGCCGCCATCTGGGCCAGCCAGCCGGCCAGCCAGTCGGGGCGGTAATTCTTGAGCTGCTTGGCCGCCGCCGCATCGCCCACTGCCTGCACCAGCTCGGGCGTCCAGCCCGCGCGGGCCCGGGCCTCCAGGGGTTCGCGCCGGGCCTGCCACTCGGCCCAACGGGCCACCAGGGCATCGGGCTCAGGGCCGGCATAGGGGGCCCCGCCGGGGGCGCGTTCGGCCAGGGCCCACAGCGGCTGCAGGCGTTCCAGCAGGGCCTGGGGCGTGCCCCCCAGCGGGGTGATGGCACCGATCTGCGCCAGCGCCAGCGGGTAGCACCAGCGCCGCCAATAGTCTTGTGCGGCCGCCAGCCGCAGGGCATCGCCGTCTTCCACCCGCTCCTGCTCGAACAGGCTGGCGCTGTCAAAGGCGTGCTGGCGCAGCATGCGGCTGCTCCAACCGTGGATGGTGAAGATGGCGGCGTCGTCCATCCACTGGGCCGCGATGTCGAGCCGGGCGGCACAGGCCGGCCACTCCGCCTCGGGCACCTGCTCGCGCAGGCTGAGCAGAAAGTCGTCGGCCTGGGCCCGCCCGGCTTCGGTGTCGGCAAAGCAGCGCGCGGCCTGGGCCAGGCGCTCGCGCACCCGGCCCCGCAGCTCGGCGGTGGCGGCGTCGGTGAAGGTCATCACCAGGATTTGCGGCGGGAACAGCGCCCGCTCGGCGCTCAGCCCGGCCTCGGTGTGGCCCAGCACCAGGCGCACGTACAGGGCGGCCACGGTCCAGGTCTTGCCGGTGCCGGCCGAGGCCTCGATCACCTGCAGGCCTTGCAGCGGCATGCTCAAGGGGTCCAGGCGCTGCAGCGCGGGGCCTGGGTTCAGATCGATGGGCGTGCTCATGCGGGGTCTCCCAGCGGGCCCAGGTGCAGGTGCCGGGCCAGTTCGCCGTACAAGGCCTCGGCCCAGTGCGGCAGTTCGGCCTGCAGCTCGGCATAGCCCTGGAAGCAGCGTTGCAGGTAGGGCGAGCGTGCGGCTTCGCCCTCGCGCTGGTAGTCGCCTTCGTAGGCGGCGCGGGCCAGCTCATGGGCCTGGGCCTCGTCCTTGCCCCGGCGCAAGGCCTGGTCATAGGCCCAGGCGCTGAGGCAGGCCACCGGCAGGGGCCGGGCCCAGGCGGCCCGGTAGACCTGCACCAGGCCGCTCAGGATGGCCAGCGCCTGCGCGGGCGCCAGCGGACGCAGCACGATCTGCCCGTCCAGGCCCAGCACGGCGCTGGTGAGCGCGAGGCCCTGGGCGCAGCCGGCCAGGTGGTTGACCCAGACCGCCGCCAGCACCTCGACCCGGGCGCCCTGCTCCTTGCCTTTGCCTTGCAGCACCGCGCCTGGGCGCTGCACCCGCTGCAGACAAGGGCCGGGCCAGAGGCCTTCGGCGGGCGCTGATGCGTCATCGGGGCCGAACAGGCCGCTGAGCTGGTCCTGCAGCCGCAGGCCGTCCACCAGCAGGTCGATGGCCTGCGCGGGCACGGGCTGGGGGTAGCGCTCGGCCCAGGGGGCCAGGCGCTCCTGCACCACGGCGACGCGGCCGTGCAATTCAAGCAGGTCGCGCTGCCCGAAGGCGGCCAGGGGCAGCAGGCCGCGCAGGGGCAGCTCGGCCAGCGCCTGCTCGGGGTCGACGGCCTCCAGCACCGACTGGCCTGCCAGGTATTTGTCCAGGCCATCGAGGGCAAAGGGCTCGGTGTCTTCGCCGGCCTCGTCGAGTTCGGCCAGTACCACGCCCAGGCGGGCCTTGAAAAACACCTCGACCGGCTGACGCAGCAACTGGCGCAGCGCGTGCAGGCTCAAGGGGTCAGGCAAGGGCACAACGCAGGCTTCAGGCGGCAACGCGTGCTCGGCCACCGGCACGCCCGCATTCACCTGGTGGGCCTGGGCCCAGTCACTGTCATAGGTGCGAAAGCCCGAGCCGGCCCGGAAGTACGCCTCGGAAAACGGCTGCAAGGGCTGCTGCCGGGGCTCGCGCGCGGGCTGCCAGCCGCTGTGCAGGTGCTCGATCAACTGCGCCACCAGCACCGAAGGCGGTCGCTCGGCGTTGTCGGTGGCGCGGTGGCCCTGCCAGCTCAGGTAGAGGCGGTCGCGGGCCGACAGCAAGGCTTCCAGGAACAGGTAGCGGTCGTCTTCACGCCGCGAGCGATCCCCGGCGCGCCAACTGCTGGCCATCAGGTCGAAGTCGCGCGGCGCCGTCTGGCGCGGGTAGTCGCCATCGTTCATGCCCAGCAGGCACACCACCCGGAAAGGGATCGAGCGCATGGGCATCAGGGTGCCGAACTGCACCCCACCGCCCAGAAAGCGCTGCTGCAGGCCCCCCTCCTGCAATTGCGACAACCAATGCTCGCGCGCCACCTCCAGCGACAGCGGGCTGTCCAGGCCGGCCTGGTCGCAGGCCTCCAGCCAGGCCTCCAGCGGGGCCAGCAGGGCGTCGATCTGGCGGGATTCGGCCTCGTCAGCAGCCTCGAAGAAACGCTCGACCACGCCGCGGAACACCTGCCCCCATTCGGCGGCGGGCCGCTCATGCGCCAGGGCCTCCAGGGTCTCGGTGATGGCGTCCACCCCATCGAGCAAGGCATCGGCCACCGCCGCGTCCAGCCCGCTGAGCGCGGGCTGGGCCAGGGTCTCGGCCCACACCTGCCCGCTGTCACCGCGGCCCTCGCCCAGCGCATAGCCCAGCAGAAGCCGGCGCAGGCCAAAGGCCCAGGTGTTGTGCCCGGCGCCCGCCACCCCGGGCGGCAGGCCAAAGCGGCGGCGATGCGGCTCGTCCAGGCCCCAGCGCACACCGGCCTGCTGCAGCCAGGTGTGCAGTTCGTCCACCTCGACCTCGCCCAGGCCAAAGCGCTGGCGCAAGGCCCGCACCTCGAACAGGCCCAGCCAGTCCGACAGGGTGACGCGCGACTGCGGCAGTGACAGCAGCGCCTGCAACGCCTGCACGATGGGCGACTGGCGCGGCGAGCGGTCGGCCACCGAGTACGGGATGTGGCGCGGCTGGCCGGGCGCAAAGCGGCCGAACACGGCCTGGATGTGGGGCGCGAACACGGCGATGTCGGGCACCATGACCATCACGTCGCGCGGGCGCAAGGCCGGGTCGGCCTCGAACCAGGCCAGCAACTGGTCGTGCAGGACCTCGACCTCGCGCTGTGCCGAATGGCAGGTGACCAGGGTGATCGAGTGGTCGTCTGGCCGCAGCGCCCAGGGCTCGATCGGGGTCTGCAAGTTCAACATGCCCGACTGCAGCTGGGCCAGCTGGGTGGGCTGGGCCAGGTCGTCGAGCGGATCGACAAAGGCCTCGACGCGCACCAGGCGGTGGCGATAGCCCTCGACGTTGTCGAACTCGTCGAGCATGTGCAGGTAGTCGCGCCCCTGCTTGCCCCACGAGGCCAGCAGCGGGTGCCCCGGACGGGCGGCCTGGGCCGCCTCCAGTTGGGCCGGCTTGACGCGCTGGCGCCGCCGCAGTTGCTGGCGCAGCTGGGCATGGCCCTCGACCAGATCGCCCCAGTAATACTGGCTGGGGTTGTGCACCAGCATCAGCACCTGGCTCAGTTGGCCCAGCGCGGCCAGGGCTTCGACCGCCTGGTGCGGCAGCGACGAGATGCCGAACACCACGATGCGCTCGGGCAGGCCGGCCGGGCGCTCGCCGCCGCGGCTCAGTTGCTGCAGGCGCGCCATGAAACACGCGTGCACCGCCGCGCGCGAGGCCTCGGCCAGCGCTTCGCCCACGTCGCGGCGCAGGTCGCGCCACAGCGCCGGCTGCCAGGCCTGGGCCGGGTCCAGCGGCAGATCGGGGCCCTGCGGCTGGGTCAGCACGTCGCGGCCCTGGGCCCAGGCGGCCAGCCAGTCGGCACGGTAGCTCTGGTAGCCGTCCAGCACATCGGCCAGTTGCAGGGCCAGTTGGTAAAGCTTGCGCCCGTCCGGGGCCTCGCTGAGGTAACGCTGCAGCGGCTGGTACACCGGGCGCTGCTCGATCAGCGCCGGCAGCAGGCGCATCAGGCGCCACACCAGGCTGGACTTGTCGAAGGGCATGTGGGTGGGCACCTGGTCGGCGCCCAGCACCTGGCGGTAAACCTGCCAAAGAAAGCCGCTGGGCAGCTCCATGCGGGTGGCGGCAAAAATGCCCAGGGCCGCGTCGTCGGCCAGCGACACCTCCAGCCAGTGCTTCATGCCGGCGCTCTGCACCAGCAGCACCTCGGGCGCCAGCGGCGCCAGCGGCTGGGTGCGCAGAAACTGCACCAGCAGATCGCGCAGGTCTTCCAGGCGGTTGCCGTGCAGCACCATGAAGCCAGGGGGGTGCGAAGGCCGGGTAGGGGTCGACATGAACAAAGACGGCGCAATGAAGAGAAAACCAGGGGCCGCCAGGGCACAAGGCCGCGGCGCCGGCAGTATGACACGCTGGGGCGGGCCGCCGTGCCAGCAGCGGCGTCAGGCACCCAACCACGCGGCAGCGCTTTGCGGCGAGCGGAAATCCTCCAGCGCCCGCACGGGTACGTCGGGGTGCTGGCGCGACCACATGGCGCTCAAGGCCCGGCCGGGGCCGATCTCGATCACGCGCTCGACCCGGCGCTCGGCGATGGCTTCCAGGCAGGCGGACCACAGCACCGGGTGGTCGATCTGCTGGCTCAAGGCGGGCCGCATCTGCTCGACCCGGCGCAAGGCCGTGCCCGTGGCATTGGCCGCGACCGGGCAGCGCAGGGCTTGCCAGGCGGTGCCGCCCAGGGTCTGGGCAAAAGCCCCGGCAGCGGCCCGCATGGCCGACGAATGCGAGGCGATGCGGATGGGCAGCGGCTTGCAGTGCCCGCCCGCCGCCGTCAGCAGCCCCTCGGCCTGCTGCAGCCGCGCCGTCTCGCCCGCCAGGATGAGGTGGTCCGGCGCGATGCGGATGGCCACCTCCAGGCCCTGCCCCGCCAGCTGCAGGGCGATGCGGTCCTGGTGCAGGCCCGACACCGACAACAGCCCACCCGACACGCTACCGGCAGCAGCATCCATGGCCTGGGCCCGCTGAGCAGCCAGGTCGATCGCGGTGCGCGGATCGAAAGCCCCGGCACAGGCCACGGCCGCCAGCTCACCCACGCTGTAGCCGGCCACGATGGCCGGCCCCTCGGCCAGGTGAGTGGCCACGGCCGACCAGGCGGCCAGCGACACCCCGGTGACCAGCACCTGCGCAAAGCGGTTGCGCGACAGTTCTTCGGGCTGGCCCAGCCGGGCGCGCCAATCGGGGCCCAGGTGCTGCGCCAGGGCCCGCAAGGGCTCGACGGCAGCGGGCTCAGCCTCCAGCCAGGGCAGCATGTCGGGGTGCTGGCTGCCCTGACCGGGGAACAGCACGGCGTAGCTCATACCAAGCCCGCCAGGCCCGCCAGCACGGCCCGGGGCACTGGCGCGGGCACCGGGCAGGAGGTGGTCACGGCCTGCAGCCAGCAGGCGGCGCCCAACAGGTCGGCGGCGCCGCCGGGCGAGAGGCGGCGCGCCACGAACTCGGCATGGAGGGCCCGCGCCCGCTCAGTCCAGTCGGCCCCCTGCGCCCCCCCTTGCGCCAGAAAGCGACGGGCCTGCTGGCGCGCAAAGTGCAAGCCCTCGAGGCCGCCGCGGTGGACCAGGTTGGTGTCGTCCAGCACCGCCAGGGTGGTGAACAAGGCCTGCACCCGGGCCCGGCGATCTGGCCAGCCCAGGTTCAACGCCTGGCGCAGCGCCGGCAGGCTGTGCTCGAACAACACCGGAAAGCCCAGCGCGGCCTCGTCGCCCGCGCTGCGCAGGCCGTGCTCGCGGGCGGCACGCTGGCCATTTGAGGCCGGGGGGCGCTGGCGCGCCTGGGCCGCGCGCTCACGCAAGGCTGTGCCCCAAGCCTGGCGCAGGGTGCTTCGCAGGCCTTCGCTGCTGAGGGGCAGGCCCCGGGCCACGCGCCAGCCCGCACTGGCACACAGCAGGCCCAGGCAGAACACCGCCCCACGGTGGGTGTTGACGCCGCCGGTGGCGCGCAGCATGCGGGCCTCGGCCTGCAGGCCCAGGGCTTGCAGTTCATCGAAGGCCGCGTGGCGGGCGCCGGCGCGCACCATGTGGGCAAAGTAGTGGCGCAAAGCAAACAGGCTGCGCACAAAATGACTGGCATCCATGTCATGGTGGCTGCCGTTGTCGCGCAGCGAGACCAGGCCGGGCTTGGGCTCAAGCACCAGTTCGGCGTAAAGGGCGCGCACGGCCTCGCGGGCCAGCCGGGCGGCGGCAGCGTCCAGCGATGGGTTTGAAGAATCGAGCAAGGACATGGCGTCAGGCCGGCAGGGCCTCGGCCCGCAGCTGCAGTGGGTCGAGCCCGATCAACGCAATGCCATCGAGCCGCTTGGCCAGCACCTGGGGTACCTGGCCATCGAGCAACTGGCCCAGCTCACGCCAGGCCACTGCCCAGCCGCTGGGAAACACCAGCTCGCCATCGATGCGGCAGGGCAGGCGCTCCGTGGCCAGCAGGCGGACCACCGCCTCGGCGGCCGAGAGATCGGGCACCGCCAGGCGCAGGTCGAGGTCGGACGATTCGCGCAGGTAGCGCAGGCCCGTGAGGCTCTGCCAGCCAAAGGAGCCATAGACCTGCACCGCGCCCGCCGCGTGATCCAGGCAGCGGCCCAGCGCCTGATCCAGGGCCTGCGCCCGGCGTCGCCAGCGTTGCCGCAAGGTGGCCTCCGACAGGCTCGGAAACCGGCCGCTGTAGGCCAGTTGACGGACCGGCAAGGTGAAGGTGAGCCGGCGCCGCTCCCATTCGGCGGGCGCCGGCAGGCCCAGGGTGACCCCGTCCTGGGACAGCGGGCCGGTCTGCCGCCCCACCACCAGGGGCAGGCGCTGCGCATGCCAGTGTTGGACGACCGCCTGGGCGACCGGGTCGGGGCAGGCCTGGGCCTGCAGTGTGGACCAGCCCTCGGGCGTGGGCCAGACCAGGCTGTTGCGTTCGATTTGCAGCATGACCGACTCCTGCGTGGGGTCAGGCCTGCGCCACGCGGCGGGCGACCTCGGCGGCCAGCCGCCGGCCGCCGCGCTGCGCCCCATCGCGGGCGCGCTCATCCGTGGTCGGGGCCTGGACCAGCGCAGCGCGCAGCTGCGCCGCCAGATCACCGCGCCACAAGGCCTGCACGCCGCCCATGGCCACGTAGTTTTCGACCCCTGGGGCAAACACGGGATTGGACTCGGCCAGCGCCGCCAGGCGCGACTCGTCGATCTTGGTCACCCGCGCCATGGCCGGCAGCCGCATGACGCGGATCTCGGCCTCGGGCAGGGCATAGCAGGCGTCGGCGATCAGGCCCGAGGTGATGAAGCCGCCCGACAGCGCCTGGTCGTACACCAGCCCGATCACGCGGTGGCCGCGCTGGCGGGCCAGCTCGATGCACAGGCCCAGATGGGCCATGTAGCGGTTGATGCCCAGCAACTCGTCACGCCGGCGCAGGCGCTGGCCCTGGGTGTCGACCAGCAACAGGATGGGGCGGCCAGGGTGGTCGCGCACGGTGTCGAGCACCGCACGGGCCTGGGCCAGGGCCAGCTCGACGCCGATGGCGGCATGGTCGGTGGTACCGACCACGGCCAGGGTATGGCCGTCGAGCTCGGCCGTGCCGCGCAACAGCTCGCCTTCGCGGCGCACCTGGTGCTGCGCACCGAACAGGCTTTGAAGCAGATCGGTCCAGATCATGGCTGGGCTCCTTCTTGGGCAAGGTGTTTGAGGGCGCGCAGCTCGGCCGCATCGAGGTTGACCACCGATGGCGCATCGGCGATGCCCAGGCGGCGCCAGATGTCCACCGCATCGGCGCAGTCGCCGTGCTCGGCCAGGCGGGCGGCCAGCAAGGCGTGTTCTTGTTCCAGCGCCTCCAGCGTCACGGGGCGGGACTGGCCCAGCCGGTGCAGCGCAGCTTCGCGGAAGGCACCGATGTTGTCGTCCACCAGCTCATCGCAATCGCCGGTCAGGTAGCGGTGCTTGCCGCCGGTGGTGCGCCACACCCCGGCCCGGTCCTTGGCGTCGAACTCTTCCACGCCATGCGACGACTCGATGACCTCGGGGCCTGACATGGACAGGCGGGCGGCATCGCTCATCAGCACGTGGTCGGCGCAGCGGGCCACCAGGCCCATGCCGCCAAAGCAACCATTGGCGCCCCCGATCAACATCAGCGTGGGGATGCCGGCTGAGCGCGTGGCCAGCAGGGCACGCATGACTTCGGACACGGCAATCAGGCCGGCATTGGCTTCGTGCAGGCGCACCCCGCCCGACTCGGCCAGCACCAGCACGGCAGCGGGTCGCTGGCGCAGCGCGCGCTGGAACAGGCCCACGAGCTTGGCGCCATGCACCTCGCCCACGCCGCCGCCCATGAACTCGCCCTCCTGGGCGGCCACCAGCACGGGCTGGCCGCCCAGCCGGCCTTCGCCCACGATCACGCCATCGTCAAACGACGAGGGCACGCCCAACTGACCCAGGTGGGGGCTCATGACGCGGGCCGAGGGGCCGAGGATCTCGGTGAAGCTGCCCGCATCCAGCAATTGCAGCACGCGCTCGCGGGCGGTGGATTCGGCGAAGCTCGCCTGCAGGGGGTTGGCAAGGCTCATGGCTGGGCGCTCCGCATCTGGGCCACGGCCTGGTCCAGCCGCAGGTTGACCACGGCAGGCGTGGCCCCCATGTCGTTGATGGAAATGCGCACGCCGCCCAGGGGGTGGCGGGCATGGAAGTCTTCGGCCACGGCACGCCAGATCGGGGCGAAGCCGCGAGCCGAGGTGCTGACCTCGAGGCGGCATTCGCCGGCAGCGCCAGGGGCCGCGCCGTCGCCGTCAGCCAGGGGCTCGATCAGCACTTCGAGGTTGCCCGAGCCGACCACGCCGACCAGCACGGGCGCAAAGCGGCCCGCGGGCTGCGTGCCGGTGAACGAAAAATGGAGGGCTTCAAGCCCGTGGGGAATGCTCATGGTGTTGACCTTGTTGGCAGTGGGATTCGCATTACCAGTTGCGGAAGCGCTTGGGTGGCTGGTAGAGGCCGCCCGAGGCCCGCACCAGGTCGCGCATGGAGCGCGCCGCCAGCAGGTTGCGCGTGGCATCGCGCTGGTCGATGCCCAGGTCCTGGGCGCGCCGGATCACGCCGCGGTCGCGCAGGTTCTCGACCATGCGGCGGTCCCGCCCCAGGCCGATGGGGGTGTAGCCCGCCACGCCGCGGATGGCCTGCTCGCGCTCCTCGTCGCTGCGGCACAGCAGCAGGTTGGCAATGCCCTCTTCGGTGAGGATGTGGGTCACGTCGTCGCCATAGATCATCACGGGCGGGATCTCCATGCCGGCCTGCTCGGCCAGCTGCCAGGCGTCGAGCCGATCCACAAAGGCCGGCTGCATGTGTTCGCGAAAGGTTTCGACAATCTGCACCACCAGCTTCTGGCCGCGCGGCATGGCGGCCACGCCGCCCCGCCCCTGCCGGGCCTGGGCACCCGCCTTGAGCCAGGCCGGCGACACATGGCGTCGGCCCCGCGCATCGGCGCCCATGTTGGGGGCGCCGCCAAAGCCCGAGATGCGGCCCAGGGTGGCGGTGGAGCTGTGGCCGTTGAGGTCGATCTGCAGCGTGCTGCCGATGAACATGTCGCAGGCATAGTGGCCGGCCGCCTGGCTGAAGGCCCGGTTGCTGCGCATGCTGCCATCCGGCCCGGTGAAGAAGACATCGGAGCGGGCGCGGATGTAGTCTTCCATGCCCAGTTCGGAACCAAACGAGTGCACGCTCTGGACCCAGCCGGCTTCGATGGCCGGGATCAGGGCCGGGTGGGGGTTGAGCGCCCAGTGGCTGCAGATCTTGCCCTTGAGGCCCAACGACTCGCCATAGGTGGGCAGCAGCAGCTCAATCGCCGCGGTGTCAAAACCGATGCCGTGGTTGAGGCGCTGCACGCCGTACTCGGCGTACAGGCCCTTGATGGCCATCATGGCCATCAGCACCTGGATCTCGCTGATCTGAGCCGGGTCGCGGGTGAACAGGGGCTCGATGAAATTGGGCTTGGGCGCCAGCACCACGTAGTCGACCCAGTCGCCCGGGATGTCCACCCGGGGCACGGCGTCCACCAGCTCATTGACCTGGGCGATGACGATGCCACGGCGAAAGGCGGTGGCTTCGACGATGGCGGGCGTGTCTTCGGTGTTGGGGCCGGTGTAGAGGTTGCCCTGGGCATCGGCCGACTGGGCGCAGACCAGCGAGACCCGTGGCGTGAGGTCGACAAAGTAGCGCGCAAACAGCTCCAGGTAGGTGTGGATGGCCCCGATGCGCAACTGGCCCGCCGACACCATCTTGGCCAGTCGCCCGGCCTGCTGCCCCGAAAAGGAGAAATCGAGCCGCGAAGCGATGCCGTTCTCGAACAGGTCCAGGTGCTCGGGCAAGGCCAGCACCGATTGCACCATGTGCAGGTCGTGCACCCGGGCCGGGTCGAGCTGGGTCAGCGCCCGGGCCAGAAAGTCGGCCTGCTTCTGGTTGTTGCCTTCCAGGCAGACCCGGTCACCGGGTTCGATGACCGCATGCAGCAGGGTGCCGATGGCGGGGGCCGCCACGGTCTTGCCCTGCAGTTGCGGGCCCAGCGCCTCGGCCGCTCGGGTCTGCCGCAACCGACGGTTGCTTTGTTGGGTGTTCCAGTGTTTGTGTTCCATGGCAAGGGCTCAGCCCACGAGGGCTTTGGTGGCAAAAAACAGCAGCGAGGGGCCGAGCAGACAGCCCAGGCCGGTGTGAAAGGTGGCCACCAGTGCGCCATAGGGCACCAGCTTGCGGTCGGTGGCGGCCAGCCCGGCGGACACGCCGCTGACCGTGCCGGCCAGGCCACCGAAGACCATGGCGGATCGCGGTGTCTTGAGGCGCAGAAAGCGCGCCGCCATGGGCGTGCCGACCATCACGAGGATGGCCTTCACCAGGCCGGTGGCAATGCTGAGGGCCATCACATCGGGACTGGCGCCGATGGCGGCCCCGGTGACCGGCCCCACGATGTAGGTGACGGCACCCGCACCGATGGTGGTCATGCTCACGGCATCCGAGTAACCGAAGCCCCAGGCAATGGCGGCCCCCACGATGAAGGGCAGCACGGTACCCAGCAGCAGGGCCACGACCCCGATCAGGCCGGCCTTGCGCGCCTCCAGCGGCTGGACTTCAAAGGCCGTGGCCACGATGGCGAAGTCGCGCAGCATGGCGCCGCCCATGAGGCCGATGCCGCCGAACAAGGACAGGTCGGCCAGCCCCTTGTGCCCACCGGTCTGGGTGCCGCCCCAGTAGGCCAGGCCCAGGCCGATGACGATGGCGATGGCCGAGCCGTGCACGCGGCCGAAAGTCAGGTGTTTGGAGATCTGCCCGGCCAGCAGAACGATCAGGCCCACCACCGCAAAGGCGGTGACCAGGCCATTGTGAAGCGCGGCTTTTTCGAGAATGTCGAGCATGGTGTCACTCCTGGACGGCCACAAGCGGGTTGTGCAGCTGCGCCGCATCGGGCGCCTCCGGGTCAAGCACCTCGGCCCGGTTGATCAGGGCGATCACCACCGCGCACACGGCCACCGCCGCGATCGCCGACAACACCGCCACGGGGCCTCCGCGCAAGGCCGAGACCATGTCCTGCTGCGCCGCCATGGCCACCACCACCGGGATGTACATGGCACCCCAGTACTCCACGCCCAGTTCGGTCAGCTTGGGCAGCTTGTTGTGCTTGAGCATGTAAAGCCGGGCCGCCATCAGCAGCAGCATGGCGATGCCTACCCCGCCGACATTGGTCTTGACCCCGAGCAGTTGCCCGAGCAGGTCACCGATGAAAATGCCGAGCAGGTGGCAGGCCGCCAACAAGGCGGTTCCGAAAATGATCATGTCTGTCTCCGTTGTTGTGATGTGCCGGGGTGATCCCCTGGACTGGCATCGTAGGAAGGCAGACGTGTGGGATCAATTAACCTCGGCCACGAACGTTTTCACGGCGTGCAACGGTTATGACGAACGGCGCAGCCCCTGGCACAGGGAGGCCGCTCAGGGGCGATATGGGGCGATGAGGTGCCTGGGCCGGCGCGCTCAGCGCAGGGCGGCCTTGGCCCCGCGACAGACGGCCAAGAGGGCGAGCAGGTTGGGGTCGCGCTCACGCGTGCGCAGGAAGTTGAGCGCGATGGTCTGGCGCATCAGGTACCGGGGCTGCAGCGGAATGAAGCGCACCTTGTCAGGAAACACATCGCGCACCCGGCCGGGCAGCAGCGTGCACCCCAGGCCGCCGCAGACCAGGTTCATGAGCGAGAAGATGTCGCCGGTCTGCATCACCACATGGGGCGTGAAGCCAGCGACGCTGAACGACTGCAGAAAGCCGTTGTAGGTGGCAAAGCCCTCTCCCAGGCTGACAAAGCGTTCGTCGGCACACTGGCTCAGGTCCACCTCGGCAAGGGATTCGTAGCGTGAACCCACCGGCGCTGCGAAATAGATGTCATCTTCAAACAAGGGCTCGGACTCGATATCGGGCGCGGCCTGAGGCAGGGCCATCAAGGCGGCATCGATGGCGCCGTCGCGCAGCTTCTGCAGCAGGTCGTCATTGGAGCCCAGCACCAGTTCCGCCATCAGCTCGGCCTTGCGCACCTTGAGCGCGATGATCACCTCGGGCACGGTCTTGACGGTGAGCGAGTAAAGCGAGCCGATGCGGATGCGGCTGGCCGAGTAGCCGGCCACGTTGCGGGTGGTGTTGATGCCCTCGCTCATGCGCCGCAGCACATCGCGCGCCACCTCGGCCAGGGCGTAGGCCGCCTCGGTGGGGTGCAGGTTGCGGCCCTCCAGCCGGAACAGGCTGCAGCGCAGCCCCTCCTCCAGCGAATGCAGCGCGCGGTGCACACTGACCGTGCTGACGTCCAGCAACTCGGCCGCACGCGTGAGGTTGCCGGTCTCCATGAAGGCCAACAGCACCTCGAGCTTGCGAAAGGTGATTTCCTCATCGACATGGAGACGCATGGTGCACGGGCGGTTCGTGGTGAATGGGCGCAATGGTAGTGCCTGGGCCAGGGGCAGCCCCCCCTGCTGCTGCCGGACCAGCCCGGAGGCAACGACGGATGACGCCGTGCTCATCGCTGGGCGTGGTCCAGGCAGGCCTGCACCCAGGCCCTCAACTGCGCAGCGGTGGGTGGCTCGGGGCCGAACAAGACCCGAAAGATGATGGGCGCCACCACGCCGTCCATCAGGGCTTGCGCGGTGGGCAGCACCTGGCCTGGTGATGGCCAGCGCTGAAGAATCAAGTCGAGCTGGCTTTGCAGGTAAGCCGCGCATTGACTGGAGGGGGTGGAAGAGACCGGGGTCGCGCGCGAGGGGCCTGCCAGTACGTCCCTCATCATGACCCGACCGGGCTCGGAACTCATCTCTTCGAGGTACTGCTCGGCCCAGGCCAGCAGGTCACCCAACAGGCTGCCGGTTTCGGCGGGCTCGGTCTCGGCGCGCCAACGGTCCAGCGCGACATCCGCCAGCAAGTCACCCAGCTCGCCCCAGCGGCGATAGAGGGTGGAGGGGGTGACGCCGGCGCGCGCTGCGATCAGGGGCACGGTCAGGGCCGATCGCCCTTGCTCGGCGATCAGATCGCGCACGGCCTGGTGCACGGCCGCCTGCACGCGGGCACTGCGACCGCCAGGGCGGAGACCAGCTTTGGGGTTCATGTCACGATGCTAAAGCAAAAAATATGCGTTAGTGGTCCAATGCACTAACGCAAATAATTTGCTTTAAAGAGCACCATGGCCATTCGCCCCGCCCCTCCCCCCCGCGCCCCAGCTCGCCACTGGCGCCCGCAGACAGCCCTGGGCCTGCTGGCCTCCATCGTCGTGAGCTTTCTGGCGGCCTCCAGCGCCCCGTCCCCGCTGTATGCGCTGTACCGCGAGGCCTGGGGGTTTTCGGCCCTGACCCTGACACTGGTCTTTGCCAGCTACGCCGTGGCCCTGCTGGGCGCCCTGCTGGTGCTGGGCAGTTGGTCGGACTACCGCGGCCGGCGCGCCGTGCTGATCGGGGCCCTGGTGCTTGAAATGGGGGCCACCGCGCTGTTCTGGTGCGCCGACTCGGTCGCCTGGCTGCTGGCCGCCCGTGTCCTGCAAGGGCTGGCCACGGGCATCGCCACCAGCACGCTGAGTGCCGCCTTGATCGACCTGGACCGCGACCGCGGCGCCCTGCTCAACAGCGTGGCGCCCATGGTCGGCATGGCCCTGGGTTCACTGGGCAGCAGCGTGCTGGTGCAGTTTGCGCCGGCCCCCACGAAGCTGGTGTTTGAGTGCTTGATGGGCCTGTTTGCGCTGCAAACCCTGGCCGCGCTGGGCCTGCCCGAGACGGTGGCGCGCCGCCGCATGCCCTGGCGCACGCTGTGGCCCCGCATCGCCCTGCCCGCCGCCGCGCGCCCGACCCTGCTGCGCATCCTGCCGGTCAATACCGCCCAATGGGCCCTGGGAGGCTTCTACCTGTCGCTGGGCCCCAGCCTGGCCCGCCTGGTGACCGGCAGCCCTCAACCCCTTGTGGGGGGTGCGCTGATCACCTGCCTGGTGCTGACCGGCGCCGTGGCCATCTTGGGGGTGCGCCAAAAACCGGCCCACACCGCCCTGCTGGGCGGGACGGTGGCCTTGGGCCTGGGGCTGGCAATCACCCTGATCGGCATGGTGCTGCCCAGCGGCGCGGCCCTGTTTGGCGGCACCGTGGTGGCCGGCCTGGGTTTTGGCGCGGCCTTCAATGGCTCGGTGCGCAGCCTGGTGAGCCTGGCGCAGCCCGAGGAGCGCGGCGCCCTGATGGCTGGCTTTTTCTCGCTGAGCTACCTGGCCTTCAGCGTGCCGGCCGTGCTGGCCGGCCTGGCCGTGGGCCTGTTCGGACTGGCCACCGCTGCGCTGGGCTTTGGCCTGTCGCTGCTGGCCTTGTGTGTGATCGCGGGGGCGCTCATGGCCAGGTCGTAGGGACCGTTCAAACCCAGGGCGATTCAGCACGATGCTGTCCAGGTCCATGAGCAGGTCTGATTGAGTGACCCAGGCCGGCCGGGGTTTGTCGAAGTCGCCCTGCAATGAAACCGTCACGAGGTCGCCCCGATGTATCACTCCCAGCCCTCAACATGCGTTGCAGCCGCTTCCGTGAAGTGCAAAAACTCCTTTTCTGTCGGGTCGCCATTCAGGCTCTTGCACTGCTTGCTCACTTGCTCCGCGAACTCAGGTGAGCGCGTGTCGGGCACCCAGAACGGGACGGGCCGCAGCCCCGCCGCACGCATCCGCTCACGATGCCGTGCGACCTTGGATTCTTGAATCGACGGCATGGTGCCTCCGTTGCTTGCATGAACGGTTACATGTTGCCCAGCATGAAACCATGCCGCAATCTGGTGAATTCAGAATTGAATGAGAAAAGTACCGAACCCGCGGAATCCCGACATCTGCCCCTCTTGAAAGCCAAGCAAAAGCCCTTATGATTAGCACTCGAAGCGGTTGAGTGCTAACAGCCGAGTGTTGACAGCACTGGCCGCTCGCTGAGTTGATGGTGCCCGCCGTGGGCGGTGCACCGGTCGATTGTGAAACCCCTTTTTGCTCTCAGGAGATGCAATGAACCTTCGTCCTCTGCACGATCGCGTGATCGTCAAGCGCCTGGAAAACGAAACCAAGACTGCCTCCGGCATCGTGATCCCCGACAACGCCGCTGAAAAGCCTGATCAAGGCGAAGTGCTGGCCGTCGGCCCCGGCAAGAAGAACGACAAGGGTGAACTGGGCGCCATGGCCGTCAAGGTTGGCGATCGCGTTCTGTTCGGCAAGTACAGCGGCCAGACCGTCAAGGTCGGCGGCGATGAGTTGCTGGTCATGAAGGAAGAAGATCTTTTCGCCGTCGTCGAAAAGTAATTTCTACCTGATCCCCGCTCAATCCATTTACTGAATTCGGAGAAAACAACATGGCAGCAAAAGACGTCGTCTTCGGCGGTGAAGCCCGCGCTCGCATGGTCGAGGGTGTGAACATCCTGGCCAACGCAGTCAAAGTGACCCTGGGCCCCAAGGGCCGCAACGTGGTGCTGGAACGCTCGTTCGGCGCCCCGACCGTGACCAAGGACGGTGTGTCCGTGGCCAAGGAAATCGAACTCAAGGACAAGCTGCAGAACATGGGCGCCCAGCTCGTGAAGGAAGTGGCCTCCAAGACCAGCGACAACGCTGGTGACGGCACCACCACCGCCACCGTGCTGGCCCAAGCCATCGTGCGCGAAGGCTCCAAGTACGTGGCCGCCGGCCTGAACCCGATGGACCTGAAGCGCGGTATCGACAAGGCTGTTGCAGCCCTGGTCGAAGAGCTGAAGAAGGCCACCAAGGCCACCACCACCTCCAAGGAAATCGCTCAAGTCGGCTCGATCTCGGCCAACAGCGATTCGTCCATCGGCCAGATCATCGCTGACGCGATGGACAAGGTCGGCAAGGAAGGCGTGATCACCGTGGAAGACGGCAAGTCGCTGAACAACGAACTCGACGTCGTTGAAGGCATGCAGTTCGACCGCGGCTACCTGTCGCCCTACTTCATCAACAACCCGGAAAAGCAAGCCGCTTTGCTGGACAACCCCTTCGTGCTGCTGTTCGACAAGAAGATCAGCAACATCCGCGACCTGCTGCCGACCCTGGAGCAAGTGGCCAAGTCGGGCCGTCCGCTGCTGATCATCGCTGAAGAAGTCGATGGCGAAGCCCTGGCGACCCTGGTGGTGAACACCATCCGTGGCATCCTGAAGGTGGTGGCTGTGAAGGCCCCTGGCTTCGGCGACCGTCGCAAGGCCATGCTGGAAGACATCGCCATCCTGACCGGTGGCAAGGTCATCGCTGAAGAAGTCGGCCTGTCGCTCGAAAAGGTGACCCTGGCTGACCTGGGCCAAGCCAAGCGCATCGAAGTGGGCAAGGAAAACACCACCATCATCGACGGCGCCGGCGCTGCTGCTGACATCGAAGCCCGCGTGAAGCAAATCCGCGTGCAGATCGAAGAAGCCACCAGCGACTACGACCGCGAAAAGCTGCAAGAACGCGTGGCCAAGCTGGCCGGCGGCGTGGCCGTGATCAAGGTGGGTGCTGCCACCGAAGTCGAAATGAAGGAAAAGAAGGCCCGCGTTGAAGACGCCCTGCACGCCACCCGCGCTGCTGTGGAAGAAGGCATCGTGGCCGGTGGTGGCGTGGCTCTGCTGCGCGCCAAGCAAGCTGCTGGCGAGATCAAGGGCGACAACGCCGATCAAGACGCCGGCATCAAGCTGATCCTGAAGGCCATCGAAGCCCCCCTGCGCGAAATCGTGTACAACGCCGGCGGCGAGCCGAGCGTGGTCGTGAACGCCGTGCTGAATGGCAAGGGCAACTACGGCTTCAACGCTGCCAACGACACCTATGGCGACATGATCGAAATGGGTATCCTGGATCCGACCAAGGTGACCCGCACCGCGCTGCAAAACGCCGCATCGGTGGCTTCGCTGCTGTTGACCACCGAGTGCATGGTGGCCGAAGCTCCGAAGGACGAGTCCGCAGCTCCGGCCATGCCGGGCGGCATGGGCGGCATGGGCGACATGGGCATGTAATGCCTGCCTGAGCCTTCCAGCTCCAAACAAAAAGGGCCGCAGCGATGCGGCCCTTTTTTTGTGCCTGATCGATCAGGCTTGTTCCGATGATCAGACCGGCTGCACCAACTCGATCGGCAGGCCGTCGGGGTCGGCGAAAAAGGTGAAGGTGGCACCGGTCACTTCGTCGGTGCGCAGCGGCTCGACCGGCACGCCCTGGGCCTGCAGATGGGCCACCCAGGCGGCCAGGTCGGCCACACGCAAGGCCAGGTGGCGCAGGCCACAGGCTTCGGGCCGCGAAGGCCGCGCCGGCGGTGAGGGAAACGAGAACAGCTCCAGTTGGGTGCCATCGGGCAGGGCCAGGTCGATCTTGTGCGACTGGCGCTCGGCCCGGTACTGCTCGTGCAGCACGGGCAGGCCCAGCACCCGGGTGTAGAAGTCGCGTGACCGCCGCACATCGCTGCAGATCAGCGCGACGTGGTGCGGGCCCAGCAGCGGGGGCACCGTCGGATCGGGCGCCATGTCAGGCCCGACGCATTTCGCTGGCCCCATCGAACCAGTGGGCGTGGCCGGGCGCCACCGCGATGCCGACCCGATCGCCCGGGCGCACCCGGGTCTGGGCGCCGGTGCGCAGGGTCAGGGTGCCCGACGAGGTGTCGACCACCACATAGGTGTCGGGGCCGGTGGGCTCGACCACGCTGACCTCGCCACGCCAGGGCGAGGCGTCGTCCAGCAGCAGGTGCTCGGGCCGCACGCCCAGCAGCAGCTCCTGCCCCGGCGCCACAGCGCCGACCGGGCCTGCCAGGGGCAGCGACTGGCCCAGCATCTCGAAACTGCCACCGTGTTGCCGGCCGCGCACCAGGTTCATGGTGGGCGAGCCGATGAAGGTGGCCACATAGGTGTTGGCCGGGTGGTTGTAGATCTCGTCGGGGGTGCCCAGTTGCTGCACCACGCCACCCTTCATCACCGCGATGCGCGAGCCCAGGGTCATGGCCTCGACCTGGTCGTGGGTGACGTAGACGCTGGTGATGCCGCTGGTCTGGTGCAGGCGCTTGATCTCGGCCCGCATTTCGACGCGCAGCTTGGCGTCCAGGTTGGACAGGGGTTCGTCAAACAGGAACAGCTGGGGCTGCCGGGCCAGGGCCCGGCCCATGGCCACGCGCTGGCGTTGCCCGCCCGAGAGCTGGCTGGGCCGGCGGTCCAACAGGTGTTCGATCTGCAGCATGGCGGCCACCTGGGCAATGCGGGCCTGGCGCTCTACCTTGGGGATCTTGCGCATTTCCAGGGCAAAGCCGATGTTGTCGGCCACGCTGAGCGTGGGGTAGAGCGCATAGCTCTGGAACACCATGGCGATGTCGCGGTCGCGCGGGGGCATGCCCACCACGTTGCGATCGCCGATGCGGATCTCGCCTTCGCTGGGGTCGTCCAGCCCCGCAATGATGTTGAGCAGGGTGGATTTGCCACAGCCCGAAGGGCCCACCAGGATCAGAAACTCGCCGGGCTCGACATGGATGTCGATGCGCTTGAGCACCTCGACACTGCTGTCGCCACGACCGTAGCGCTTGTTGATGCCCGAAATTTGCAACGATGAAGCCATTTGCCTTACCTCTCAACCCTTGACCGCGCCGGCCGTGAGCCCGCGCACAAAAAATTTGCCTGCCAGCACGTAGATGGCCATGGTCGGCAGGCCCGCGATGATGGCGGCCGCCATGTCCACGTTGTAGGCCTTGACGCTGCTGGACGTGTTGGCCAGGTTGTTCAGGCCCACGGTGATGGGCTTGGAGTCGGTGCCCGAGAACGTGACACCGAACAGAAAGTCGTTCCAGATGTTGGTGAACTGCCAGATCAGCGTGACCATCACGATCGGGGTGGACAGCGGCAGCACGATGCGCCAGAAGATCTGCCAGAAGCTGGCCCCGTCGATGCGCGCTGCATTGACCAGTTCACGTGGAATGGCGCTGTAGTAGTTGCGGAAGAACAGCGTGGTGCCGGCCAGCCCCGCCAGGCAGTGCACCAGGATCAGGCCGCCGATCGAGCTGGAGATGCCCAGCCAGCCCAGCACCTGGCTCATGGGCAGCAGCACCACCTGGAAGGGCATGAACACGCCGAACAGCAGCAGGCCGAACAAGGTGTCGCTGCCACGGAACTTCCACAGGCTGAGCACATAGCCGTTCAGGGCGCCCCACACGGTAGAGATCATCACGGCCGGCACGGCCATGCTGACCGAGTTCCAGAAGAAGGGCCGCAGGCCGTTGCAGTCCACCCCGGTGCAGGCCTGAGACCAGGCGATGGACCAGGACGCCCAGTTCAGCGACTGGGGCAGGGCCAGCAGGTCGCCGGCCCGGATCTCTTCGGCCGTCTTGAGCGAGGTCACCAGCATGGCGTACAGCGGCAACAAAAAGAACACGGCAGCAGCCAGCAAGGTCAGGTAGACCAGCAGCCGCGCCAGCAAGGATTTAGCGCTCATGGGGCTTGCTCCGCAATTCGCTGTAAAGGTAGGGAACCACCAGGGCGGCCACGGTGGCCAGCATCATGGTGGCGCTGGCGGCACCCAGGCCGATCTGCCCGCGTGAGAAGGACATGGTGTACATGAAGGTGGCCGGCACATCGCTGGCGTAACCGGGCCCACCGGCGGTCAGGGCCATGACCAGGTCGAAGCTCTTGATGGCCAGGTGCGACAGCACCATCAGCGTGCTGAAGAACACCGGGCGCAATGCCGGCAGCACGATGCGCCAGTAGATGCGGGGCAGCGAGGCGCCGTCCACCTGGGCGGCCTTGATGATGCTGTCGTCCACCCCACGCAGGCCGGCCAGGAACAAGGCCATGGCAAAGCCCGCGCTCTGCCAGATGCCGGCGATCACCACACAGTAGATGGCGTGATCGGTGCTGACCAGCCAGTCGAAGGTGAAATGCTCGAAACCCCAGCCGCGCACCAGTTGCTGCAGACCTTGTTCGGGGTTGAGCAGCCACTTCCAGGCCGTGCCCGTCACGATGAAGGACAGCGCCATGGGGTAGAGGTAGATGGTGCGCAAGGCGCCTTCGGCGCGGATCTTCTGATCCAGCAGCACGGCCAGCACCACGCCGATGGCCAGCGAGCCCAGCACGTAGCCGCCGCCGAAGATGGCCAGGTTCTGCAGGGCCAGCCACCAGCGGTCCATGGCCCAGAGTTTGTCGTACTGCATCAGGCCCACCCATTCGTAGTTGGGCAGCATGCGCGAGGCCGACAGGCTGAGCAGGCCGTTCCAGGCCATCAGGCCATAGATGAAGGCAAAGCCCAGCACGAAGGCGGGGGCCACCACCAGGCGGGGCAGCCAGTTTTCAAAGGAATTTTTCATGACTCACGGGGCATCGACATGCCAAAGGCCCTTCAAGCAAAAAAGGCGGGAGCACCAGGCGCTCCCGCATCAAAAGGCGGATCACGCCTTGGAGAACCAACCCGCAGACCGGGGGCAGTCGCCCTGCCCCCGGCATACCCGATTACCACCAGTACTCGACCTGTGCCCCCACCGTGGTGGCACTGCTGCGGCCACCCGCGCCGAAGGTGGCAGCGTTGGCGGCGCCTGCGGCCGTGTTCCAGTTGAAGCGGCTCAGGTAGACGCGAAATTCAGGACGGGTCCAGAACTTGTTGTCGGGCGAGAAGGCCACGGCCAGGGTGCCCTTGTTGAGGTGCTGGGTGGCTTGCCCATCGATGGCCCGCGAGGTGATGCCCACGTCGAGCAGTACTTTCACATTGCGCGCCACACCGTAAGACATGCGCCCCCCGATCGAGGTGTCCTTGTACTTGGCGGCGTTGTCCGGTTCGACCGTCTGGTAGCTGGCCAGCGCCTGGCCACCGAAGGCACCCAGTTGCCAGTCGATGACCTCGGCAATGCGGGTTTGCTTGGCGCCGGCCTGGGCTACCCCGGCGTTGTCCAGGCCGTAAAACTTGCCATCCAGGCCTGCGTGGCCCGAGGAGGTCTGGACAAACAGCGAGTTGTTCAGGCCCGGCAGCAGAAAGTCGGCCTGGTTGTGCAACAGGCCCAGGGCACCACCGTTCTGGCCGATGCCGAAGCGCCCGTTGATCGTGGCGCCGGTCAAGGTCAGACGACCGCCCGGGTTGACCGGCAGGTCGCGCAGCTGAAAGTTGGCGCGGCGCGCATTGTTGCTGCTGGCGTTGCTGTTGTCTGACGAGCCCTGGGTGTAGATCGCCAGATTGAGGCGGGCCTTGCTGCCCACGCGGATGCCATCCACACCGGCGCCGTAGTTGTCACCGTCCTGCATCAGCCAGTTGTCCAGGATGTGGATGTCCTGGATACGGTGGTAGCGCTGGCCGGCCCACAGGGTCAGGTCAGGGGCGAACTCCAGGCCGGTGATGTCGGCGTACACCTGGGCCGTGCCGGTGTTGCCGTTGTACACCTTGGGCATGTAGTAGGTGCCCCACTTCAGGCCGCCACCGAGGTCCCATTTCTTGCCGATGCCGAACTCGATGTAGTTGTCACCCTCATTGCCCAGGCGGTAATGCTGCAGGTCGCCACCGAGCTGGTATTGGCCTTTTTGCTGATTGCCCGAAGCCGAGTAGAAGCCGCCACGGCCGTAGCCGAACAGCTGCACGCCGTTGTCGTCCAGGGTCTTTTTGACCACAGCCTCGATCTGCTGGGTGGTGGCTTCTGACAGGGGAGCCGGGTCAGCCGCCTGAGCGCTCACGCTGCAGGCCAGCAAGGCCGCAGGGGCCAGTTGCCACAGGGAGGGGGAATGTTTGTTCATGTCTAGGTCTCCGAATTCAAGAGGTGTTCTGGCCGTGCCCGGGCATGGCTTCGCCCGACCGGTCGGCCTGGGCCGCCGGGTCTGCCGGGGAACGGTTGTGCAAAAGGGGATGGGGCGGAACGTGCCCCGGGGCTTACCGCGTCTTGGCGGCCTGAGCGATCTTCTTCATGGCGTCGGCCACGCTGACCTTGTCGTCATTCCAGAACTGGCTGACCACATCCTTGAGGGCACCTTCGGCCGCTGGGGCCACGGCCATGCCGTGCGCGATGCTGGGCACCAACCCGCCACCCTTGGCAGATTCGACGAAGTCTTTCGAGGACAGCTTGGCGCAGTCATCAAACTTGTCCATCTTCATGCCCAGGCGCACCGGGATCGAGCCCTTGTTGAGGTTGAACACCTCCTGGAACTCCGGGCTCATGATGGCCGCAGCCAGATCGCTCTGAGCCTTCTGGGCACTGGCCTCCTTGAGTTTGAACAGGATGAACGAGTCCACATTGAAGGTGAAGCTGCTGGCCGTGCCCGGGGCTGCGGCACACATGAAGTCCTTGCCAGGCACCTTGCCCGCGGCCACGAATTCGCCCTTGGCCCAGTCGCCCATCAACTGGAAGCCCGCCTTGCCCTGGATCAGCATGGCGGTGGCCAGGTTCCAGTCACGCCCCGGCGAGCCGGGGTCGACATACGACTTGACGCGGCGGAAGGTTTCGAGCGACTTCTTCATGGTGTCGCTGCCCAAGGCCTTGTCGTCGAGCTTGACCAGGGCGTCCTGGTAGAACTTGGCACCCCCAACGCCCAGCACCACCGACTCGAAGGTGGTGAAGTCCTGCCAGTTCTGGCCCCCGTGGGCCACCGGGACCAGGCCGGCTGCCTTGAGCTTGTCGGCCGCGGCAAAGAACTCGTCCCAGGTCTTGGGCATGGCGGCCACGCCGGCCTTCTTGAGGGCGTCGGAACTGGCCCACAGCCAATTCACGCGGTGCACGTTGACCGGTGCGGCCACATAACTGCCCTTGTACTTCATCACGTCGGCCACGACCTTGGGCAGCGACTCGTCCCACTTCTCGGCCTTGGCCACGCTGTCCATGTTGGCCAGCACGCCTTCGGCGGCCCATTCCTGGATGGCTGGGCCCTTGACCTGGGCGGCCGAAGGCGGGTTGCCCGACACGACGCGGCTCTTGAGCACCGTCATCGCGCTGTCACCACCACCGCCGGCCACGGCGAAGTCGCGCCAGGTGTGGCCCTTGGCCTGCATCATCTTCTTGAGTTCGGCAGCCGATTTGGCTTCGCCACCTGAAGTCCAGTAATGCAGGACTTCCACCTCACCGGCTTGCACCGACAGCGCGGCGCCGGCAGCCACCGCCAGTGCGGCAAGTTTCGACAACTTGAACATGCCCTCATCTCCTTTGTAGTGTTGGATCATCTCTCACACGTGGGCGTGTCACTCGCCGCATCGCGTTCATTAATTTAATTAAAATAATGAATGCCCCCATCAGGACTTACCCCTAAGAGACCGGCCCACCGCGTCGCCCCCTGCGCTCAGCCCGCGCAAAGCAGGCCAGAAAGCCACCAGCTCAGGCCATGGCCTTTGATATGCTCAAACGATGATCACGATCCTGATCGTTGAAGACGACGAACTCCTGCTCGATGCCCTGACCGGGCAACTCCTGCAATTGGGCTATGCGGTGCGCAGCGCGGGCAGCGTGGCCGAAGCCCAGGCCGTGCTCGGGCGCGAGGGCATCGACGGCATGATTCTCGATCTGGGCCTGCCCGGACAAGACGGGTTGACCCTGCTGCCCTGGGCGCGCAAGAAGCTGAGCGGCCTGCCGGTGCTGATCCTGACGGCACGCGACGGTCTGGACGACCGCGTGCAGGGGCTGAACGCCGGGGCCGACGACTACATGACCAAGCCTTTCAACATGGTCGAACTGCAGGCCCGGCTGCAAGCCATGCTGCGGCGCGCCCGACTGCCCGCCTTTTCGCAGGCCACGGCGGGAGCCACCGGCCACTGGAGCACCGTGGGGCCGCTGCGCATCGACCCCCAGACCCGCGAGGCCACCCTGGCCGACGAAGCCCTCGAGCTGACCCAGCGCGAATGGGAACTGCTGGAGTTGCTGGTCAACCGCTGCGGCGAAGTGGTGACCCGTGACGACGTGCTGGCCGCCTGGCGCGCGGTGCCGCCCGAGCCGGGTCAGGCTGCGGCGCCCTTGAACTCGAATGCACTTGAGGTGTATGTGCATCGGCTGCGCAAGAAGCTGGACCCCTCGAACCTGAACATCCGCAACATCCGGGGCCTGGGCTACATGCTTGAAAAGCCCCCGGCCTGAAGCGCCCCCCATGGCCCGCCCGCCGCCCCTGCCCGGGGTCTCCCTCAAACGGCAGTTGCTGCTGTGGCTGTTGCTGCCGCAACTGGTGCTGTGGTTGACTGGGGGCGTGCTGGCCTGGCGCGTGGCCCTTGAAAACGGCGAGCGCGGCATCGATCAGAGCCTGACCCAGTCGGTCAAGGCCCTGGCGCGGCAGATCAAGCCGATCGGCGATGGGCTGCTGGTGGACTTTCCCAAGGCGGCCCAGGACATCCTGGAGCAAGACCCGGCCGACCGCATCAGCTACATGGTGTCCTCGCCCCCGGGTCGTTTCCTGCTGGGCAATGCGCAATTGCCGCCGCCCCCGGCCGACAAGGCCCAGGCCGAGCCCGGCGAAGCCGTGCTCTACGCGGGGGTGGTGGATGAACGCCCGGTGCGCGTGGTGTCCCTGGAGGTGGATTACGGCTCGCCGGGCAGCAAGCAGCGCCTGCGCGTGCAGGTGGCCCAGAGCCTGACGGTGCGCGAGCGCATCGCCCACGAGTTGCTGGAAAAGATCCTGCTGCCCATGGGGCTGATGGGTCTGGTGCTGAGTGCACTGGTCTATGCCGGGGTACTGCGGGGCCTGCGCCCGCTGAAGCGGCTGGAGGCCGAGATCGAACTGATCGGCGCCAGCCCGCAACCCGGCCACGAGCCCCTGCCCAGCGTGGCCCTGAGCACCGCACCGCAAGAGGTGCATTCGCTGGCCAGCACCATCAACCGCCTGCTGGCGGCGGTGGCCAAGGGGCAGGTCAAGGAAAAGCAGTTTCTCAACGACGCCGCCCACCAGCTGCGCACCCCCCTGGCCGGCCTGATCGGGCAAACCGACCTGGCCCTGCACGAGATGCAGGACTCGCCGGCCCGAGAGCGCCTGATCAAGGTGCGTGCCGCGGCCCAGCGCAGTGCCCACCTGGTGCACCAGTTGCTGCAACTGGCCCGTTCAGAGACGACGGTGGAGCTGCAACCGCTGGACCTGCCCAACCTGGCCCGCGAGGTGGCCCGTGACTGGACCGCCCGGGCCCTGGCCGCTGGCGTGGACCTGGGCTACGAGGGGGAAGAGCATCTGAGCCTGCCAGGCAACCCATTGCTGCTGCGCGAGGCCTTGAGCAATCTGCTGGACAACGCCTTGCACTATGCCGGCCCCGGCAGTGTGGTGACCGTGCGGGTGCGTCCGCAGGGCCCGGCTCAGGTCGAACTGTCCGTCGAGGACAACGGGCCTGGTGTGCCCGAGGAGCAACTGCCCCATCTGTTCCAGCGCTTCTGGCGGGGCAGTGAGAAGGCGGGCGGTTGCGGCCTGGGGCTGGCCATCGTCGAAGAGATTGCCCAACGCCACCGCGGCCAGGTCTTTGCCCAAACGCTGCAGCCGCACGGGCTGCAGGTGGGCCTGCGCCTGCCGGTGGGCTGAAGCCAGCGTTTTTCTGAAGGCGTCAGAAACGCGGACGGAACTGGCGCAGCAGACCGGCCGTGGACGCGTCCAGCCCGCGCACATCACCCGTGGCCAGGCGGGGCTGGATGTCTTGGGCCAATTGCTTGCCCAGCTCGACCCCCCATTGGTCAAAACTGTTGATGCCCCACACCGAACCACTGACGAAGACGCGGTGCTCGTAAAGCGCCACCAGCGCGCCCAGGGTGGCCGGGTCCATGCGCTCCAGCACAAAGAAGGTGCTGGGTCGGTTGCCCGGAAAGTGCCGGTGTCCGCCGGCATCACTGCGCCCCTGCAACAGGGCCTGGGCCTGGGCCAGGGCGTTGGCCACCAACTGGGCATGGTGGCCCGGCAGGTCATGCGCCGGCTCGCGCACGGCGATGAACTCGACGGGCACGATGTCGGTGCCCTGATGGATCATCTGGAAGAAAGCATGTTGGCCATTGGTGCCGGGCTCGCCCCAGACCACGGGCGAGGTGCTGAAGCCCAGGCTGCGCCCCTGCAGGTCGACCCGCTTGCCGTTGCTCTCCATCTCAAGCTGCTGCAGGTAGGCGGGCAGACGGCGCAAGCCGTGGTGGTAAGGCGCCACGCTGCGGCTGGCAAAGCCATGAAAGTTGCGGTACCAGACATCGAGCAGGCCCAGGCGCACCGGCAGGTTGCGCTCCAGTGGCGTCTGGGCAAAGTGCAGGTCCATGGCGTGGGCACCGCCCAGCAGGGCCTGGAAGCCGGGGGCCCCGATGGCGATGGCCAGCGGCAGGCCAATGGCCGACCACATCGAATAGCGCCCCCCCACCCAGTCCCGAAAGCCGAAGGTGGTGCGGATACCAAAGGCCTGGGCGGCCTCCAGGTTGGTGGTCAGTGCCACGAAGTGGCGTGCCAGATCTGCCCCGCCCTGCTCAAGAAACCAACGCCGCGCACTGTGGGCGTTGGTCATGGTCTCGCGGGTGGTGAAAGTCTTGGAGGCCACCAGGAACAGGGTGTGCGCCGGGTCGATCTGCTCCAGCACCTCGCCCAGCTCATCGCCATCGACATTCGAGACAAAGTGGAATCGCTTGCCCGGCAGCGCATGCGCCTGCAGGGCCACCACGGCCATCTGCGGCCCCAGGTCGGAGCCACCAATGCCGATGTTCACGATGTCGGTGATCTGGGTGTCGGCCCGTACGCTCTCGGCAAAGGCCAGCATGTCGCGCAAGGTGCTGTTGACGTCGGGCATGGCCGCATCGGCCACGGTCCCCTGGAACACCGGCAGCACCGCCCCATCCGGATCCGTGCAGTGCTGATTGCGCAGCAGGTGGTGCATGACCGCCCGGCCCTCCGTGCTGTTGATGGCCTCACCTGCCAGCATCGCATCGCGGTGCGCCTCCAGCCCGGTCTCACGCGCCAGCTGCATCAGCAAGGCCTCGGCCTGGGCGTCGATTCGGTTCTTCGAGAGATCGGCAAAAACATGCGGCGCGCTCAGGCTGAAGCGTGAAAAACGCGCCGGATCGCGTTCGAAATCGGCACGCACGTCAAAGTGACGCCCGTGCTGCTCGAAGTACGACAGCAGTTGGGGCCAGGCAGGGGTCTCGTCGCAGCGAAGTCGCTGTTTCATACAGTCCTTGAGTGGGTCGGGTCGAACATCGGATGGCCCGGCGCAAGACCGGGCCCAGGGAGGCCTCAAACCGCGAGCATCAGCTTTTCGAGTTTGATGGCATCAGCCGCAAAGGCCCGGATGCCTTCGGCCAGCTTTTCGGTGGCCATGGCATCTTCGTTGAGGGCAAAACGGAAACTGGCTTCGTCGTACTGGATCGGGTTCAGCGGCAGCGATTTGGCGGCCTCGGCGTCGAGCGAGCGGACAAGCGGCGCCTCACTGGCCGCCAACTGGGCCAGCAGATCGGGCGCGATGGTGAGCAAGTCACAACCAGCCAATGCGGTGATCTGGCCCAGGTTGCGGAAGCTGGCGCCCATCACTTCGGTGGCAATGCCGAAATGCTTGTAGTACTCGTAGATCTTGCGAACCGACTGCACGCCCGGGTCATTGGCCCCTGAAGAAGCCGCTTCGTCCCACTGGGCGCCCGCCGACTTCTTGTACCAGTCGTAGATGCGGCCCACAAAGGGAGAGATCAATTGCACCCGCGCCTGGCCGCAAGCCACGGCCTGGCAGAACGAGAACAACAGGGTGAGGTTGGTGTGGATGCCCTTGCGCTCCAACTGGGCCGCCGCCTGGATGCCTTCCCAGGTGGCTGCGATCTTGATCAGCACCCGGTCGGTGGGCAGGCCAGCGGCCTGGTAGAGCTCGATCAGGCGTTCGGCCCGGGCCACGGTGGCCGCCGTGTCAAAGCTCAGGCGGGCATCGACTTCGGTGGAGACCCGCCCCGGGATCAGGGCCAGGATTTCGCGGCCGAAGGCCACCAGCAGGCGGTCCATGATCTCGTCCAGGGGACGGTCACGGAAATGCTGCACGGTCTGGGCCAGCAGCGGCTGATACTCAGGCTTTTGCACGGCCTTGAGGATCAGGGAAGGATTGGTTGTGGCATCTTGCGGGCGGAAAGCGCCCAGTTGCTTGAAGTCACCGGTATCGGCCACCACCGTGGTGAACTGGCGAAGTGCGTCGAGTTGGTTCATGGCATCCTGAAAAAATAATCTTGTTCATGCCCGCAAAGCCGAAATGGTAACTTGATTACATCGACATCTCAATACAAAATACAAGAACTGCAAATTTCCTGGCGTTTTCAGGAAAAACCAAGAAACTCAGTTACGAAACCAAATTACATTACCGAGCCATGCAAAGCACCCCTGACATTGTGAAGCCTGCGAGCTTCGACCTGATCCTGTTTGGCGGCACCGGCGACTTGGCTTGGCGCAAGCTGATGCCTGCCCTGTTCCAGGCGTTCCGACATGGTTCGCTGCCAGATGGCGGTCGGATCATAGGCGTCGCTCGTGACAAACTCACAGACGAACAATATCGCAGTCTGATCGAGACACGCTTTCGCGAAGTTGACGGCCCGAAGCAGCCCAACCCCGAAGAGTTCGCGCGTTTTGCGGCCTTGCTGCACTACGTGCGCATGGACCTGTCCCAACCCGAGGACTACCAGGCACTGGCCAGCACACTGGCCGAGCGCGATGCCGCCACGGTGGTGATGTACGTGGCCACGGCGCCCGCCCTGTTCACCACCGTGGTCGAGCAGTTGGCTGCAGCGGGCCTGAACACCCCGCGCACCCGGGTGGTGCTCGAAAAACCCCTGGGCCACGACCTGGCCTCCAACCGCGCGATCAATGCGGCCGTGGGGCGTGCCTTTGGCGAGCGGCAGATCTTCCGCATCGACCATTACCTGGGCAAGCCCGCGGTGCAGAACCTGTTTGCGCTGCGTTTTGGCAACGCCTTGTTCGAGCCGCTGTGGCGGCGCGAGAACATCGCCAACATCCAGATCACGATCGCCGAAGACCTGGGGGTGGAAAAGCGCGGCCAGTTCTATGACAGCACGGGCGCCCTGCGCGACATGGTGCAGAACCACGCTTTGCAGTTGCTGTGCGCGATCGCCATGGAGCCGCCGATCAATGCCCACGCCGATGCGATCCGCGACGAAAAGCTGAAAGTGCTGCGCTCACTCAAGGCCTGGACGCCCGAGACCCTGACACAACACGTGATCCGGGGCCAGTACAGCGCCGGCTCACGCCACGGCAAGGCCGTTCCAGGCTACCTGGACGAGGCCGGCGTACCGACCGACAGCGACACCGAGACTTACGTGGCCTTGCGCACCGAGATCGAGAACTGGCGCTGGGCCGGCGTGCCTTTCTACATCCGCACCGGCAAGCGGCTGGCGGCGCGGGAGGCCCACATCACGGTCAACTTCCGCCCCACACCGCACCCGATCTTCAAGGCCCCGATCGGTGCCGCCAACAAGCTGGTGATCAACCTGCAGCCGCGTGACGGGCTGGAGCTGCACCTGCTGGCCGAAGGGCGAACCCAGCGCAACACCACGGCCTCAAGCACCGGGGCCACGCAGACGCTGGCGCCGGTGCAGTTGGATCTGGATTTCGACAAGCGCTTCGGCAACGAGCGGGTCGGTGCTTACGAGCGCCTGCTGCTTGACGTGATTGACGGCCGGCTGAACCTGTTCGTGCGCAGCGACGAGCAGGAAGAGGCCTGGCAATGGGTACAACCGATCCTGGAGCACTGGCAGGCTGGCCAGATGCCCCCCCGCCCCTACGCCGCAGGCACCTGGGGACCCAGTGCCGCCAGCGCCATGATCGCGCGTGACGGCCATTGCTGGAGCGAAGAGGCCTGAGAAGAAGCTGTTCTGAGCCGCCGCGATCACGCGCAAAAGCCGACCCAGGCCTGGATGGAAGGCGGATTCTTGTTGTACCCTGAATGGTTGACGACATGAATCCGCTGTTTTTTTGCTCACTGAAAGTCCACTGCCATGCTAGACCGCATCAAAGCCTCCATGTCCTCTTTGGCGCCGGCAGAGCAGCGGGTGGCCCAGTTGGTTCTGAGCGACCCCCGGGCCTTTGCCAACCTGCCGGTCAGTGAGTTGTCGTACCGGGCCCACGTCAGCAAACCGACGGTGGTGCGCTTTTGCCGCAGCATGGGTTACGACGGGCTGTCTGATTTCAAGCTCAAGCTGGCCGGCAGCGTGAGCGAGGGCGTGCCCTTCATCCACCGCAGCGTGGATGCCGACGACAAGACCAGCGATGTGCTGGTGAAGGTGATCGACAACACCGTGGCGGCCTTCCTGAAGTACCGCAACGACGCCAGCACCACAGCCCTCGAGCGCGCCGCCGAAGCGATTGCCGGCACCTACAAGACGGGGCGCCGCATTGAATTTTTCGGCGTGGGCAACTCGGGCATCGTGGCGCAGGACGCGCAGCACAAGTTCTTCCGCCTGGGCATCACCTCGATTGCCTACAGCGATGGCCACATGCAGGTGATGAGCGCCTCGCTGCTGGGCCCGGGCGATTGCGTGGTGATCATCTCCAACTCGGGCCGCACCCGCGACCTGATGGACGCGGCCGACATTGCGCGCAAGAACGGCGCCACCACCATCGTGATCACCGCCAGTGGCTCGCCGCTGGCTTCGGCCGGGCACATCCACCTGGCCGCCGACCACCCTGAAGGCTATGACCGCTACAGCCCCATGGTGTCGCGCCTGTTGCACCTGATGATCATCGACGTGGTGGCCACCTGCGTAGCATTGCGCATCGGCAGCCCCTTGCAGCCCCTGCTCAAGGAAATGAAAAACAATCTGCGCAACAAGCGATACGCCTGAGCGCAGAACCCGGAACGCGGTCGGAGGCCGTCACACGGTCTTCAAGCTGCAGGCATCAACTGGAGCTGCTGGATGGCCCTCCAGCTCAACGGAGTGTGTGGCGTGGACAACAAATCTCTTCGGTGCATCAGGTCTGGAGCCCTCCCTGGCCTTCGCTGGAAATCAGTCATGGTGTGGAGCGCGACCGCATTGGTCAGCGCACTGACCAGCGTGCTGACCGGCTGCAGCCTGGCACCCACCCAGACCGGGCATGAGCACGATTACCCGGCCGAGGCGGTCACCCAATCCCCTTGGGCCCAGGCCTCGCAGCCCGAGGGCCTGGCGCCGCTGCCCTGGCGCAACCACCACTTCCCGGGCAAGCAGATCACCCATTTCCAGTACCAGCGCCTGGACGGACGCGACGCGGTGGAGGCCCAGGCTGACTCCTCGGCCAGCCTGCTGCGCCAGGTGTTGCGGGTGGAACCCGAGCGACTGGGCGCCTTGAAGTTTTCCTGGAAGGTGCCGGCGCTGATCACCGATGCCGACATGACACAGCGTGATGCCGACGACTCGCCGGTGCGCGTGATGCTGGCCTTTGACGGCGACCGCAGCAAGCTGTCCACGCGCAACGCGATGATGTCCGAACTGGCGCGTGCCCTGACGGGCGAAGATTTGCCCTATGCCACGCTGGTCTATGTGTGGAGCAACAAATTGCCTCAGGACAGCACCTTGAACAGCCCGCGATCGGACCGGATCCGCAAGATCGTGCTCGAATCGGGCCCGACCCACCTGGGACAGTGGTTGAACTATGAGCGCGACATCCGGGCGGACTACCAACGCTGCTTCGGCGAGGCCCCCGGCCCCTTGATCGGGGTGGCCATCATGACCGACACCGACAACACCCGCTCCCACAGCCAGGCCTGGTATGGGCCGGTGCAGTTGCAGTTGAAGCCCACCGCCAAGCCCTGAAAACCACCGCCACTGAACACTTCATTCAGTGAGCGCTCCATGGTTCGGGGGGCGGCATCATAAAGGGCAACGGGGGCCCACTCGCGTGATGGGATTCCCTGTATCGGCACAGGAATTGCTCTGCTAGCATGTTCATTCAATACTTGCTGGTTGTTACCAATTTCTGATGTTCGCCTTCATTCTGCGTCGACTGGCCCAGGCCGTACTGGTGATGATCACCGTGGCCCTGATCGCCTTCATGCTGTTCCAGTTCGTCGGGGATCCGGTGGTGTTCCTGCTGGGGCAGGACGCGACGCCTGACCAGATCCGGGAATTGCGCACATCTCTGGGGCTGGACCAGTCCTTTGTGGTGCAGTTCTGGCGTTTTCTGCTCAACGCAGCCCAGGGCGAGTTCGGCCTGAGCCTGCGCCAGGGCGCCAAGGTGTCGCGCCTGATTGGCGAGCGCTTTCCGGCCACGCTGGAGCTGGCCCTGGTGGCCGCGGTGCTGGCCGTGGCGATCGGGGTGCCGATGGGGGTTTACGCCGCGCTGCGCCGGGGCAGCTTCGGCAGCCAGTTGCTGATGACGGTCTCGCTGCTGGGCGTGTCACTGCCCACCTTTCTGATCGGCATCTTGCTGATCCTGGGCTTTTCGGTGGGCTTGGGCTGGTTTCCGAGCTTCGGACGCGGCGAGACAGTCAGCCTGGGCTGGTGGAGCACCGGCCTGCTGACGGTGGATGGCTGGCACCACCTGGTGTTGCCGTCGATCACGCTGGCGATCTTTCAGCTGACACTGATCATGCGCCTGGTGCGCGCCGAGATGCTGGAGGTGCTGCGCACCGACTACATCAAATTTGCACGGGCCCGCGGCCTGTCCAACCGCACCATCCACTTCGGCCACGCGCTGAAAAACACCCTGGTGCCGGTGATCACCATCACAGGCCTTCAACTGGGCTCGCTGATTGCGTTTTCCATCATCACCGAGACGGTCTTCCAGTGGCCCGGCATGGGCTTGCTGTTCATCCAGGCCGTGACGTTTGCCGACATCCCGGTGATGGCTGCCTACCTGTGCCTGATTGCCCTGATCTTTGTGGTGATCAACCTGGTGGTGGATTTGTTGTATTTCCTGGTTGATCCGCGCCTGCGGACCGGCCGCTCCGGAGGTCATTGATGAAAACCGACACCGGCGTACCTCGTCTGCGTGCCACCGGCCGCGCGTTTGAGCACATTGCCCGCTTCCACCCCGAGCTGACAGCCTTCCGCCGTGACCTGCATGCCCACCCTGAGCTGGGCTTTGAAGAGGTGTACACCAGCGCCCGCGTGCGCGAGGCCCTGAAGCTGTGCGGGGTCGACGAGATCCATGAAGGCCTGGGCAAGACCGGCGTGGTGGCCGTGATCCATGGTCAGCGCCGCGACAGCGGGCGGCTGATGGGCCTGCGCGCCGACATGGATGCCCTGCCCATGGCCGAGCACAACGACTTTGCCTGGCGCTCCACCAAGAGCGGGCTGATGCACGGTTGCGGGCACGACGGACACACTGCCATGCTGATCGGCGCCGCCCGCTACCTGGCCGAAACCCGGCGCTTCAATGGTTCTGCCGTTCTGATCTTTCAACCGGGTGAAGAAGGCTACGCGGGCGCCAAGGCCATGATCGACGACGGGTTGTTCGAGCGCTTTCCGGTCGAGTCGGTGTACGGCATGCACAACTGGCCGGGCATGGCGGCAGGCACCATCGGCATCAACCCCGGCCCCATGATGGCCGCCGCCGACCGCATCACCATTGAGGTCAATGGGCGCGGCGGGCATGGGGCCCATGCCTACCAGACGATCGATCCGGTGCTGGTGGCCGGCCACATCATCACGTCGGTGCAAAGCATCGTGTCGCGCAATGTGCGTGGCATTGACAGCGCGGTGATCAGCCTTTGCGCGCTGCAAGCGGGCGATCTGGGTGCCATGAGCGTGATCCCTTCCAAAGCGACGCTGGTGGGCACGGTGCGCACCTTCTCACCCGAAGTGCAAGACCTGGTGGAGCGCCGCCTGAACGAGCTTTGCAGCGGCATCGCCATGGGTTTTGGCGCCACGGCCAGCGTGAACTACGAGCGCATCTACCCCGCCACCATCAACAGTGAGGCCGAAGCCCGCTTTGCCGGTGACGTCGCCCAGCACCTGGTGGGCAAGGACCACGTGGTGCGGGACCTGGAGCCGAGCATGGGGGCCGAAGACTTCTCCTTCATGTTGCAGGTCAAACCCGGTGCCTACTTTCGCATCGGGCAGGGCACCTCGCACAGCAGCGGCTACCTGCACAACAACCGCTACGACTTCAATGACGAGATCCTGCCGTTGGGTTCGGCCCTGCACGCGGGACTGATCGAACAAGGCATGCCCTTGACCGCGGCCGTTTGATGGCCTTCACCTGATTTTTCACCCCGCAACTGCGTTCAAAGACTCTCTATCCGAGGAGCTTCCGATGAAATTCAATCTTCAAGTCCTGTCGCTGGCTGCCGCCCTGGCCCTGGGGGCAAGCTCTGTGGCCGCCCAGAGCGTGACCATCCGAGTCGCCAACCAGGGTGATTCGCTGTCAATGGACCCGCACTCGCTCAACGAGTCGCTGCAGTTGAGCGTGACCGGTAACGTCTACGAGCCCTTGGTGGGGCGCAACAAGGACCTGAGCCTGGCACCGATGCTGGCCACGGCCTGGAAGCAGACCTCCCCCACCGTGTGGCGTTTTGAATTGCGCCAGGGGGTTCAGTTTCACGATGGCTCGCCCTTCACGGCCGATGACGTGCTGTTCTCGTTCAAGCGCACCCAGATGGACGGCTCGGACATGAAGAGCTACACGAACGACTTCAAAGAGGTGCGCAAGATCAATGACCATGTGGTCGAGATCGAAACCAAGACGCCCTTCCCCATCCTGCCCGATGTGGTGTCGCTGGTGTACATCATGAGCAAGAAATGGTGCGAGGCGAACCAGGCCGTGGGCCCGGTGGACCGCCGCAAGGGCATTGAAAACGCGGCGTCGTTCCGCGCCAATGGCACAGGTCCTTGGCGCCTGCGTGAGCGCCAACCCAATGTGCGCACCACCTTCTCGCGCAATGGCAGCTACTGGGGCAAGAACGAGAGCAATGCCACCGACATCATCTACACCCCCATCGGCAACGATGCCACGCGCGTGGCCGCCTTGCTGTCTGGCGAGGTCGATGTGATGGAACCCGTGCCGGTGCAAGACATCGAACGCGTGAACAGCAGCCCCAACACCCGCGCCATCACCGGCCCCGAACTGCGCACCATCTTCCTGGGCATGGACCAGAAGCGCGACGAACTGCTGTACTCCAACGTCAAGGGCAAAAACCCGTTCAAGGACAAGCGCGTGCGCCAGGCCTTCTACCAGGCCATCGACATCGACGGCATCAAGAAGACTGTGATGCGCGGCGCCTCGAATCCTTCGGCCCTGCTGGTGGGCCCGGGCATCAATGGCTTTCAGCCTGACATGAAGCGCCTGCCGTATGACGTGGAAGCCGCCAAGAAGCTGATGGCCGAAGCTGGTTACCCCAGTGGCTTTGAAGTGTCGATGAACTGCCCCAACGACCGGTATGTGAACGACGCCCGCATCTGCCAGGCCGTGGCCGCCAACCTGGCCCGCATCAACGTGAAGATCAACCTGCAGGCCGAGACCAAGGGCACCTACTTCCCGAAGATCCTGCGCCGAGACACCTCGTTCTACATGCTGGGCTGGACGCCCTCCACCTACGACTCGCACAACGCGCTCAATGCATTGGTGGCCTGCGTGGACGACAAGGGGGCCGGTCAGTTCAATCTGGGCGCGTATTGCAACCCCAAGGTCGACGACCTGACCAAGAAGATCCAGGCCGAGACCGACAAAACCAAGCGCAACGCGATGATCCGCGAGGCTTTTGAAATCCACAACGCCGACGTGGGCCACATCCCGCTGCACCAGCAATCGCTGGCCTGGGGCGTGAGCAAGAAGGTGCAACTGGTGCAATTGGCCGACAACTTCATGCCCTTCAAGTGGATGAGCATTGCCAAGTAAGCAGGCAGTCCAACGGTCATCCGCACCACCCCAGCCCCTGCACGGGCTGGGGCTCTGAGCGTCAGAACATGAAAAATCCCCTGGTACGCTGGCTTGACAGCGACGTCGGCCACAGCTTCCGGAGCTCTCCGGTGGCCGTGGTGGCGGCGCTGATCGCCTTCGTCTGCGTCTTCTGTGCCGCCTTTGCCGGCTGGGTGTCGCCACACAACCCCTTTGACCTGAGCGCACTGGAACTCAGTGATGCACGGTTGCCGCCCAGTTGGCGCCCCGATGGGGTCTCCAAGTACCTGCTGGGCACCGATGACCAGGGGCGGGACATTCTGTCGGCCGTCATTTATGGCGCCCGGATTTCGCTGGTGGTAGGCATTGCCTCGGTTTTTCTGTCGATGGCCCTGGGTGTGGCCCTGGGCCTGTTGTCAGGATTTCGCGGTGGCTGGATCGACGCCTTGCTGATGCGTTTGTGTGACGTGATGCTGTCGTTTCCGCCCATCCTCGTGGCCCTGCTGATTGCCGGGGTGGGCCGGGCGCTGTTTCCCAATGCCCACGAATCGCTGGCGTTCGGGGTACTGATCCTGTCGATCTCACTCACCGGCTGGGTGCAATATGCGCGAACCGTGCGCGGCTCGACCCTGGTCGAGCGAAACAAGGAATACGTGCAAGCGGCGCGGGTGACGGGGGTGTCGCCCTGGCGCATCATGGTCCGCCACGTGCTGCCCAACGTGCTGGGACCGGTGCTGGTGCTGGCCACCATCCAGGTGGCCACGGCCATCATCACCGAAGCCACGCTGTCGTTTCTGGGGGTGGGCGCCCCGCCCACCTCCCCCTCACTGGGCACCTTGATCCGCGTCGGCAACGATTATCTTTTCTCTGGCGAATGGTGGATTACCGTCTTTCCCGGTCTGATGCTGGTGCTGATTGCACTGAGCGTGAACCTGCTGGGCGATTGGTTGCGCGACGCGCTGAACCCGCGCCTGCGATGAGCTGGCCAAGGCCGAGGCAAACATGAGTCTTCTACAAGTCAAAGACCTGGTGGTGGAATTCCCCGGGCGGCGCGGTACGCTGCGCGCACTGGACCACGTGTCCTTCGAGATCGCCCCAGGCGAGATCCTGGGTGTGGTGGGTGAATCGGGGGCCGGCAAGTCATTGACGGGCGCCTCCATCATCGGGCTGCTGGAGCCCCCAGGTCGCATTGCATCGGGCGAGATCATCCTGCAGGGCGAACGCATCGACAACCTCAACTTTGAACAGATGCGCAGCATCCGGGGGCGCCGCATCGGGGCCATCTTTCAGGACCCCCTGACGTCCCTGAACCCACTCTATACCGTGGGCCACCAGCTGATGGAAACCATCCAGACGCACCTCCCGGTCAACCATGCAGAGGCCCGCAAGCGAGCCATCGAGTTGCTCAAGGACACAGGCATTCCGGCCGCCGAGCAACGCATCGAACACTATCCCCACCAGTTCAGCGGCGGCATGCGGCAACGCGTGGTGATCGCGCTGGCTCTGGCGGCCCAACCGCAGCTGATCGTGGCGGACGAACCCACCACCGCGCTGGATGTGTCGATCCAGGCCCAGATCATCACCTTGCTCAAGAATATTTGCCACGACCGCGGCGCCGCGGTGATGCTGATCACCCATGACATGGGCGTGATCGCCGAAACCTGCGACCGGGTGGCGGTGATGTACGCCGGCCGCATTGTCGAGACCGGCCCCGTGCACGAGGTCATCAACCACCCGAATCACCCTTACACCGCAGGCCTGATGGCCTCGATCCCGGACATGGCCGTCGATCGCGAGCGACTCAACCAGATCGACGGTGCCATGCCCCGCCTGAACGCGATCCCCACCGGCTGTGCCTACAACCCCCGCTGCCCGCAAGTGTTCGCCCGCTGCCGCACCGAACGCCCCGAACTGATGTCCACCTCAGGCACCCAGGCCGCCTGCTGGCTGCACGCACCGCAAGCGCCCCATGGAGACCCGGCATGAGCAGCCCCGCCCCCAACACGTCCAGAACCTCCGCACCGCTGGTGCAGGCCCACGATCTGGCCAAGACCTTTGATGTCTCAGCGCCCTGGCTGAATCGGGTGCTGGAAGGCAAACCCAGGCAATTGCTGAATGCGGTCGACGGCGTGAGTTTTGACATCGAGCGCGGACGCACCCTGGCCCTGGTGGGTGAGTCCGGCTGCGGCAAAAGCACGGTGGCCCGCCTGCTGGTGGGTCTGTACGAACCCACCCGGGGCCACATGAGCTTCGACGGGCAAGATGCCCATGCCGAGTTCAAGAAGCCCTCCGGCCGCCTGCTGCGTCGTCGCATCCAGATGATCTTTCAGGATCCCTACGCCAGCCTCAACCCACGCTGGACGGTCGAGGCCATCATTGGTGAGCCGCTGAGGGAACATGGCTTGGTCACTGGTGAAGCCGAACTGCGCGAGCGCGTTGGAGGCCTGCTGAAGTCTGTTGGACTCAGCGCCCTGGACATGCCCAAATACCCGCACCAATTCTCCGGCGGGCAACGCCAGCGGATCTCGATCGCCCGCGCGTTGGCCACCGAACCTGAGTTTCTGGTGTGTGACGAACCCACCTCTGCCCTGGACGTGAGCGTGCAGGCCCAGGTGTTGAACATCATGAAAGACCTGCAGCGAGAGCGTGGTCTGACCTATCTGTTCATCTCACACAACCTGGCCGTGGTGCGACACGTCAGTGATGAAGTGGGGGTCATGTACCTGGGTCGTCTGGTGGAACGGGCTGACAAACACACCTTGTTTGCGGCACCACGTCACCCTTACACCCGCATGCTGCTCGACGCCATTCCCGAGATGCGCCAAACCGGGCGAGCGCGTACGCCTGTGCAAGGCGAGGTGCCCAATCCGCTCAACCCTCCGGGTGGCTGCACCTTCCACCCGCGCTGCCCCCATGCCAATGAGCGCTGCAAGAGCGAACGGCCGGCGTGGCAAGTTCTGGGCGAGGGCCATTGGGTGGCCTGCCACGCTGTAGCGGAAAACCGGCTTTAACAGCCTAACTGACAAGCTATCGCCATTTCGTTTTGGCAAGAGCGTTCTCTCGCTGTCTTGAAACGAGACACGTCAGGCCTGATCATCCCCAATTGCGCCCCGACATCACAGCACCACCGGACCGCTCATGATGTCCTGTCTGAGCTCCGGGTGTCAGCTCATCCCTCTTGGCTTGGCTCCGGCATCCGACACTGGCTTCAGAAAGCAAAAAACCCCGCTGCGTTGCCGCAGCAGGGTTGATTTCTGATCAGAAGCTGGCTTACGCCAGCCACCAATTAGAAGGAGGTACGCAGACCCACGCCGAAGCCGGTCGACGATTGGTTGGCGTTCACAGCACCCGAAACGGCGCTCAGCGAACCCGAGCTGAACGAGCCAGCGGTGGTGACAGCGCCACCAGAGTTGCCGACGCGAGCGAAGATACCGTACACGGCAGTGCGCTTGCTCAGGTTGTAGGTGTAGCCGAAGGACCACTTGTCAGACTTGCCGCCGTCCAGCTTGATAGCGCTGTACTGAGCCAGCACGTTGCCAGCGCCCACGGGAGCGTTAGCACCGATGGACCAGCCCTTGACAGCCTTGTCGCCGGTAGCAGTAGCGATCTTTTGGTTGGTGATGGTACCCATGGCCTTGGCAACGCCGAAGTCATAGGAAGCGCCGAAGTTGGTGTCGGTGAAATCGCCAGCGGTGGTGGTAGCGAAGCCCAGGCCAGTGTCAACGGTACGGCCGTTGGCGTACTTGGTCTTGGCGTAAGCAACAGCCACATCGATCGGGCCTTGAGCGTAGCCGATACGGCCGCCGGTGTAGGTGCCGTTCTTGGAGGTGTCCAGACCGCTGGTGACTTCGTTGTCAGCGCGGTTGCCGAAAGCGTACATGCCTTGGCCGTAGAAACCGCCCAGCTTGCCCGGCAGGAAGTAGCCGATGGAGTTCGAAGCGCGAACGAAAGTCGGGCCCAGGCCGTTGCCAGAGTAGTTGGCCAGGGTGGCGCCAACGCTGTTAGCACCGAACGGATCGAACACAGCGGTGTTCCAGAACGACGGGGTGTAGTCGCGGCCAATACGCAGTTCACCGAAGTTGCCCGACAGGCTCAGGGTGGAACGACGGTTGAAGGTCAGGCCACCAGCGGCAACGTCAGCGCCTTGGTTCTTGGTGGAGGTGCCCGAAGAGCCGATGCCCGAAGCGGGGTTCAGAGCGGCTTCCAGGTGGAAGGAAGCGGCCAGGCCGCCACCCAGGTCTTCGGTGCCCTTGAAGCCCAGACGGCTGGAGCTGTTAGCCGAAGGAGAGATGCCGGAAACGCGGCCAGCTTGGGTCTTGACGTTTTCGTAGCCCAGGTCCAGAACGCCGAACAGGGTCACAGAAGATTGAGCCATAGCGGCGCCGGAAGCAGCCAGCACTGCCAGTGCAATCAGGGATTTTTTCATTGCGAGTTTCTCCAAGGTTAAACATAGGGCGCCGGTTCGAAGAACCGCAGGGTGCTGCCACAACTGCGATCCGCCGGTTCCCCGGGCCAACCTCCTTGATGGAAGTTCTCGCTATTGCAACAGACGTGCGGCATCCGCGCAAAGGAAATAACCCCCAAACCGGGCCTGCCTGGCGATTTCGTTGCACCTGTGCAACAAAACGACGAAGCCCATTCCTGCTCAGGATCAAACACCGGGATCCCCCAACGGACTAAACTTCAAGCCCGATTTGCCGACAACACTGGAACGGACTGACATCTCAGCCCGACACTAGCCATGGATCGCTTCCTCAGCACCGCTGATGCGGTATTGCGCACGCTGTACGCCAAACATCACAGCGCGACCCCCCACCCGGCCCGTGCAGAGGACCGCAGCCCTGAACGCCCGGAGGACAAGGCGCTGTCTGCCGCCCTGATGCGGGTGAATCATGTCGGAGAGGTCTGCGCCCAGGCCCTTTACACGGCCCAGGCAGCGTCCACACGCAACCCTGCACTGAAGGCCCATTTCGAGCGCGCAGCTCACGAAGAAACCGACCACTTGGCCTGGACGCGACAGCGCCTTGACGAGTTGGGCGACCGGGTGAGTATTCTGAATCCGCTCTGGTATGCCGGCGCTTTCACCCTGGGCCTGGTGGCCGGACGCATCAGTGATGCAGTCAGCCTGGGTTTCGTGGTTGAAACCGAAAAACAGGTGGCAGAACACCTGCAAAGTCACCTGGACCGCCTGCCCGCAGATGACGAAGCCTCACGCGCCATCGTGGCGCAGATGAAGGTGGATGAAGAGCGCCACGCCCACGAGGCCCAAATGGCAGGCGCAGTGGAACTGCCGCCGCCAGCGAAAGCACTGATGCGCCTGGCCGCCAAGGTGATGACCCGCACCGCCCACTACATCTGAGCGGCTGCAGCGCCTGGGCTCAGACCTCGACGAGGTCGAACCCGGTGGTGATTTCGGCCGTCTTGCCCAGCATGATGCTGGCCGAGCAGTATTTGTCGTGGCTCATGGCGATGGCGCGCTCGATCGCAGCCGACGGAATGCCTCGCCCGGTCACTGTGAACTGCATGTGGATCTTGGTGAACACCTTGGGATCAGTGTCGGCGCGCTCGCTGCTGAGCTTGACCGAACACCCCCGCACATCGTGACGTCCCCGCTTGAGGATCAGCACCACGTCGTAAGCCGTGCACCCCCCCGTGCCCGCTAGCACCATTTCCATGGGCCGAGGGGCCAGGTTCTGGCCCCCGTTTTCAGGCTTGGCAGCATCTGGCGCGCCATCCATCATCACCGCGTGACCGCTGCCGGTTTCCGCCACAAAGCCCATGCCCGAACGCGTGCCTGCCGCGCCAGTCCAACTCACTGTGCATTCCATGCCATCACCTCATCAAATCAGCTAATAGTGGATCAATCTCGCTACTAGTTCTGAGCCAGCAGCAAGTTGATACAAATTCCTTGTTGCATCGCAACAAATTATCGCTACACTTCCTACATCGCGTAACGAACTCTGTTCTTCACGCACCGATTGTCTCCTCCACCTCCTCCTTTGGTGGATTTAGCCCCGAGTCTCACGACTCGGGGCTTTTTTCTTGGTGCCCTATGATCTGGGCCCGCCCGGGGCTTTCCTGACGTCTGATGCGGCCAGTCTGAGGCCCCGCGCGATCTACACTCTTTAGCGCAATGACCGTCAAAGCACTCAAACCGGCCGATTACCTCAAAAAAATCCTCACCGCACGCGTCTATGACGTGGCCGTCGAGTCCGCGCTGGAGCCCGCGCGCAACCTCAGCAAGCGTTTGCACAACACCGTGCTGCTCAAGCGAGAAGACCAGCAGCCGGTCTTCAGCTTCAAGCTGCGCGGGGCCTACAACAAGATGGCCCACCTCACGCCCGAGCAACTCAAGCGCGGTGTGATTTGCGCCTCTGCGGGCAACCATGCCCAAGGCGTGGCGATGAGCGCTCGCAAACTGGGCACCCGGGCCGTGATTGTGATGCCCACCACCACCCCTCAACTCAAGATCGACGCCGTGCGCGGTCTGGGCGGCGAAGTGGTTTTGTTCGGCGACAGCTACTCCGATGCCTACGGCCACTCCGTCGAACTGGAGAAGAAGCAGGGCCTCACCTTCGTCCACCCTTTTGACGATCCCGACGTGATCGCTGGCCAGGGCACCATCGCGATGGAGATCCTGCGCCAGTTGCAAGGGCTGGGCTCGCGGCGCCTGGATGCGGTGTTCGTGGCCATCGGCGGTGGCGGCCTGATCTCGGGCGTGGCCAACTACATCAAGGCGGTGCGCCCCGAGATCAAGGTGATCGGCGTTCAGATGAACGATTCAGACGCCATGATGCAGTCGGTGAGCGCCAAGAAACGCGTCACGTTGCCTGACGTGGGCCTGTTCTCGGATGGCACGGCCGTCAAACTGGTCGGCGAAGAGACCTACCGCGTGGCCAAGAGCCTGGTGGACGACTACATCGCCGTCGACACCGACGCCGTGTGCGCCGCCATCAAGGACATCTTCGTCGACACCCGCAGCATTGTCGAACCGGCCGGCGCCCTGGCCGTGGCCGCGATCAAGCAGTACGTCGCCACCCACAAGACCAAGGGCGAGACCTACGCCGCCATCCTTTGCGGCGCCAACATGAACTTCGACCGCCTGCGCTTCGTGGCCGAGCGAGCCGAAGTGGGTGAGGAGCGCGAGGCCCTGTTCGCCGTCACCATCCCCGAAGAACGCGGCAGCTTCCGCCGCTTCTGCGAAACCGTGGGCAACCTGCCGGGCGGCCCGCGCAATGTCACCGAATTCAACTACCGCATCAGCGACTCGGCCCGTGCCCACGTGTTTGTGGGCCTGACCACCACCGGCCCGGGCGAATCGACCAAGATTGCCAAGAACTTCAAAAAGCAGGGTTTTGAAGCCCTGGACCTGACGCACGACGAACTGGCCAAGGAGCACATCCGCCACATGGTGGGCGGCCACTCGGCCCTGGCGCAGGATGAACGCCTGCTGCGCTTCGTGTTCCCCGAGCGCCCGGGCGCGCTGCTGAAGTTCCTGAGCCTCATGAAGCCCAACTGGAACATCAGCCTGTTCCACTACCGCAACCAGGGCGCCGACTATGGCCGCATTCTGGTCGGCCTGCAGGTGCCTGCGGCCGATCACAAGGCGTTCGACCGCTTCCTGGCCAGCCTGGGCTACCCCTGCATCGAGGAAACCCAGAACCCGGTCTACCGCATGTTCCTGCAGCAATGACGATGCTGGCACGGCACCCGGTATGAAGGGATTGCGCCACTGGCTGCTGGCCGTCCAGTTCTTCACCCGCATTCCGGTCACGGGCCGGTTGGCCAACTGGGTGGGCTACAGCCCGGCCATGCTGCGCGCCAGCGCAGCCCATTTTCCGTCCATCGGCTGGTTGGCGGCCGGCTTGGCTGCAGCCGTCTGGTGGGCCCTGAGCAGCGTGTTGGGCGCCCAGGCCGGCACCCCGCTGGTGGCCGCCGTGGGCGCCACCCTGGCCACCATCCTGATGACCGGCGGCTTCCACGAAGATGGTCTGGCCGATGTCGCCGACGGCCTGGGCGGCAGCTACGACCGGGAGCGGGCCCTGGACATCATGAAAGACTCGCGCGTTGGGGCCTTCGGTGCCATGGCGCTGCAACTGGCCCTGCTGGCCAAGGTGGCCCTGCTGGCCTGGCTGGGGCACTCCGGCCTGGCCAACACCCTCGCCGCCCTGCTGCTGGGGCATGTGCTGTCACGCTTCTGGCCCCTGATCCTGGTGCGCCGACTGCCCCATGTGGGTGACACCGCCCGATCCAAAAGCAAACCGCTGGCCGATCAGATCAGCGCCGGCGCTCTGGGAGTGGCCGGACTGTGGTGTCTGCCCCCCTTGGCCTTGTGCGCCTGGGCTTTCGGCCCGGTGTTCGTGGGGGCCGCCCTGCTGGGCAGTATGCTGGCGCTGGGCTGGATGTGGCGCCTGTTCGCCCGCCGCCTGCAAGGCTTTACCGGCGACTGCCTGGGCGCCACGCAGCAGGTGTGTGAACTGGCCTGCTACCTGGCGCTGGCCTGCACCCTGGCGCAGCCCAGCCTGACATGAAGCTCTGGCTGGTGCGCCACGCCCGCCCCATGGCAGCCGACCCGCTGTGTTACGGTCGACTCGACGTCGAGGTCGACCCGGCCCAGACCGCTGAGTTGGCCATCAACCTGGCTCGCCAACTGCCACCGGGAGCCCATTTGCGCGTATCGCCGCGGCAAAGATGCGAAAAGCTGGCGCAACAACTGTGCAAAGCCCGCCCGGATCTGATAGCCCGCACCGACCTCGACCTGGCCGAGATGGACTTTGGCTCGTGGGAAGGGCAGCGCTGGGACACCCTGGGCGCCCCCGCGCTCGATGCCTGGGTGCAAGACTTCGGCCACCACCGGCCAGGCGGTGGGGAAAGCGTCAACGACGTGATGCGCCGGGTGGCCCAGGCTTTGCACAACACCCGAGCCCAAACCGCTGCCAGCGGTCATGCCGTCTGGCTCACCCACGCCGGGGTGATCCGGGCCGTGCACCTGCTGCGCCAGGGCATCCAGACGCTGCACGAAGCCCGGGATTGGCCCAGCCACAGCATCGGCTACGGCCAGATCGAATGCCTGGATCTGGGCCCACCCGGCCCAGCGCAGAGGCCGTTCAGGGCTTCTTGAGCGCCGGCAACTCCAGCGTCAGCGTGGGTTCGGCATCGCGTGAAGGGCCCAGCAAGGCACGCCGACGCTCCACCGCCAGCAGCACCACACCGTCTTCCAGCGCCGTGCCCACCCGGTAGGGATGGGCAGGCTTGCCGTCCACCGAAATCAGGGCCGCGCCCCATTGATGACCATCTGCCACCACGCCGATCAGGCTCAGGCGACTGGCCAGGGCGGGGGCCCCGGGCAGCGCGGCAGCGGGCCCCTGGGTGGCACCAAGGAAACGCGCCACCGCGGCCGGGTCAGCCTCCAGGGCGGCCCCGGCCGCCACCTCGACCGAGGGCACCGGCGCCGGTTGCGCGAGCCGCAGGCCCCAGAACACGGCCGATGCCGCGGCAAGCGCCCAGACTGTAAAGGACGAGCTGCGGATCACCCAGCGCTGTGCCGGGGACAAGGTCGAAGATGTCATCATGTGCGGATTATGATTCAAGCGATTTCAAGTTCAGCTCTTCCAGACCTATCCGCTTTTTTGCCCACTTCGCCCATGAACCGCCCCCTCCATCACCTTCGCCGTCGCGTCCAGGCCGGCTTCACCCTCATTGAACTGATGGTCGTGCTGGTCATCATCGGCGTGCTGGCCGCCCTGATCGTGCCCAACGTGCTGGACCGGGCCGATGACGCCCGCGCCACCGCCGCGCGCACCGACGTGAACAACCTGGTCCAGGCCCTCAAGCTGTACCGCCTGGACAACCAGCGCTACCCCACCGCGGAACAAGGCCTGCGTGCCCTGATCGCCCGCCCCACCACCGCCCCGGTGCCCCCCAACTGGAAGCCTTACCTCGAAAAGCTGCCCAACGACCCCTGGGGCCGTCCTTACCAGTACCTGAACCCGGGCATCAAGGGCGAGATTGACGTGATGTCCTTTGGCGCCGATGGCCAATCCGGCGGCGAGGGCAAAGACGCCGACATCGGCAGTTGGCAGTGAACACCGCCAGGGCGCCCCAGCGCTCTTGCAGACCGCCCCCATGAACACCCTGGCAACCGCGCCGCGCACGCCACGGGGCTTCACGCTGATCGAGTTGCTGATCGTCATCAGCATCATGGCCCTGGCCAGTGCCGGCGTGGCCATGGCCCTGCGCGACAACAGCCAGACCCAGCTGGAGCGCGAAGCCCAGCGCCTGGCGGCCCTGCTGGACACCGCCCGGGCACGCTCGCGCGCCAGCGGCGTGGCCGTCCAGTGGGTGACCACCCCCCAAGGCTTCACCTTCACCGGTCTGCCTGAGGGTTCGATGCCGCAGCAATGGCTGTCGCCCAACACCCAGGCCTTGCCCACACCCTTGCGCCTGAACCTGGGCCCCGAACCCGTGATCGGCCCCCAGCAGCTCACCCTGGTCAACAGCGAAGCCCCCGGACGCAGCCTGCGCCTGGCCACCGACGGTCTGCGCCCCTTCACCGTCGGCAGCGAACCATGACCCGCCGCCAACGCCCCTGCCGCCCCCAGGGCTTCACCCTGATCGAAGTGATGGTGGCCCTGAGCATCGTGGCCATCGCCTTGCTGGCGGGTGCGCAGGCCAGTTCGGCCCTGACACGCAACGCCAGTCGCCAGGTCGACACCCTGCTGGGCCACCTGTGCGCCGAAAACGAATTGGTGAAAACACGCCTGTCGCGCCAGATGCCCAGCGTGGGCGACAGCGACCTGAACTGCGAACAGGGCGGCCGCGCCCTGCCCGTGCATGTGACGGTGCGCGCCACCCCCAACCCAAGTTTCCGCCGCGTCGACGTGCAGACCTTCAACGAAGACGGCCAACCGGTGGTCCGACTTTCCACCGTGGTCGGACGCTATTGAGATGAAACACCCCCAGAACCGCTCACGGGGCTTCACCCTGGTCGAGCTGCTCATCGCGCTATCGGTGATGGCCATGATGGCCGTGCTGAGCTGGCAGGGCCTGGACGGCATGATGCGCACCCTGCGCCAGACCGACCAGCACAGCGAACAGACCCTGGCCCTGCAGTCGGGTCTGGGCCAGTGGCAAGCCGACCTGGAGGCCCTGGTCGATCTGCCCGACATCACCGCCATCGACTGGGACGGGCGGGTGCTGCGCCTCACCCGCCAGGGCCCGCCCAATCAACCCGAGGCCACCCTTGTGGTCGGCTGGACCCTGCGCAACCCCGGCGCCAACGGCCAATGGCTGCGCTGGCAGTCGCCGCCGCTCAGCACCCGGGGCGATTGGCAGAACGCCTGGCAGATGGCCGCCCTCTGGGGCCAGAACCCCGACCAGACCCAGCGCCAACGCGAGGTGCTCATCACCCCCGCCAACGACTGGCAGATCTTCTATTACCGCCAGGACGCCTGGACCAACCCGATGTCCAGTGATGCCAGCAACAACCCGGGCGGCAACGCTGGCCCCCCTCCCGCCCCCGATGGCAAGACAGCTGACGGCAAAGCCGACAACAAGCTGCCCCAGGGTGTGCGCCTGCTCATCACCCTGCCCCCCGGTCAGGCCGTGTCCGGGCGCATCACGCGCGATTGGGTGCGCCCCATCCTGGGCGGAGACAAGTCATGAGCCTGCGCCACCGCCCCACCCAGTGCCCTGGCCCCCTTGCGGCGCAGCAGCGCGGCGCCGCCCTGCTGGCCGCCATGCTCACCGTCACCCTGGTGGCCACCCTGGCCGCCGGAGCGCTGTGGCAGCAATGGCGTGCTGTCGAGGTGGAAAGCGCCGAACGCGCCCGCGTGCAATCCAGCTGGATCCTGACCGGCGCCCTCGACTGGTCGCGCCTGATCCTGCGCGAAGACGCCCGCAGCGGCGGCCCCGATACCTTGTCAGAACCCTGGGCCATTCCCCTGCAAGAGGCCCGGCTTTCCAGCTTTCTGGCCGCCGACCAGAGCAACACGGCCAGTGACGACAAAGACCTCAGCGAGGCCTTTCTGTCGGGCGCCATCACCGACCAGCAAGGCCGCCTCAACCTGCAGAACCTGATCAACAACAAGCAACTCAGCGAATCGGCCCACCGGGCCACCAGCAAGCTGTTTGACCTGCTGGGCCTGCCCGAATCCCAACTCACCACCCTGGAGCAGAACCTGCTGCTGGCACAAAAAGCCCAGGACACCAGCGCCCCCCTGCCGGCCCAGCGGCTCGACCAATTGCTGACCTACGGCCTCAGCGCCAACACCCTGGCCCGCCTGCGCCCGTATGTCACCCTGTTGCCCGAGCGCACGCCGGTCAACCTCAACACCGCCCCCGCCGAGGTGATCTACGCCAGCGTACGCACCCTGGACATGGCCACCGCCCAACGCCTGGTCACGCAACGAACCCGCACCCCGTTCAAAGCCATCAGCGATGCGGGCGCCCTGATGGGCGACGCCGCCAGCCAACTCAGCGAAGCTGAGCACAGCATCAGCAGCCGCTATTTCGAGGTGCTGGGCCGCCTGCGCCTGGGCGACACCCGGGTGCAAGAGCGCTCTCTGGTGCGCCGCACCAACATGGAAGTTCAAACCCTGTGGCGCGAACGCGGCCAATTCGATACCGTGGCGCCCAACCCGACGCCGCCCTGAGCCCCCGAATGGCCCAAGCGGCTGCCGCCGAACCTTCACATCTCCTCTCTACAATGGGCCGCCACAATCTCCCATGAGCACCCTGATCGTCTACCTGCCCGATGGCGCCCCTGGCGCCAGCACCGAATGGGCCTACCTTCTCACGCCCGATGGCCGCACCGTGTTGCAGCAAGGCACGGCCACGGCTGCCCTGCTGCCGCAACCCACGCGGCCGGTCGAGGTGGTGGCCGTGGTGCCGTTGCAACAGCTCTCCTGGCAGCCCGTCGACCTGCCCCGTGGCACCGGTCCGGGCAGTGCGCGCCTTCAGGCCGTGCTGGAGGGCCTGCTGGAAGAACGTTTGCTGGATGAGCCCAACCAGTTGCATCTGGCGCTGGGCCCGGTGCCCGAAGCCGGTCGTCCGCAATGGGTGGCCGTGTGCAATCGGGCCTGGTTGAGCGCAGCCCTGCAAGCCCTGGAAGCCGCGGGTCGCAGCGTGACCCGCATCGTCCCCGAACTCTGGCCCGCCGCCCACGCCGAGGCCCAACCGGTTCTGCGCGCCGTGCAGGCGAGCAACCCCGACGAACAAGGCCCCCGCTGGGTACTGACCGGGCGGGATGCCACCAGCCCCGTCCTCAGTTGGCCCCTGCACGAGCACAACGAGAACCCCTTGCTCGACCTGCCGACGCTGCCCGAAGGCACCCGGCTGTGCGCCGAGCCGGCGCTGGCCCAGGCGGCCGAGGCACTGCTGGGCCAGGCCGTGAGCCTGGAGCCACCAGCCACCCGCTGGCTTGAGGCGGCCGCCGGCCCCTGGGAACTGGCCCAGCAAAGCTTTGCCAGCACCCAGCGCAACCGACTCACCCGCCAGGGGGTGCGTGCCCTGCAGGCGGTCTGGCAGGCCCCCGCCTGGCGCCCGGTGCGCTGGGGCGTGGCCGCACTGCTGTTGGCCCAGTTGGCTGGCCTGAACGCCTGGGCCTGGAAGGAAAGCCAGAACCTGCGCCAGCGTGAAGCCGACATCCGCCAGACCCTGACCCGCACCTTCCCATCGGTCACCGTGGTGGTCGATGCCCCGGTCCAGATGGCCCGCGAGGTCAGCGCCTTGCGCCAGGCTGCGGGCCAGGCCGCCGGCAACGACTTTGAAACCCTGATGGGCGCCCTGGCGCTGGCCCTGCCCCCCGGGCGCCAGGCCAGCCACATCGACTACGCCAATGGCGAGTTGCGCCTGCGCGGCCTCAACCTGAGTGCTGAAGAAACCGAGCAGACCCGTGAACGCCTGCGCCAACGTGGCTACGGTGGCCAGCCAGAAGGCGAACAATGGATCGTCCGCCAGGAGGCCCGCCCATGACCCCCCAAGCCCTGCAAAAAGCCCTGCAGCAACGCTGGCAGACCCTGGCCGCACGCGAGCGCCAGGCGCTGCTGCTGGCAACCCTGGTGCTGGCCCTGGCCCTGTTCTGGTGGGTGGGACTGGCCCCGGCCCTGCGCACCCTGCGCAGCACCGAAACCCGTCAGCACGCGCTGGACGCCCAATGGCAGCAGATGCAAAGCCTGCAAAGCCAGGCCCGCGAGCTGCAGCAGCAAACCCGGCTGTCGCGCCAGGAGGCCCTGCAAGCCCTGGAGGCCAGCGTGCGCCAGCGCCTGGGCGCGGGCGGCCAGCTCACGATGCAGGGCGAACGCGCCACCCTGGTGCTCAAGGCCGTGCCCGCCACCGCCTTGGCGCAATGGCTGAGCCAGGCCCGGGCCAACGCCCGCGTGTTGCCTGCCGAGGTGCGCCTGAGCCGCAGCAACGCCGCCCCCGGTGGCAACCCCAACAATCCGGGCGCCTCCGCCGGCCGGCCGGCCCCTGCGGTGGCCGAGCCCGCCTGGGATGGCAGCCTGGTGCTGGCACTGCCCCCGGCCTGAGGGGCCGCGTCCGTTCCCATGCGCCTGCGCCCCCTTCTGTCGCCCCCCTCTGCCCACCCCCGTCGGGCCCAGGCTCCGGCGCGCCCACGCTCGCCGGGCCGGCGTTGGGCCTGGGCAGGCGCCCTGTGCGGCGCGCTGCTCAGTGCCGTGCTGGGTGCTCCGGCCCGCTGGCTGGCGGATACCGTGCAACAACTCAGCCATGATCAGGTCCAGCTGCTGCTGCCCCGCGGCACGGTCTGGAACGGCTCGGCCCAACTGGTGCTGACGGGCGGCAGCGACAGCCAGGACCGCAGCACCCTGCCGGGGCGTCTGCAATGGCAGCTTCAGCCCTCGCTGCAAGGGCTGGGCGTGAGCCTGAGCCTGCCGTGCTGCACCGAGCCCGCCCTGCAGATCCGGCTCAGCCCCAACTGGGCTGGCGCCACCGTGCAGGTGCAAGATCACCACTCGCACTGGCCGGCCGCCTTGCTCAACGGCCTGGGCACCCCATTCAACACCCTGCAGGTGCAAGGTCGGCTGGAGCTGGCCAGCCAGGGCCTGCAGCTGCAATGGATCGCAGGGCGCGCCCACCTCGACGGCCAGTTGCAGGTCGAGGCCCGCGATGTGTCCTCACGCCTGTCCACCCTCAAGCCGATGGGCAGCTACCGCGTGACCCTGCAAGGCGGCGACAGCCCCACCCTGCAGCTGAAAACACTGGAAGGCAGCCTGCTGCTCGAAGGCCAAGGGCAATGGGTGGGCTCGCGCCTGCGCTTTGAAGGCGCGGCCCAGGCGGCCCCCGAGCACGAAGCGGCGCTGGACAATCTGCTGAACATCATCGGGCGGCGCCGCGGCGCGCGCTCCATCATCACCTTGGGCTCTTGACATGACACACCCGACCCGCACCGTCGTTCGACTGGCCTGCCTCTCGCTGGCCACCAGCATCTTGCTGGGCGCCGTGCCCGCCGTGGCGCAAAACGCGGCCTCGCCCAAACCCGGCGAGCCCGTGACCCTGAACTTCACCAACGCCGAGATCGAAGGCGTGGCCCGTACCCTGGGCGTGATCACCGGGCGCAACCTGGTGATCGACCCCCGCGTCAAGGGCACCCTGACCCTGACCAGCGAGAAGCCCGTCTCGCCCGCCGTGGCCTGGGCCCAATTCTTGGCCACGCTGCGCCTGCAGGGCTTCACCGTGGTCGAGGCCAGCGGCCTGTACAAGGTGGTGCCCGAGGCCGAGGCCAAACTGCAGGGTGGTCCGGTCACCGTCTCCAGCAGCGAGACCGACAAGCGCAGCCCGGCCGGCAGCCAGATCGTGACCCAGATCTTCCGGCTCAATTACGAGACCGCGAACAACCTGGTGCCCGTGCTGCGTCCCCTGATCAGCCCGAACAACACCATCAACGTCAACCCGGGCAACAACTCGGTCATCATCACCGACTACGCCGACAACCTGCAGCGCCTGGCCCGCATCATCGCCTCGATGGACGTGCCCAACGCCAGCGATGTGGACGTGATCCCGCTGCGCCACGCGCTGGCCAGCGATCTGGTGGTGCTGGTCAACCGCCTGATCGACCCGGGCAGCGGTGCCGCAGGCGCAGCCGCCCAGGGCCAGGCCGACACCTCGTTCAAGACCACGCTGCTGGCCGAGCCGCGCAGCAACAGCCTGATCCTGCGCGCGGCCAACCCGGCCCGGGCGGCGCTGGTGCGCTCACTGGTCGCCAAGCTGGACCAGCCCAATGCCAGCGGTGGCCCCTCGGGCAACATCCACGTGGTCTACCTGAAAAACGCCGATGCCACCAAGCTGGCCACCACCCTGCGCGCCGCCCTGGTGGCCGCCAATGGGAGCGCCGGCAGCGCCAGCACGCTGACCGGCAGCACGGGCACCCCTCTGTCCAGCAGCAACCTGAGCACGCCAGGCACCACCACTGGCAGCACGACCACGGGCAGCACCAGTGGCCTGGGCAGCGGTGTTTCCAGCAGCTTCGGCAACAGCGCGCAACCCTCCACCGGCGGGCAGATCCAGGCCGATCCGGCCACCAACTCGCTGATCATCTCGGCCCCCGAGCCGCAGTACCGGCAACTGCGCGAGGTCATCGACCGCCTCGACGGCCGCCGTGCCCAGGTGCTGGTGGAAAGCCTGATCGTCGAAGTCAACGCCAACAAGGTGGCCCAGTTCGGGGTGCAATGGCAGGGCCTGCTGGGCAGTGCCGGCGGCACCGTGGGCCTGCTGGGCACCAACTCCAGCGCCGCAGGCGCCAACATTCTGAGCCTATCCACCAGCACCCTGGGCACGGTGCTGCCGGGCAACGGCTTTAACTTCGGCATCGGCAGCAAGATCAACGGTCAGTACGTGCTGGGCTTTCTGGCCCAGTTCCTGGAGAACAACGGCGACGGCAACGTGCTCTCCACCCCCAACCTGCTGACCCTGGACAACGAAGAAGCCAAGATCGTGATCGGCCAGAACGTACCGTTCGTGACCGGCACCTACACCAGCACCAACAACAGCACCAGCACCGTCAACCCGTTCCAGACCGTGGAGCGCAAGGACGTGGGCCTGACGCTGCGGGTGAAGCCGCAGATCAGCGAGAACGGCACGGTCAAGATGGCCATCTACCAGGAGGTGTCCAGCATCGACGCCTCCACCAAGAAAGACACCAACGGCCCCACCACCAACAAACGCTCCATCGAATCAAATGTGCTGGTGGACGACGGCTCCATCGTGGTGCTGGGCGGTCTGATGCAGGACGAATACTCCGGCTCGGCCGACAAGGTCCCCCTGATGGGCGACCTGCCCGTGGTGGGCAACCTGTTCAAGAGTGAGAACCGCACGCGCAAAAAGACCAATCTGATGGTCTTCCTGCGCCCGGTGGTGGTGCGCGACGCGGCCGATGCCGACGCCATCACCGCCGGTCGCTACGACACCCTGCGGGGGGTGCAGCAGACCGTGCAGCCCACACCCAACGCCATGCTGCCCAGCGTGACGGGGGCGCCGGTGCTGCCGGCCCTGCCCACCAAGGAGGCCTCAAAGGACGCCACCAAGGACGGCGCGCACTCCGCACCCGCCGCCAGCGACGCAGCCACCCCCGACAAAAAGCCCTGACCCCCGCCATGCGCTACCCCTTGCCCTACGCCTTTGCGCGCACCTTCCAATTGCTGCTGGAGGACGACGGCCAACGCTGCACCCTGGTGCGCTCCGGCAACTCCGATGAGGCCGCCTGCACCGAGGTCATGCGGCGCCATGCCGTGCACGCCCTGCAGCCACTGGAGGCCCACGCGCTGGCCCAGCGCATCTCGGCAGCCTATGCCCAAGGCGAATCGAGTGCGGCCAGCGTGGTCAGCGAGGTGGAGTCCGATGCCGACCTGTCGCGCATCATGCAAGAGCTGCCTGCGGTGGAAGACCTGCTGGAGACCTCAGACGACGCCCCCATCATCCGCATGCTCAATGCCTTGCTGACCCAGGCCGCGCGTGACGGCGCCAGCGACATCCACATCGAGCCCTACGAGCGCCACTCCAGCGTGCGCTTCCGGGTGGACGGCACGCTGCGCGAGGTGGTCACGCCCAACCGGGCGCTGCACGCCGCCCTGATCTCACGCCTGAAGATCATGGCCGACCTCGACATCTCGGAAAAACGCCTGCCGCAAGACGGCCGCATCAGCCTGCGCCTGGGCACCCGCGCCATCGACGTGCGCGTGTCCACCCTGCCCAGCGCGCACGGCGAGCGCGCCGTGCTGCGTCTGCTCGACAAGAGTGAAAGCAAGCTCAGCCTCGAATCCGTGGGCATGCAGGGCGAAGTTCTGGCGCGCTTCGAGAAGCTGATCGGCCAGCCGCACGGCATCATCCTGGTCACCGGGCCCACGGGTTCGGGCAAGACCACCACGCTGTACGCCGGCCTGCAGCGCCTGGACGCCACGCAGAGCAACATCATGACGGTGGAAGACCCCATCGAGTACGAACTGGCCGGCGTGGGCCAGACCCAGGTCAACGCCAAGATCGACCTGACCTTTGCCAAGGCCTTGCGTGCCATCCTGCGGCAAGACCCGGACGTGATCATGATCGGCGAAATCCGCGACTTCGAAACCGCCCAGATCGCCATCCAGGCCTCACTCACGGGCCACCTGGTGCTGGCCACCCTGCACACCAACGACGCCGCCAGCGCCATCACCCGCCTGACCGACATGGGGGTCGAGCCCTTCCTGCTGTCGTCCTCGCTGCTGGGCGTGCTGGCCCAGCGCCTGGTGCGCAAGTACTGCAGCCACTGCCATGGCGCCGGCTGCGAGCACTGCGGCCACACCGGCTATGCCGGCCGCACCGGCGTGTTCGAACTGCTGGTGACCGACGAGGCCATCCGCGCCCAGATCCACGGCCAGGCGGCCGAAGCCGACATCCGCGCCAGCGCCCTGGCCTCGGGCATGACGCTGATGCGCGACGACGGCGAACGCCTGATCGCCGCCGGCATCACCTCGCGCGAAGAGGTGTTGCGGGTGACACGGGATTGAGTTGAGCAGGACCTCCGCCCATGCCCGCCTATTCCTTCGAAGCCGTCGACCCCCAAGGCCAGCCCCGCAAAGGCGTGATCGAGGCCGACACGGCCCGTGCCGCCCGCAGCCAGCTGCGCGCCCAATCGCTGGTGCCGCTGTCGGTCGAGCCCGTCAAGGGCAGCCAGGCCGATGCCGACGGCGTGCACCGCCGCGGCCTGTTCGGCCAACGCGTGTTCAGCGCCACCACCCTGGCCATCTGGACGCGCCAGCTGGCCGGCCTGGTCAGCTCGGGCCTGCCGCTGGAGCGGGCCCTGACCGCGATGGCCGACGAGGCCGACAGCGAGTCACAACACCACCTGGTGGCCAGCCTGCGCGCCGAGGTCAATGCCGGCGCCTCGTTCGCCCGCGCCCTGGCGCAGCACCCGGGCGAGTTCTCGGACATCTTCACCGCCGTGATCGCGGCCGGCGAGCAAAGCGGCCATCTGGGCATGGTGCTGGAACGGCTGGCCGACGACCTGGAAGAACGCCAGGCCCTGCGCGGCAAGCTGATCGGCGCGGCCCTGTACCCGGCCATCGTCACCTGTGTAGCGGTGGTCATCGTGCTGTTCCTGGTGGGCTATGTGGTGCCGCAGGTGGCCAATGTGTTTGCCGGCACCAAGCGCGCCCTGCCCTTGCTGACCCAGATCATGCTGGGGGTGAGCGAGCTGGTGCGCCACTGGGGCTGGCTGATCGGACTGATGCTGGTGTTGCTGGGCGGGCTGACGCGTTACCTGCTCACGATCGATGCCTGGCGCCTGCGCTTTGATGCCGCCTGGCTGGGCCTGCCCCTGGTGGGCAAGCTCAGCCGCGGCTACAACGCGGCGCGCTTTGCCAGCACCTTGGCCATGCTGGCCGCCGCTGGCGTGCCCATCCTGCGTGCCTTGCAGGCCGCCGCCGAGACCGTGTCCAACCGCGCCATGCGGGCCGACGCCCTGGACGCCCTGGTGCTGGTGCGCGAAGGGGCGCCCCTGGGCTCGGCCCTGGCGCAGAAAAAGCGCTTTCCGGGTCTGGTGGCCATGTTTGCCCGGCTGGGCGAGCAGACCGGGCAGCTGCCGGTGATGTTGCAACGCGCCGCGGTGCAGCTTTCGACCGAAGTGCAGCGCCGTGCCATGCAACTGGCCACCATCCTCGAGCCCTTGCTGATCGTGGGCATGGGCCTGATGGTGATGCTGATCGTGCTGGCCGTGCTGATGCCTATCATCCAGCTCAACCAATTCGTGAAGTGAGGATTCGGTATGCCGGTTTCACTGGAAGGGCAATTGGTGGTGGCGATTTCGTCACGGGCGCTGTTCGACTTCGAGGAAGAGAACCGGATTTTTGAGCAGGGCGATGACCAGGCCTACATGCGGCTGCAGCTGGAGCGGCTGGAGCTGCCCGCCCGGCCGGGGGTCGCGTTTTCGCTGGTGCAGAAGCTGCTGGCCTTCAACCAACCGGGGCACCAGTTGGTCGAGGTGGTGATGCTGTCGCGCAATGACCCGGTCAGCGGCATGCGGATCTTCCGCTCGGCACAGGCCGGGGGCATCCCGATGCAGCGCGGGGTGTTCACCCAGGGGCGTGATCCGTTCCGCTACCTTCGGCCCTTGGGGGCGCACCTGTTCCTGTCGGCCAACGAGAGCGATGTGCGCCAGGCGCTGGCCATGGGCTTCCCGGCGGCGCGGGTGCTGACCGAGTCGGTGCAGGCCAGCAACAGCCACCCGAGCGAGGTGCGCATCGCCTTCGACGGCGACGCAGTGCTGTTCTCGGACGAGGCCGAACGCGTCTACCAGAGCCAGGGGCTGGATGCCTTTCAACAGCACGAACGCAGCAAGGCCGGCCACCCGCTGCCCGATGGCCCGTTCAAGCCCCTGCTGGCCGCACTGCATCACCTGCAGCAGGCGGGCACAGCCCACATGCGCATCCGCACGGCCCTGGTCACAGCCCGCAGCGCCCCAGCCCACGAGCGCGCGATCCGCACGCTGATGGACTGGAACATCGCGGTGGACGAGGCCATGTTCCTGGGTGGGCTCGAAAAAGGCGGCTTTCTGCGCGAGTTCGAGCCCGACTTCTTCTTTGATGACCAGACCGGCCACGTCAACTCGGCGGCCCGCCATGTGCCCGCAGGCCATGTCAACAGCGGGGTCTCCAACCCACCGCCCGCGGCCTGAGCAACGCCCCCCTCTGCGGTGAAGCCTTTGTAAAGGCAGCGTAACACTGCGAAAAACTGCCCGCCAGGGCCTGCCCTCAGGCGTTGAAGTCTTGGCCCTGTGCCACCATCTGTCCCCGACGAAAGGATCAGCATGAGCTCTACTGACCGTTTGCGCGCTTTGGCCGCAGCTTTGAAAACCCCCTGGGCCCCCGCTTGCCTGGGCTTGTTGTTGTGCCTGGGCCCGCTGGGCGCCAGCGCTGAAACCACCCCGGGCGCCACAGCCCAGCCCTCGGACGAACAGCCCAGCGAGGGCGAAGCCCTGGCGGCACGCCAGTTCCGCATGCTCGACTTCAATGGTGACGGCTACCTGTCGCGCGGCGAAGTGGCCCTGTTCCCCAAGCTGTCCAAGGCCTTTGACGCCGCCGACGCCAACCACGATGGCAAGGTGAGTTTCGAGGAGATCCGAGCCTATGCGCGCGAAGTCCGCGCCCAAAAGGACAAGGCAGAAGCCAGCAGCAAGGCCGACGCCAACGCCGCCAAGCCCTGACCCCCTCCCCAAGCCGGTTCTGCCCCGCTCTGCACAGATCAGCCCCATGTTCCTCCAGCAACTGAAGTCTTTCAGTACCGTCACTGCCCGTGTCTGGGCCCTGTCCCTGCCGTATTTCAAGTCTGAGGAGCGCTGGAAGGCACGCGGCCTGCTGGCGGCGATCGTGGGCCTGAACCTGGCCGCCGTGTACATGCTGGTGCTGATCAACGACTGGAACCGGGTCTTCTACGACGCGCTGCAGAACAAGCAGGCCGACGTGTTCTGGCAGCAACTGGGGCGTTTTGCCTTGCTGGCGGCGGTGTACATCGTCATCGCGGTCTACAAGTTCTACCTCACCCAATGGCTGGAACTGCAGTGGCGCCGCTGGATGACGCGGCATTACCTGCAGCGCTGGCTCAGCCAGCACCTGTTCTACCGCCTGGAACTGAGCCGCTTTGCCCGCGCCCAGGCCCAAGGGGCCGCCTCGCCCGACAACCCCGATCAGCGCATCCAGGAGGACGTCAACCTGTTCACCTCGGCGTCGATCTCGCTCAGCATGGGCCTGCTCAATGCGGTGGTCACGCTGGCCAGCTTTGTGGGCATTCTGTGGGGGCTGTCGGGCAGTTTCGGGTTCTCTTGGCAGGGCAGCGACTACAGCATCCCGGGCTTCATGGTCTGGATGGCCGTGCTCTATTGCGTGGCCGGCAGCGTCGCCACCCACTACATCGGCCGACCCCTGATCGCCTTGAACTTCGGGCAACAAAAGCTGGAGGCCGACTTCCGCAGCCACATGGGGCGGGTGCGAGAGTACAGCGAATCCATCGCACTGGACCGGGGCGCCGCGGTCGAAAACCAGCAACTGGACCTGCGCTTCTCGCACGTTCTGCGCAACACCCTGGACCTGATGCGGGCCCAGAAACGCCTGATCTGGTTCACCACCTTCTTCGGCCAGGCCGCCATGGTGTTTCCCTTCATCGTGGCAGCGCCGCGTTTCTTCAGCGGCGCCATCCAGTTGGGCGAGTTGATGCAGATCGCCTCGGCCTTTGACCGGGTTCAGGGCTCACTGAGTTGGCTGGTCGACAACTACGACGCCCTGGCCGGGTGGCGCGCCACCACCGAACGCCTGGCCAGCTTTGAAGAAAATCTGAATGCCCTGCAAGCCTCTCCTGACGGGCTGAACACCCACCCCGGCGATGCGCTGCGCATCGACCAACTGAGCCTGTCCTTGCCTGACGGGACCCCGCTGCTGGCCCCCAGTTCAGCCCGGATCTCGGGCGGCGAACAGGTGCTGATTCAGGGCCCTTCGGGCAGCGGCAAGTCCTCGCTGTTCCGCGCTCTGGCCGGTTTGTGGCCTTATGCCCAGGGCTCGATCACCCAGCCGGCGGATGTGATGTTCATCCCCCAGAAGCCCTATCTGCCCAACGGTCGCCTGCGCGAAGCCCTGGCCTACCCCGAATCGCCCAGCCGGTACGACGACGCCCAACTGCATGAGGCCCTGGAGCAGGCCCTGTTGCCGCACCTGAAAGAGGCCCTGGAGCAGGAAGACGCCTGGGGACAGAAACTCTCCGGCGGCGAGCAACAGCGGCTGGCCCTGGCCCGGGTCTTCCTGAAACAGCCCGCCTGGGTGATGGCCGACGAGGCCACCAGCGCCCTGGACGAGGCCAGCGAAGGGCTGATCTATCAACGCCTGCGCGCACTCACCCAAAAGCGGGGCGGGGGCCTGGTGTCGATCGCGCACCGGCCGGCGCTGGCCGCTTTTCATCAACGCCGCTGGCAACTGGAGCCGCTGCCGGGGCCAGGCCGGGCATTCCGGCTGGTGAGTGATTCGGGCAGCCTGAGCACCCCATAAAAAAACGCAGCCCGGAGGCTGCGTTGAATTTGGAAGAAACTCGCTCGCTCAAACCATCAGAAAGAATGACGGATACCGACGCCGAAGCTGTTGCCAGTCGACTTGGCGGTGATCTTGTCGTTCATGTACACCGCATAGACGTCAGTGCGCTTGGACAGGAAGTAGTCGTAGCCAAAGCTGGCGGTCTTGCGCGATGCGCCACCGTCGATCTTGGTCTGCGCATAGGCCGCCAGGAACTTGCCGGCACCCACCGGAGCGGAAGCGCCGATGGAGGTCGTCTTGGCCTTGGGGGTCAGGTCATTGTTGGCCTGGCCATAGGTCAGGAAGGCCTTGGCCACCGAGAAGTCATACGAGCCACCCAGCATCCAATCGGTCTTGGTGTTGAGCGGAGAGAAGGTGGTGACGGTGGGATTGGTCAGCTGATCACGTTCGTAGAAGGCGGTCAGAGCCAGAGGGCCGTTGAAGTACAGGGCGTTGGCGCCGACGTTCTTCTTGCCCGAGTTGCCACCCGTGTCAGCCAGGTTGCTGAACTGGTAGTGCACATTGCCCGACAGACCACCGAACTTGGGTGTGCTGTAGATGATTTCGTTGGACCAACCCGTGTCCGACGGCGTGGTGGCCGTCCAGCCCGTGCCATTGAACAAGCCCACGTTGGCGTGCAACACCAGCGGCGAGAAGGTGAAGGAATCACCGAAGGGGTTGAAGATGACGGTGGGCAGGAAGTTGGGCGCCAGACCGCGACCAATGGTGACGGCACCAAAATCGCCCGACAGGCCCAGGTTGGCGTCACGCGAGAAGAAGTTGTCGCCCGAGAAACGGCCCGGGGTGCCCGAGTTGATGCGCATGAAAGAGGTCAGCGCAAAGTTGGCCTTGAGGCCACCGCCCAGGTCCTCGGTGCCCTTGAAACCGACCCATGAGGTGGTCATGCCACCACTGCCCACCTGCTTGGTGGCAGCAGAATCACCAGCCATGCGGATGGAACCTGCAAAGCCGTCCATCAGGCCCATGACCTGAACCGAGCTTTGCGCCTGCGCGCCACCGGCCACAGCCGCCAGCGCCAACATCGACAGAAGAGATTTTTTCAAGTTTTTCTCCAGAGGTTTAAAAAACAGCACGCCATGAAAATCAAACAGACCCGGTGCAAGCCGGGCATCCCCGAGCGACCGCAGCGGCTCCATGCTCCCCCGCTCGGTGGCCTGCCTGGGCCACCTGACGATCGCAATCCCAGGGATGAGGTCTGTTGACACTCCGTTGTCAGCACACGAATGAAACAGACCGTTTCAATTTAGTGACAAGCAATTGGCGGGCCATCCTGAAGGTCAGATAGTGACCATATGAAAACCGTTACACCCACTTGAACGGCTTTCAGCTAGGAACTGTATCCAAGTTCGGGCCCGCTTCAGGTCCCGAACGACCGCCGGCAGGCGGCGCTACAGCGTGTCAGGGCGCCGCGCACGCTCTTGCATGCCACGGCGATAGTCCACGCAGGCCTGGGTCTCGGTGTTCTGTGGCTTGGCACATTCGCGGTGCATGCACAGCGTGCGCAGTAAAATACCCACGTCAGCACACAACGCCGCACCATTTTGGTGATTTTTATCACCTGCAACGTCGGCCGGAGGAGGCGCGGCGGCACTGGCCGCCGGTCGCGGGATGGGGTCGGGACGCCGATGACGTGCCACGGCTTGCGGAATGGAGGGGGCCGGGGCCGGGGTCGCTCGAGCTGGTGCCTGTGGCACCGGCGCGGCGGCAGGCGCCGGCACCGGCACCGGAGGCGGCACGGCCTCTGGCGCGGGTAACACCGCTTGAGCTGTCTGCTTCGGTGCAGTCTCAGTGAAGATGGCTTCCGTCGCTCGGGCCGGGTTTTGCCACCAGCGCCAGCCGACCCCACCGACCAGCATCAAGGCCACGACCATCAGCGCCCAAACCAGGCGCGCCGACCGAACACCTGTTGGCCGAGCATCGGCCTTGGGCTCTGACGCCAGCGACAAATCCACCGTCGCATCAGACCACACGGGTGCGCCGACGACGGCTCCTTGCTCGGGCACAGCGGCGCGGCGAAGGCCTGGCGAGGCGCTCTCCAGGTCCACCGTCGCCTCGATTTCCGCCCCCCGCTCGGGCCACGGCTGGGTGGCCGCATCGGGCTCGGTTCGCGCCGACACGCCATGGGCCTGGGCCGCAGGCAGCCAAAGGTCGCCGAGTTCGGCGCGCCAGTCAAAACGGCTCAGGTTCTCGTCATCAGGCCTCAGTTGCATGCACTCCGCCAGGACTCGGGTGCTGGCAGGTCGCCGCTCGGGTCTGATTTCGAGCGCCTGCCCCAAGCCGTCCAGAAAAGGGGCCGAATAGCGCAGACCGAATTCGGTGGTCAACACGCGGGCCACTTCGTGGAAGGGCTGCATGCGGTCCTTGATGATGCGGAAGGTGGCCGGCGTCGGCGCCTGGCCACACAGGCAGTCATACACCACGGCCGCCAGAGAATACAGGTCGGACCAGGGCCCGGGTTGCATGTCTTCGGTGTCTGCATACTGCTCGATCGGGGCGTAATGCACCTTGAGGATGGCCGTATGCTGATGCCCCCGACCGGCCAGGGCGCGACGCGCAGCCCCCAGGTCAAGCAGCACAGGCGGGCCGATGTCCTGCAGGAAGATATTGTCGGGCGACACATCACGGTGCAGGGTCTGGTGCTCATGCAAGCACTGCAAAGCCCCCAGCAGCCCTCCGATCACCTTGCGCAACCAGGCTTCGGGCGGCGGCCCCCGCATCTGGGTGCGCGCCTGCTGCAGGGTCATGCCCTGGTACAGCGGCATCACCATGTAGGCCGTGCCGTGGGTCTCCCAGAAGCGGAACACCTTGACCAGCGACGGGTGGTCGAACGAGGCCAGCAAACGCGCCTCGTTCAAAAAACCCTGCAGCCCGCGTTGGAAAGCCGCGGCCTCATGAGGCGAACGCAGCGCCACCGACAGGCCCGGCCCCCGCCCGACCAGGGCACCCGGCAGGTACTCCTTGATGGCCACCGAGCGCTGCAAAGAGCGGTCAAAAGCCTTGTAGACCAGCCCAAAACCACCGACGCCCAACAACCCCTCGATGTCGAACTCGGCCAGCCGCGTCCCCACCGGCAGGGCGTCGGCATGGCTGGGTGCCTGAGCGGCGCGTTCGGGCAGGACGGGAGAGGACATGGCAGGGAAGGGGCTGGGCGAGGCGCACACCGCACACAAGAGGGCGGCATGCTCCCTGCGTGGTCTGCGGCATTCACGAACATGCTCGCACCGCCAATTGTCCTTAATTTGACCGACGAACGGCTAAAACGGTCAAATTTCGCGCCGATCGTCGAAATTTTGAGCTTGGATTTTTCGGATACCCGGTGCGAAGGCGCGGATCAAGCCCCTGTTCCGGGTCGGGGCCGTTACCATTGGCGCCATGTTCAGTTACCGCCACGCCTTCCATGCGGGCAACCACGCCGATGTGCTCAAGCACACCGTGCTGGTGTCCGCGCTCCAATACATGACCGAGAAAGACGCGGCCCTGACGGTGATCGACACCCATGGGGGCGCGGGCCTTTACAGACTGGACGGTGATTACGCCAGCACCAGCGGAGAAGCCGATACCGGCATCCGCTGCCTTGTCGACGGCCCCTTCTCGGCCCAAAACACAGCCCTGGCTGTGAAGCAGCCCCCAGCCAAGCCGGCAGCGGATGCCGCCGCCAAACCCCTCACGCCGGCACTGCAAAGCTATCTGGACCAGATCCGCTCCTTCAACAGCGGCAACTCGCTCAAGGTGTACCCGGGCTCGCCCTTCATCATCCAGCGCCTGTTGCGCAGCCATGACCGCCTGAAGGTGTTTGAGCTGCACCCCACGGATGCCCGCTCGCTGGACGGCAACATCGCCCAGCTGGAAGCCGGCCGCCAGGTGGCAGTGCTGCGCGAAGACGGATTTGAGGGCGTGAAGAAGTTCCTGCCGCCGCCGGCACGGCGCGCCCTGCTCCTGTGCGATCCCAGCTACGAGATCAAGACCGACTACCTGCGGGTGCAGGATCTGATGGCCGATTGCCTGAAGCGTTTTGCCACCGGCACCTATGCGGTCTGGTACCCGATCATCCCGCGCCCCGAGGCTCACGATCTGCCCAAGCGCCTGAAGACCATGGCCAACAAAGCTGGCAAAGCCTGGCTTCACGCCACACTGACCGTGAAATCCGGCAAGGCCGGCACCGGACTGCCGGCCAGCGGCATGTTCCTGATCAACCCGCCGTTCACGCTCAAGGCCATTCTCAAAGAGGCCCTGCCGCAGATGGTGGAGCTGATGGGACAAGACCGCGGCGCGGGCTTCACGCTGGACAGCGGGGGCTGACACCCCGCGCTCCACCGGGAGCCTGCAAGGCCTCAGTTGCCGCAGGGCAGGCCGGTCACCACCGGCAGCGACAAGGCCACTTCCTTGATGCCCACGCCCATCAAGTCGAGGGCCACGGCGGCGGCGCGGCTCACGTCGATGATGCGTCCCATGGTATGGGGCCCCCGATCATTGATGCGCACCAGCACCTCCTTGCCGTTGTTGAGGTTGCGCACACACACCCGGGTGCCGAAGGGCAAGGTGCGGTGTGCCGCGGTCATGGCGTTCATGTTGAAGCGCTCGCCACTGGCCGTGCGGCGGCGGTGCAACTCGATGCCATACCACGATGCGCCACCGCGCTCGAAGTACACCTCGTCAGGCGCCATCAAGGTGCTCAAGGGATCACCGGGTGGCTCCTCCTCGTCCTCAGCGGCCTTCTCAGCCCCACGGCCCATTTCACCGCCCAATTGATCGAGGCGGCCGGCCAGCGGCAACTCAACACCGGCAAAGCCGGGTTGGGCGGCCCAGGCAGGCCAGGGGTGAGCGACCAGCGCCACCACCAGCCACAGCACCCACAGCCAACAAGGCACCGCCATGGGTTCAGGGTGCCGCAGGGGCCACATCTGCCTTCAGGCCCAGGCGATCCAGCAAGGCCAGGGTACTGACACTCTGGTTCATGGTGTAGAAGTGCAGCGCCGGCGCGCCCCCCTGCCGCAGTTGCTCGCACAGTCGGGTGACGACGTCCAGGCCAAAAGCCTTGATTGACTCCACATCGTCGCCAAAACCTTGCAGGCGCAGCCGGATCCAACGCGGAATCTCGGCGCCGCAGGCGTCCGAAAAGCGCATCAGCTGGGTCGAACTGGTGATGGGCATGATGCCCGGCACCACCGGCACTTGCAGGCCCAGCTTGCGGCTGTCTTCGACAAAGCGAAAGTAGGCATCGGGGCTGTAGAAGTATTGGGTGATGGCCGAATCGGCACCGGCGCGCACCTTGGCGGCATAGGCCTGCAGGTCGGCCTCAGGCGAGCGGGCCTGGGGGTGTACCTCAGGGTAGGCGGCCACTTCGATGTGGAAGTCGTGCCCGGTCTCCGCGCGGATGAAGGCCACCAGGTCGCTGGCGTATTGAAACTCGCCACCGGCGCCATAGCCACTGGGCAGATCCCCCCGCAGCGCCACCAGGCGCTTCACGCCCATGGCCTTCAGGGTGCCGAGCTGCTCGCGTACGGACGCGCGCGTGGCACCGATGCACGAGAAGTGCGAGGCGGCGCTGCAGCCTTCAGACAAGATCTCGCGCACCGTGGCGAAGGTGCCCTCTTGTGTGGAACCACCCGCGCCGTAGGTGACCGAGCAGAACTCGGGACGCCGACTGTAGAGCGCCTGGCGCACGTTGCGCAGCTTGGCGGCCCCCTCGGGCGTCTTGGGTGGGAAGAACTCGAAACTGACGGGCAGCAGAGCCGAGCCTGCTGCGCGGGATATGGACGCGCTCATGCCGCCCTCCTTGAGTGAATGAAGAATTCGCGGTTGCCATCGCCGCCGCTGATCGGGCTGTCGAACCAGGCCAGCACCTGCAGCCCCAGTTCCTGGCAGGCATCACGCAACCGCTTCTCGACCACGCCGAACAAGGCCGGCTCGCGCACGATACCGCCTTTGCCGACCTGGCCGGGTTGCAGCTCGAACTGCGGCTTGACCAGCATGAGCAAGTCGCCGCCCACGCCCAACATGGGCATCAGCGCCGGCAACACCAGGGTCAGCGAGATGAAAGACAAGTCGCCCGTGATGAAATCGAACTGGCCATCAAACGGGCCGCGCGGGCTCTCCAGCCCCTCGCAATGCTCCATCAGCTCCAGCGTGGTCAAGTGGCGTGCGTTGACCTGCTCGATGCAGGTGACGCGCTCGTCGAAACGCAGGCGTTCATACAACTGGCCCTGCCCCACATCCACGCCCACCACATGGGCAGCGCCGGCCTGGAGCAGGCAATCGGTGAAGCCACCGGTGGACTGTCCCACGTCCAGGCACAGCTTGTCCGCCACCGACAGGCCCGTGGCTTGCAGGGCCCCTTCCAGCTTCAGACCGCCGCGTGACACGTAACGCGCCTCGGCGGCATCGACCAGTTCGATCAGCGCACTGTCGGGCAACTCCTGGCCGTTCTTCAACACCGCCACCCAAGGCGAGGCCTCGCTGGGGCGCCATTGAACGCCTGCCGCGATGAGGCGCGAGGCCTGCGACCGGGACACAGCCAGGCCGCGCTCCACCAACAACTGATCAGCTCGCATGAAATCCTTAAAAATGAAACACCTTGGGCCCAAGAACCTGCCCGCCCCGCCGGGCCCGACCAAGGCGATGCCGCCGCCCAGGCAAGAGCCGGGGTCTGGCGACATGCTTCGGACAAAGACCGGTCAGAAACCGGTCACAGACTGATCGGAGACCGATCAGAACCCCATCAATAGCGGTAGGTATCAGGCTTGTAAGGGCCTTGCTTGGGCACGCCGATGTAAGCGGCCTGCTCGTCGGTCAGCTCGGACAGCATGGCGCCGACCTTCTTCAGGTGCAGGCGAGCCACCTTTTCGTCGAGGTGCTTGGGCAACACATAGACCTTGCCGCTTTCGTAGAAATCGCTGTGCGTGAAGAGTTCGATCTGGGCGATGGTCTGGTTGGCAAAGCTGGAACTCATCACGAAGCTGGGGTGGCCGGTGGCGCAGCCCAGGTTCACGAGGCGCCCCTTGGCCAGCATGATGATCTTCTTGCCGTCCGGGAAGATGATGTGATCGACCTGCGGCTTGATCTCTTCCCATTGGTACTTCTCGACCGAGGCGATGTCGATCTCGTTGTCGAAGTGACCGATGTTGCAGACGATGGCCTGATCCTTCATCTTGGCCATGTGGTCGTGGGTGATGACGTGCTTGTTGCCGGTGCAGGTGACGAAGATGTCGCACTTGTCGGCGGCATAGTCCATCGTCACGACCTTGTAGCCTTCCATCGCGGCCTGCAACGCATTGATGGGGTCGATTTCAGTGACCCACACCTGGGCCGACAGGGCACGCAGGGCCTGCGCACTGCCCTTGCCCACATCGCCGTAGCCGGCCACGCAGGCCACCTTGCCCGCGATCATCACGTCGGTGGCGCGCTTGATGCCGTCCACCAGCGACTCGCGGCAGCCGTACAGGTTGTCGAACTTGCTCTTGGTCACCGAATCGTTCACGTTGATGGCACGGAACATCAGGCTGCCCTTGGCCGACATTTCCTTCAGGCGGTGCACGCCGGTGGTGGTTTCTTCGGTCACGCCGATGATGTGGGCGCTCTTGCGGCTGTACCAGGTCGGGTCTTGGGCCAGCTTGGCCTTGATGGCGGCGAACAGGCAGGTTTCCTCTTCGCTGGTCGGGTTGGCCAGCAGCGACAGGTCATTCTCGGCGCGCTTGCCCAGGTGCATCAGCAGCGTGGCATCACCGCCGTCATCCAGGATCATGTTGGGACCTTCGCCTTCGGTGCCGGCCGGGCCGAAATCGAAGATGCGGTGGGTGTAATCCCAGTAGTCAGTCAGGCTCTCACCCTTGACGGCGAACACCGGCGTGCCCGAGGCAGCAATCGCCGCAGCAGCGTGGTCTTGGGTCGAGAAGATGTTGCACGATGCCCAGCGCACGGTGGCCCCCAGGGCCTGCAGGGTTTCGATCAGCACCGCGGTCTGGATCGTCATGTGCAGCGAGCCGGTGATGCGGGCACCCTTGAGCGGCTGCTGGGCCTTGAACTCCTCGCGAATGGCCATCAAGCCGGGCATTTCGGTCTCGGCGATCTTGATTTCCTTGCGGCCCCAATCGGCCAGGCCGATGTCGGTGATCGCGCAATCGGCGTTCAGGGCGGGGGTGTTGCGTGCATTCATGGTTTGCTCCAAAACGTGTTTGAAAAAACCACTTGCCGGGGCGAAAAAAACTCATCGCACGGGAAGTGGATGAGCGTCGTTGCGTAGATGGTCCGAGCCTCACGCCCCGCTGTGCTGGGGGCGCTGCAACGCTCCTCGGATGACGGTATTTTAGTTGCAAAACGCCGTTTGTCACCCAATGCCCTCTGATCGACCTCTAAGAGCCTGTTCACGATCTCGCATGGGCCGCGTTGGAGCGCAATCGGGATGAGTGGGTGGCCCGGGTGCGCCGCATGGGCTCGTGCCCATGCAAGCAGCTGGGGCGCCACACATCCGAGTTCGTGCCCGATTTCGCACCAACCCCTCGGGCAGTGGCCTTTTCGGGCGGTCTGCGGCGTTGCGGCGCTTGTCGATAGCCGAGCTATCGACGGCGCACCGCGCCTTGCATCCCATCCCGAAAAGACCGCTGCGCGACCCGTGGGAGATCGTGAACAGGCTCTCAGTAGGCGATCTGCACCTCGCCCAGCCTAGGGCGCCGGCGTGGCCTCACGCGGGATGATGGCCCCGGGCCAGCCGATCACGGCGCCCGAAACCCGGTGCGCCAGCGCAGCGGCCTCCGGGATCGAGGCCCCTCGCAAGCGCCCCGCCAGATAGCCGGCGGCGAAAGAATCACCCGCTGCACTGGTGTCAACCACCCGTGCCACCGGCTGGGTCGGCACATGCCATTGGCCCGCATCGGTGGCGATCAAGCAGGGGCGGGCCCCCTGCTTGACCACCACCTCCCGGCAGCCCAGCGCCAGGCTGCGTTGTACCGTCTGCTGGGCCTGGTGAGGCCCATACAGCAGGGATTCGTCGTCCAGCGTCAGCAAGGCCACATCGGCCAGGGCCAGCACGCGCTCATGGGCCTCACGCGCCTGATCCGCGCGCCACAGCGCAGGCCGGAAGTTGTTGTCGAACCAGATCAGACCGCCGGCGCGCCGGAAGGCAGCCAGGGCTTCGAACAAGACTTCGCGCCGCTCCGGTGGAAACAGGGCCAGCGTGATGCCCGACAGGTACAGCACATCGATCTGGCCCGGGTTCAGCAGCGTCGCAAAATCAAGCTCGCCACTGAAATAGTGGCGGGCGGCGCTGTCGTTGCGCCAATAGAAAAACCGGCGCTCGCCAAGGGCATCGGTCTCGATCAGGTACAGGCCGGGCATGCGCCCGGGCAGGCGGGCCACCCGCTCGGTGTACAGGCCCTCTTCCTGCCACTGGCTCAGCAGCCCGTCACTCAGCGGGTCGTCGCCCAGCGCGGTGGCATAGTGCACCTCGGCAGGCCAGCCCTGCAACAGCCGCGCCATGTAGATCGCCGTGTTCAGGGTGTCTCCCCCGTAGCGACGCATCAGGGGCTGCCCTCCGATCTCGATCATGCATTCGCCCAGCGACACGATGTGGACGGGCCCGGCGCTCGCAGCCGCCGGAAAATGAGAACTCATGGCGCCAGACCCCTGCTCAGGCCGCCGTGGGCCGCCGGTAGGCCACGCAGTCCACTTCCACCCGGCAGTCGATGACCATGGGGGACACCACGCAGGCCCGCGCCGGCGGATGCTCGCCGAAATAGCTCATGAACACCCGGTTGAACGAGGCGAAGTCGCGCGGATCGTCCAGCCAGACGCCACAGCGCACCACATGCTCAGGGCCGTAGCCCGCCTCGGCCAGCACGGCCAGCACATTGCGGATGGCCTGGTGCGACTGGGCCACGATGCCGCCGTCGATCACCTCGCCGTCGCGCATCGGGGTCTGCCCCGAAACAAACAGCCAACCATCGGCCTGCGCCGCGCGTGCAAACGGCATCTTTTGGCCACCTGTGCCATCGGCCACGCCATAACGCTGGATATCGGACATGAGAAAACTCCTTCTTTCTTGAATTCAATGCCGCGCGGTGACGCGCGGGCTGCTGGGGTGCCCAGCGGCGGCTCAGGCCTGCGCCTGAAGTCGCTGCGGCGCGGCCGCAAAGCGGGCGGGCAGGTCGGGCGCGCGAGGCAGGAAGCGCCCGGCACGGGCCCCGGTGGCCTGCCCCTGGCGGTACGACAGCACACCGTTGACCCACACCGCCTCAATGCCCGCAGCACGCTGCTGGGGGTTGTCAAAAGTCGCGGTGTCACGCACCGTGCGGGGGTCGAACAACACCAGATCCGCCCAGTACCCGTCCACCAGGCGGCCCCGCTGCTCCAGGCCATAGCGGGCCGCCGACAGACCGGTCATTTTTCGAAGGGCTTCAGGCAGAGCAAACAGGCCCTCCTCGCGGGCATAGTGGCCCAGGACCCGCGGAAAGGCGCCCCACAAGCGCGGATGCGGATGGGGGTCTTCAGGCAAGCCATCCGAGCCCACCATGGACATGGGATGGGACAGGATGCGGCGCACATCGCCCTCGTTCATGCCGTGGTAGACCGCGCCCGCAGGCTGCAGCAGGCGCGCCGCCTCCAGCAGGCTGGTCTGCCATTTCCGCGCGATCGCCGCCAGGGTCTGGCCGGCCATGTCGGGGTGGGGGGTGGACCAGGTGATGAAGATGTCGAATTCGTCGGTGACCTGTTTGAGGTCAAGCGTGGAGGAACTGGCAGCGTAGGGATAGCAGTCGCACCCCACGGGCTGCATGCGGGCGGCACCTTCCATGGCGGCCAGCACTTCGGTGCTGCGCCCCCAGTTGCGAGCACCCGCGCACTTGAGGTGCGACACGATCAGGGGGCTGGGCCCGTGGCGGGCCACGTCAAAGGCCTCATCGAGGGCCTCCAGAATGGGCTCGAACTCGCTGCGCAAATGGGTGGTGTAGAGGGCCCCGTGGGCCGCTACCTCGGCCACCAGGCGTTTGAGCTCATCGGTGCTGGCCGCAAAGGCCGAGGCATAGGCCAGACCGGTGCTCAAGCCCAGAGCACCCGCCGCCAGGCTGTCGGCCAGCTCCAGCCGCATGGCCTCGATTTCAGCCGGGTGAGCGGCCCGGTCCAGGTCATCGAGGTGGTTGCTGCGCAAGGCCGTGTGCCCCACCAAGGCGGCCACGTTGACCGCCGGCTGCGCCGCCTCGATGGCCTGGCGGTAATCGGCAAAACGCGGGTACTTGAACGCCGAATCCGGCCCCAGCAGGTTCATGGGGTCGGGTGCGCCGCCGCGCAAGCGCACTGGCGATGCGCTGATGCCGCAATTGCCCACCACCACCGTGGTCACGCCCTGGCTGATCTTGGGCAGCATCTCGGGCTGGCGGATCGCCACGGTGTCGTCATGCGTGTGCACATCGATGAAGCCGGGCGCCAGTGCCAATCCATGGGCATCGACCTCGACCCGGGCCGCCGGCCGGGGCGCGTCACCCTGAAACAGGCGCAGCCGCCCGACGGCGTCCACCCCCACATCGGCCAGGCAGCCAGCCTGGCCAGTACCGTCGTACACCGTGGCGTGGCGAATCAGCGTGTCGAGCGTGTCCATCACAGCACCCCGGCCAGGGCCCACACCAGGCCAAACGCCACCACCGAGATCAAGGTCTCGAGCACGGTCCAGGTTTTCAGCGTCTGCACCACGCTCATGTTGAAGTACTCTTTGATCAGCCAGAAGCCGCCGTCATTGACGTGCGACAGGATCAGCGAGCCTGCGCCGGTGGCCAGCACCAGCAATTCAGGGTGGGGATACTGCGTGGCCAGGGCGATCGGCGCCACGATGCCCGCCGAGGTGGTCATGGCCACGGTGGCCGAACCAGTCGCCACCCGCATCAGCGCAGCCAGCAGCCAGCCCAGCAACAGAGGCGAAAGCTGGAAGGCGGCCGACAGCGCCACGATCTGCGTGGTCACACCCGAATCCACCAGAATGCGGTTAAGGCCGCCCCCTGCGCCCACCAGCAAGGTGATGCCCGCGGTGGGTGCCAGGCACTCCTGCGAGAACTTGAGAACGTCTTCGCGTGAAAAGCCACGCGCCAGGCCCAGTGTCCAGAAACTGACCACGGTGGCGATCAACAGCGCGATCACCGAATTGCCGACGAACAGCAGAAAACCGTTCAAGGCACTGCCAGCAGGCGCCAGCACAGGGGCCCAACCGCCCAGCAGCATCAGCGCCACGGGCAACAGCACGGTGAACATGGTGATACCGAAGCCCGGCAGAGATCGGGTGCCGGTGTCGCGGTCCGTGAACTGGTCGGCCATCGGATTGTGGGCGGGCAGCACGATGCGTGGCGCCACAAATTTGGCGAACAGCGGGCCGGCAATGATGGCCGTGGGCACACCGACCAGGATCGCGTACGCCACCGTCTTGCCCACCTCGGCGCCATAGGCGCCCACCGCCATCATGGCGGCCGGGTGCGGTGGCACCAGGCCGTGCACCACCGACAGGCCTGCCACCATGGGCAGCCCCACCATCAGCATCGACACCCCCGTGCGCCGGGCCACGGTGAAGGCGATCGGGATCAGCAGCACAAAGCCCACCTCGAAGAACAAGGGCAGACCGCAGACGAACGCAATGCAGACCATGGCCCAGTGCGCGTTGCGCTCGCCAAAGCGATCGATCAAGGTCAGCGCAATGCGGTCGGCACCACCGGACTCGGCCATCATCTTGCCCAGCATGGTGCCAAGAGCCACCACCAGGGCAATGTGCCCAAGGGTCTTGCCGACGCCAGTCTCGTAGGCGCCCATGATGTCCTTGGCCGGCATGCCAGCCACCAGCGCCAGGCCCAGGGACACCAGGGTCAGCACGATGAAGGGGTTGATGCGGTAGCGTGCAATCAGCAGCACCAACGCCACGATGGCGATGAGCGCGTAAAGCAGCAAAGAGGGGTTAGCGACAGCGGGCACGGGGTCTCCTTGGTTGTTTCTTGTAGCAAACGGTTCAATGGGTGCCATCCGCAGGACGGCGCCGACGCACCGATCCAGAGCGGCCTGGCACGCAGGTCTCACGGGGCGGTCCGACGGGCCGTCGGCGGGTCAGGGCCTCAGCGTCAGAACAGGGTCTCGACAGCGCTCAGCACCTGGTAGTGCTCGTCGACCAGCAGCAGCTGACGCCATTTGTCGAAAGTCAGACAGGGGTGGGAGATGTCGAAGATCAGGATGTCGCCCACCCGCAGGTCAGCCCCCTCCGGCACGCTCATGAAGGCGTGCTGATCCATCATCGCCGTCAGCACCCAATCCTCAGGGGCTGGCCGCACCCCGGCAAAGCCGCCTGGGCGGGCCTGCAGGCTCACGGTGGGCAGGCCGGCATCAAACGCCGCATCGCGCTTGCCCAGCGCGATGATGGCGCGCCCGGGCTCCGGCAGGGACTGCACGTGGGCGCACAACTGCAAGGCTGGCAACAGGCTTTGACCCATCTCACGGGCCACCGGGTTGTCGGCCCGGATGCGCCGCTCGGCCTGGCGGTAAATACCGACGTCGTGCGTCAGGTAACAGCCCGGGCGCAGCACCACGTCCAGCGTACAGCCCAGGTCCTGGCGCGAAAACACCTCGGCCACCACGTCAAACCAGGCAGAACCGGCCCCCGAAAGCAGCACCGTGTCCTCGGCAAACCGCTGCTCGGCCGCCAGCGCCCGGGTCCGCTCCAGCACGTGCTGCAAAAAGCCCCGGATCGCGTCAGACTGCTGCAACACCCCCTCATAGACCTCCACCCCGACCAGGGCCAGCGCGCGGGGCCAGCGCGCCAGGGCGGCCAGACATTCGGCCTCCTGGGCCGCGTCGCGCACCCCGGTGCGCCCCCCCGACACGCCGTACTCGATCAGCACCCGCAGGCGCTGCCCCACTTCGGTGAAGAAATGCCCCAGCGCGTCTATGTTGGCCGCCGAATCGACAATGCAGCAGAAACTGAAATCAGGGTCCTGGGCCTGGATGCGGGCAATCAGCGCCATGTTGCCGCGCCCCACCAGTTGATTGGCCATCAGGATGCGGCGCACACCGTGGCGGTAGGCGGCGTTGACCTGCGAGGCCGTCGCCAGCGTGATGCCCCAGGCGCCATGCTCAAGCTGTCGATGGAACAGCGCCGGGCTCATGGTGGTCTTGCCATGGGGCGCCAACTGCACGCCATAGCGGGCCATGAAGGACTGCATCCAGCGCAGGTTGTGCTCGATACAGCTCTCGCGAAGCACGGCCACCGGCAGGCTGACCTCATCATCAAGAATTCGCCATTGCAAGTCCTTGAGCTGGGCCGGCGTACACCCGGCGGGCGCCGCGCCCAAACCCTTGGTATCGAAGTTCAAGGGGGCCTGGGTAAAAGAGGCTGAAAGAGGAGCTGCAGTGTTCATCATCGATCCTGGTCTGGACCGAGATTCTTGGCGATGGCGACTGTTTCGCGTTTGGGATTTTCAAACACTTGTGACTCGCAACACCTGGTCACAGGTGCACGCCTTCCGAGGACTGTGCGGGCCAAGCCGGTAAAATCACAGGTCGCGGGCCAGGCTCAGGCCTCCGCCCTTGGCTCCAACGATGGATCCGCCGCTCCTGGCGGCTGCCGGCCAGCCCTGAGTGCTTGCCGGCCAGGCCACGACAACCCTCTGCCCCAATCGGACAAAGACCTTGAGCTTTCTCGAAGAAACCCGCCGCCGTCGCACTTTCGCGATCATTTCCCACCCGGACGCGGGCAAGACCACGCTGACCGAAAAACTGCTGCTGTTCTCGGGCGCGATCCAGATCGCCGGCTCGGTGAAGGCGCGCAAGGCCAGTCGCCACGCCACCTCGGACTGGATGGAAATCGAAAAGCAACGCGGCATTTCGGTGGCCTCGTCGGTGATGCAGATGCTGTACCGCGACCATGTGATCAACCTGCTCGACACCCCGGGCCACAAAGACTTCTCGGAAGACACCTACCGGGTGCTGACCGCCGTCGATTCGGCCTTGATGGTGATCGATGCCGCCAACGGTGTGGAATCGCAGACTCGCCGACTGATCGAGGTCTGCCGTCAACGCGACACCCCCATCCTCACCTTCGTCAACAAGATGGACCGCGAAGTGCGCGAGCCACTGGACATTCTCGACGAGGTGGAGCGCGAGCTGGGCATGCCCTGCGTGCCCATGACCTGGCCCGTGGGCCAGGGCAAGAGCTTTGCCGGCATCATCAACCTGCGCACCCAGGCCATGACGGTGTTCGAGGCTGGCAGCGAACGCCTGCCGCACGACTTTGAATCCATCCCCTTGTCTGAGCGCGCCACACTGGTCAAGCGCTTCGGCAGCGAATTTGAGGCGGCCGTGGAGGCCATGGAGCTGGCCACGGGCGCCTCGCCCAGCTACGACCATGACGCCTTCCTGGCGGGCAAGCAGACCCCGGTGTTCTTTGGCTCGGGGGTGAATAATTTTGGGGTGATGGAGGTGCTTGACGCCTTGGTCGATCTGGCGCCTCCGCCGCAATCGCGCACGAGCACCGTGGTCGTCAACCGCCAGCCGGTCGAAAAAGTGATCCAGCCTGAGGATGACGCGTTTTCGGGCGTGGTGTTCAAGGTGCAGGCCAACATGGACGCCAACCACCGCGACCGCATCGCCTTTGTGCGCATGGCTTCGGGCAAATACACGCCCGGCATGAAGCTGCGTGTGCAACGCACGGCCAAGGAGCTGCGGCCCACCAGCGTGGTGACCTTTCTGTCGCAGCGTCGCGAAGCGGTGGACGAGGCCTATGCCGGCGACATCATCGGCTTTACCACCCACGGCGGCGTGCAACTGGGCGACACCATCACCGACGGTGCCAGCCTGCAGTTCACCGGCCTGCCCTTCTTTGCGCCCGAGCTGTTCATGAACGTGATCCTGAAAAACCCGCTGCGCACCAAACAGTTGCAACAGGGCTTGGCCCAGTTGGGCGAAGAAGGCGCCATCCAGGTCTTCAAGCCCGACATGGGGGGAGCCATGTTGCTGGGTGCGGTGGGTCAGCTGCAGTTTGAGGTGGTGCAGCACCGCCTCAAGACCGAATACGACGCCGACGTGCGCCTGGAGAGCAGCCAATACACCGGGGCCAGGTGGATCACCGCCGACACCCCCGCCGAGCTCAAGGCCTTCACCGACGCCTACCCACTGCGTCTGGCCCACGACGCTGCCAACACCCTGGCCTACCTGTGCACCTCACCCTATGACGTGCGTCTGGCCCAGGAGCGCTTCCCGAAAATCCATTTCCACCCCTTGCGCGAGCACGCGGGCCTGGCCCTGCAGACGGCGGGTTGAAGGCCATGAAAGCCGAAACCGGCCCATCAAGGGCCTCGGCACGCGCCGTGATCCGTCAACTGTTCTGGTTCGGGGTCTCGGGTGTGCTGGGCCTGCTGGTCGACATGGCGGTGCTGTGGCTGCTCACCCCCTGGCTGGGCCTTTATGGTGGGCGGGTGCTGTCCTTCCTGTGTGCCGCCACCACCACCTGGGCCTTCAACCGCCGCCAGACCTTCGCACCGACCGGCCGCCAGGGCAAGACGCTGGTGGCTGAATATGTGGCCTACCTGGGCACCATGAGCGTGGGCGGGGTCATCAACTACAGCGCCTATGTGGCCTTTGTTCATCACTTTCCCGAACTTCGTGGCTTTGCGATGTGGGGGGTTGCCGTGGGAAGTCTGGCCGGGCTCGGATTCAACTTCACCAGCGCTCGTTTTCTCATTTTTCGACCTCGCTCAAGGCCGCCGGAATCCTGAAGCCAGAGCGACGCCGATCCAGATGAAACGCTTTCAGCGTCCTGCCTGATTTTCATGGACGGCAGTAACCCGGAAACTCCCGATGGGCATCTCGGACGAGCTGCTCGGGTTGGCACCAAATGGTGCTGTGGCAAGATTACACGCCCAATTAACAATTTGATACCCAGGGAGGAAAAGGGAAGCCCAAGCCCTGACCTGGGTGCTGCCACATTTGCTCCCATGGTCATGACCCAGCCACGCATTGCCGTCGTCGTCCCTTGCTACAACGAAGCCCTGTCGATCCAATTGGTGATCGACGAGTTCAAAACCTTCCTGCCTGAAGCCGAGTTGTTCGTCTTCGACAACAACTCCAGCGATGACACCGCAGCCATTGCCCGTCAGGCCGGCGCCACGGTGATCCCGGTCAAGCTGCGCGGCAAAGGCAACGTGGTGCGGCGCATGTTTGCCGACGTCGAGGCTGATGTCTACGTGATGGTCGATGGCGATGCCACCTATGACCTGCGCGACATCCGCCAGCACATCGATCAATTGCTGACGCAGCGCCTGGACATGCTGGTGGGTTGCCGGCGTGACGATGGCAGCAACCCGCAGACCTACCGGCCCGGCCATCGCCTGGGCAACCTCATGCTGACGGGATCGGTCGCCTGGATCTTTGGGGGCAGCTTCACCGACATGCTGTCGGGCTACCGCGTGTTCTCGCGCCGGTACGTGAAATCCTTCCCGGCCATGTCTCAAGGCTTCGAGACCGAGACTGAACTGACCGTGCATGCCCTTGAATTGCGCATGCCTTACGCAGAAGCGGACATCGTCTACCGCGCCCGCCCTGAGGGCTCAACCAGCAAGCTCTCGACCCTGCGCGACGGCTGGCGCATCCTGGGCACCATCCTCAAGCTGTTCATCAGCGAGCGGCCACTGGCCTTCTTCGGGCTGCTGGCATCGCTGCTGTCCCTGTTAGGCCTGGGATTGGCGGCCCCCCTGATGCTGACCTACGCCGAAACCGGGCTGGTTCCGCGCCTGCCGACCGGCGTGCTGGCCACCGGCATCATGATGTGCGCCGGGCTGTCGCTGGTGTGTGGAGCCATTCTGCACACGGTGACCACCGGCCGACGCGAAGCCAAAAATTTGGCCTATCTGGCCATTCCCGCCCCAGCTAACCACTGAAGTGGGCTTTGACCGAGCGAGGTCATCTCATGCTCGTCAAGCTGCCCCCTGCCCCACTGAAACACCACAAGCGCTGTGCACGAACATGAGCCAGAGGCATGACTGAATTCGCCTTCTTCCAAAAATTTTACGGTTCGCTGGCCCTGTTGATTTTGGCCTTCTGGGGCTTGGGGCAGGCGGCCCTGACCCACCTCCGAGCCCCTCCACAGAGCGATCGCTGGCTGCAGGGTGCGCTGGCCACCACCTTGGGCATGGGCGTGTTCATTGTGTTCCTGCAGGGCTTGGCGGTTGCCGGTCAACTGACCCGGCACGCACTGTTTGTCCTTCTGACATTGAGTTGGAGTCTGGCACTCTGGCAATTCGTGCGCGCCTGGCGCCATCGTTTGGCCACTGACAGCCTGCCCGCCACATTGACTTGGCATGCCCACGAGTTGTTCTGGCTTTGGGTGGTTCTCGTGGCCCTTGCTCCCACGCTCATCGCACCATTGACGCCCCCGCAGCAATGGGACGAGTTGATGTACCACCTTCCCCACGCCAGTCAATGGGCCGCGAGTGGCACCTTGACGGTCAATGAGTGGCTGCGGTTTCCCTGGTTCCCCTACAACTACGACCTGCTTTATGCCGCGGCCTTGTTGCTCAAGGGCGACGTGCTGGCGCACCTGCTTCATGCCCTGGCGGGCTGGCTGGTGGCCTTGATCACTTACCGCGTGGGCGTGAGACACGCTGGTCATGCCACAGCCGGCCTCGCCACGGCGGCCTGGCTGGTACTCGGGGGACCGCTTTACGCATCGGCCTACATCGACCTAGGAGTTGCCCTGTTTCTGATGACCAGCGCAGTCGCTTTGTGGCTTTGGCTTCAGAACCGGACGCAACTGGCCTGGTTGGTGGCCGCTGCGTTCGCCCTGGGTCTGGCGGCCGGCAGCAAGTACCAAGCGCTGATCTACCTCCCGTTTTTTGGCGCTGTGCTGCTCCGATTTGACCGCCGCCCCAAAGCCTGGGCCGCCGTGGCGATGGCTTTTTTGCTGCCTTGCGCCTACTGGTATGTGCGCAACGCGATTCAAACGGGCGACCCATTCGATCCGCTGGGTGCTCGCGTGTTTGGTTACCACGATTGGAATGAGTGGGACCTGGCAGCCCAATTCAATGACCTCAAGGGCGTTGCCAACTGGCCTCCGAAATGCCTTTGGCCCGCACTGTTGGCGCCGCTGTTCCCTCGCTTCTACCGCGCACCCGCCTGGCGCAGCGCCATGCTGTTGGCCGCCTACGCTTGCATCGTCTGGCTGCTCACCTCCCACTACGATCGCTACCTGTTGCCGATGTTTCCCCTGCTGGCCCTGCTCAGTGCCCGGGTCGTGCTTGACGGCAGCCAATGGATCTTGCGCTGGCGACCGCACTGGGTTCTGGAACCCCGCTGGGTGGCCCAGCAACTGGGGTTGCTGCTGGCGTTGGCTGCCGTGCTGGTCTTGGGCCTCTACGGTTGGAATACCAGCGCAAAAGCTTTCAACACGGTGGCATTCACCTCAGAGCAACGTGAGGTCATGCTGACTCAAGCGCTGCCGGCCTATCCCCTGGTGCTGAAACTCCGCCAGCCACCAGGACGGCGCATCTATCAATTCGCCCTGGAAAACCTGACCTACTACGCCCCCAACCCGATCTGGGGCGAAATTTTTGGCCCCTGGCGCAATCACGACCGAATGTTGCTGGGAGCGAAAGGACTGGCACTGCGCCTCAGAGCCGAGGGCTTTGACACTCTGCTGATCCGCAACGACGTACTGGGCCTGTTTCAGCACGACGCTGACTTCGACCAGTATTTCCGATCCATTGACAAAGCCCCGGGTGCCGAGGCCTTCGACATCCTGCCTCCATGAGCGATTCGACGCTGTTCCTGCAGCCGTTTTCAACCTTGCCCACCACTCAAGCAAGGCCCGTCATAGGTGTTCTCACCGACATCGACGACACCCTCACGACGGACGGTGCCATCACGCCCGAAGCCTTGCAGGCCTTGCATGATCTGAAATCGGCGGGATTGCGGGTGGTGGCCATCACGGGGCGGCCTGTGGGCTGGAGCGAGCCCTTTGCGCGGACCTGGCCGCTGGATGCCATCGTGGCAGAGAACGGCGCTGTGGCCTTGATCCCCCAGGCCGACGGCAGCTTGCGGCGGTGCTACCAGCAGAGTTTGGCCCTGCGAGAGCAGCAGTACCAGCGCATGCAGTCGGTGTTGCATGACATCGAAGCCAACGTGCCCGGCGCCCGCCGGGCCACCGATTCTGACGGGCGCGAAACCGACATCGCGATCGACCACAGCGAATTCACCGAATTGCCACCCCAGGCCATCGAACAGGTGGTGGCCCGGATGCGGGCCGCCGGCATGAACGCCACCGTGAGCAGCATCCACATCAACGGCTGGTACGGCCCGCACAACAAGCTCGAAGGTGCGCGCTGGATTTTGCGCGAGTTGTGGGATCGCCCACTGGATGAGGAGCTGGTTCGCTGGGTGTACGTCGGCGACTCCACCAATGACCAGCTGATGTTCCAGCACTTTCCGCTCAGCGTGGGGGTGGCCAATGTGCGCCGCTTCGTCCCCCAGTTGCAGCACCTGCCCCGCTACATCACCCCCAGCGAACGCGGCGCCGGGTTTGCTGAACTGGCGCAGACCCTGCTGAGGGCACGCTCAGGCGCTGTCTCCATGTGAACCGGGAACTTCGATGGCAGCATCGCAGCCCGTGCCGGCAGCGATCCAGCGCCGCGCCAGCCGGGCCAGCCACGGCGCAGCCCAACGCAGGGGCGCGGGCAGGTGGGTGGCCGGGGCACTGACCATGCCACAGCGGTAAATCAACAGCTCGGGCGCCCACTGCAGGGCTTTGCAGGCGCCGCGGCGGCGGCGCGACACCAGCACGCCCAGGGGACAGGGCTCGGCCAGGCAGCACACGCCACAGCCGTTGCAGGGCTGTCCCCAGACCGGCTTGGACGGGGCTTCAGGGTGGATCTCGATGACGCGGTGTTCGGACATGGGCAAGGGGCCACGCCATCATGCCAGCCCAAGCCCGGGGCTCACGCGATCAGGCCGGCTTGTTCAGGCCCAGCTTCTCGATCAAGGCTTTTTCGCGGTTGAAGGTGTCCTGGGCAAACTTCAGGTATTGGGCGCTGTCCATGTAATTCGGCAGCATGTCGTAGCGGCCCAGGGCCTGCACATAGCTGGGTTCTTCCATGGCCTTTTTGAACGCGTCATGCAGGCGTTTGACGACCTCGGGCGGTGTGCCGCGCGGCGCCCCGATGCCGAAGGGTGAGTTCTGCACCAGATCCAGCCCCAGCTCCTTGAGCGTGGGCGCATCAGGGAACTTGGCCAGGCGCTGCTCGCCCCAGGTGTTGAGCACGCGCAGCTTGCCGCTTTCAACCTGGGGGGCAAAGCCGGTCGAATCGGCCGCGGCCATCACGTGGCCACCGAGCACGGCCTGCATCAGGTCGGCGCTGCCCTTGTAGGGCACATGGGTGAGCTGCAGGCCCAGCTTCTGCGCCACCTGCTCCATGGTCAGGTGCGGGCTGGTCAGGGTACCGGTCGAGCCGAAGGTGAGCTTGCCCGGGTTGGCCTTGGCATAGGCCACAAAGTCGGCCCAGGTCTTGATCGCGCTGCTGCTGGGCACCACCAGGCCGAAGGCGTAGCCAGTGACGTTGATCACGTAGCTGATGTCCTTCACCGGGTCCCAGTTGATCTTGGTGGTGTAGGGCATGCGGAACACGCCCAGGGGGATCTGCGCCACGGTGTAGCCGTCGGGCGCCGAGCTCTGCAAGGCCTGCGCGGGCAGGGTGCCGCCAGCGCCGGGCTTGTTCTCGACGATGACGGGCTGACCCAGGATCTTGCTGGCGTTGTCGGCCAGCTGGCGCATCGTGATGTCGGTGGGACCACCGGCCGGAAAGGCCACGATCAGCTTGACCGGTCGGGACGGAAATGCCTGGGCGCGTGCGGCCAGCGGGCCCAGGGCCAGGGTGCTGCCAGCCAGCTTCAGCAGGGATCTTCTTTGCATGGGGGTGTCTCCAGTGAAATGGCGCTGAGCGCCGAATCTCAGGCGGCGCTTTTGCGCAGCCTTGTCCCATGACCGTAAACGATTAGACCGCTACCGCCTGTCCCCCGCGCGCCAGCACCGGCGCCAGCGCCACCCCGGTGTGGGTGGCACGCTGCACCAGGCCCTCGGGGGTGGTGGCGGCCACGATGCGGCCTCCGCCCTGCCCGCCTTCGGGACCCAGATCGATGATCCAGTCAGCCTCGGCCATCACGTCTAGGTCGTGTTCGATCACCACCACGCTGTGGCCGCCATTGACCAGGCGGTGCAGCACATGGATCAACTTCTCGACGTCCGCCATGTGCAGACCCACGGTGGGTTCGTCCAGCACGTACAGGGTGTGCGGCGCCTTGTTGCCGCGCCGGGTCACATCGTCACGCACCTTGCTGAGCTCGGTCACCAGCTTGATGCGCTGCGCCTCGCCGCCCGACAGCGTGGGCGAGGGCTGGCCCAGGGTGAGGTAGCCCAGACCCACGTCCTTGAGCAACTGCAGCGGGTGGCTGATGTTGGGCATGGAGGCGAAGAAGTCCACCGCCTCGTCCACTTCCATCTGCAACACGTCGCCGATGCTCTTGCCACGCCAGGTCACGGCCAGGGTCTCGGGGTTGAAGCGCGCGCCGTGGCAGGTCTCGCAGGGCACCTTCACATCGGGCAGAAAGCTCATCTCAATGGTGCGCACACCAGCGCCGTCGCAGGCCGGGCAGCGCCCTTCGCCGGTGTTGAATGAGAAGCGCCCGGCCGCATAGCCCCGGGCCTTGGCTTCCAGGGTTTCGGCAAACAGTTTGCGGATGGTGTCCCAGAACCCGATGTAGGTGGCCGGGCAACTGCGCGGCGTTTTGCCGATGGGGGTCTGATCGACCTCCAGCACCCGGTCGATCACTTCATAGCCCTGCACATCGGCGCAACCGACCAGGCCCACACGGCGGCCTTCGGCCTGGGCCTGTCGCCCGGCCTGGGTGCTGCGCTGCTGCACCAGGGCCTGCACATTGGTGAGCAGAACATCGCGCGCCAGCGTCGACTTGCCCGAGCCAGACACACCCGTCACCGCCACCAGCCGCTTGAGCGGCACCTGCAAGGTGATGTTGGCCAGGTTGTGCAGGCGCGCGCCGTCGACGCTCAGCCACTGACCGCCTTCGGGCGCACTCAGCACCTCACGGCGCGGGGCCAGCGGGTGCCGGATGGCATGCAGCAGGTAGCGGCCGGTGACCGACTCGGCGCAGGCCCCGATCTCGGCGGCCGTGCCCTGGGCCACCAGGCGGCCCCCGCGTTTGCCCGCGCTGGGACCAATGTCGATGATGTGGTCGGCGTGGCGGATGGTGTCCTCGTCGTGCTCGACCACCACCAGGGTATTGCCTTTGTCGCTGAGGTTCTGCAGCGCCTTCAGCAGGATCTGGTTGTCACGCGGGTGCAAGCCGATGGTGGGCTCGTCCAGCACGTAGCACACGCCCTGCAGATTGCTGCCCAACTGGGCCGCGAGGCGGATGCGCTGGGCTTCGCCACCGCTCAGGGTGGGGGCACCGCGGTCCAGGGTGAGGTAGCCCAGGCCGACCTCGTCCAGAAAATCGAGACGGCTGCCAATCTCGGGGATCAGATCGCGGGCGATGTCGCGCTCACGCGCACTCATCTCGTCGGGCAGGGCCAGCGAGGCCACCCAGTCGCGCACCTGCAGCACCGAGCGACGGGCGATGTCGGTGATGCCCACCTGCGCAAAGCGCACTGCCCGCGCCACCTTGTTGAGCCGAGTGCCCTCACAGCTCGGGCAGGCCTCATCGCTGAGGTCTTCCACCTCGGGTTCGGCAAAGGTCTGCTCACGCCCCTTGTTGTCGTCGTCGCGCACCGAATCGTCGAGTGCCTTGCGCTGCTCCTTGCTCAGGCGCACGCCGGTGCCCACGCAATCGGGGCACCAGCCGTGCTTGCTGTTGTACGAGAACAGGCGCGGGTCCAGCTCGGCATAGCTGGTGCTGCACACCGGGCAGGCCCGTTTGGTGCTGTAGGGGGTCAGGCGGCCGATGGCCGAGGTGTCGCGCCCCTCGGCCATGGCCTCCTTGAGGCCGGTCAGATCGCTCAGCACATGGACCACGCCCTTGCCGTGCTCCAGCGCAGTGGCCAGGGCCTGACGCAATTCGGCCTCGTTGTCGGGCCGCACCATCAGGCTCCACACCGGCAGTTCGATGGTGTGTTCCTTGAAGCGGTCGATGCGCGGAAAGCCCGTGGTGGGCAGAAACTGGCCATCCACCCGCAGGTGGGTGTAGCCGCGGGGGCGGGCCCAGTCGGCCAGCTCGGTGTAGACCCCCTTGCGGTTGATCACCAGCGGCGCCAGCAGGCCGATGTGCTGGCCACGGAACTGGCGCAGCAACTGAGAGGCAATGCTGTCGGGTGTCTGTGGCTGCACAGGGGCGCCGTCGTGGACGCAGTGCTGCACGCCCAGCTTCACATAAAGCAGGCGCAGAAAGTGCCACAACTCGGTGGTGGTCCCCACGGTGGACTTGCGCCCGCCGCGCGACAGGCGCTGCTCGATCGCCACCGTGGGCGGGATGCCGTACACCGCATCCACCTCGGGCCGCCCGGCCGGCTGCACGATGCTGCGGGCATAGGCATTGAGGCTTTCGAGGTAGCGACGCTGGCCCTCATTGAACAGAATGTCGAAGGCCAGGGTGGATTTGCCCGAGCCGCTGACCCCCGTCACCACGCTGAACTTGCCGCGGGGGATGTCGACCGACAGGCCCTTCAGGTTGTGCTCGCGGGCGTTCACGATCTGGATCGCATCGGCCCCATGGGCCGGGGCCTGCCGGCGCGGGCGCACCAGGGCCTGCAACGGCGTGCCCTCCTCGACCGAATAGGCACCCAGGCCCATGGCCCGGTCGTACTCCCGCAGCGCCTGGCCGGTGTGTGAGCTGGCATGGGCTCGCACCTCTTCGGGCGTGCCCACGGCCACCACCAGACCGCCGGCGTCACCCCCTTCCGGGCCCAGGTCGATCAGCCAGTCGCTGGCACGGATCACGTCGAGGTTGTGCTCGATCACCAACAGCGAATGCCCGGCCTCCAGCAGCTTGCGCAGGGCACGCATGAGCTTGGCGATGTCGTCGAAATGCAGGCCCGTGGTGGGTTCGTCGAACAGGAACAGCGTGCCCTTGCGCGCCACCGGCTGGCGGCTGCTGCTGCCGGCCTTGGCGGCCTCGGCCAGAAAACCGGCCAGCTTCAGGCGCTGGGCCTCGCCGCCCGACAGCGTGGGCACGGGCTGGCCCAGCTTCACGTACTCCAGACCCACGTCCACAATGGGTTGCAGGGCGCGCAGCACCTCGCGGTCGGCGGCGAACAGGCTCGCCGCCTCGCTGACTGTGAGGTCCAGCACATCCGCCACACTCAGGTGGCGGCCACCGCGCTCGATCTTGACCTCCAGGATCTCGGGCCGATAGCGCTGGCCATCGCAATCCTGGCAGCGCAGGTAGACGTCGGACAAAAACTGCATTTCGACGTGCTCGAAGCCCGAACCACCGCAGGTGGGGCAACGGCCATCGCCGCTGTTGAAGCTGAACTTGCTGGCGGTGTAGCTGCGCTGGCGGGCCATCGGCGCGGTGGCAAAAATCTCGCGCAGGGTGTCCCAGGCGCCCACATAGCTGACCGGGTTGGAGCGCGCGGTCTTGCCGATGGGCGACTGGTCGACAAACACCACATCGCCCAAGTGATCGGCGCCCAGCAGGCGGTCATGCAGGCCCGGGGTCTCCGTGGCCTTGCCGAAGTGGCGCAGCAGCGCGGGCGCCAGCACGTCCTGGATCAGCGAGGACTTGCCCGACCCCGACACCCCGGTCACACACACCAGGCGCTGCAACGGGATCTCGACCGACACGTTTTGCAGGTTGTGCTCGCGCGCCCCCTCCAGGATGAGGCGCGGTGTGTTGTCGCTGACCAGGCGCTTGAAGCCCATGCCCACCTGCTTGCGCGCGCCCAGGTACTGGCCGGTCAGGGTATCGGCACGGCGCAGGTCGTCGGTGGACCCGTCAAACACGATCTGCCCGCCGCGTTCGCCGGGGCCCGGGCCCATGTCGATCATGCGGTCGGCCGCCAGCATCACGGCCGGGTCGTGCTCGACCACCACCAGGGTGTTGCCGGCATCGCGCAGCCGGTGCATGGCCTCGGTGATGCGGTTCATGTCGCGCGGGTGCAGGCCGATGCTGGGCTCGTCCAGCACGAACAGCGTGTTGACCAGGGAGGTGCCCAGCGCGGTGGTCAGGTTGATGCGCTGCACCTCGCCACCCGACAGGGTGCGGCTTTGCCGGTCCAGCGTGAGGTAACCAATGCCCACATCGCACAGGTACCTGAGGCGGGTGGTGATTTCCTCGTACAGCAGCTTGAGGGCCTGGGCCTCGCCGTCCGAACCGTGGCCCGGCAGGTGCAGTGCGTCGAAGAAACGGCGCAGGCGATCGAGCGGCAACAGCATCAGGTCATGCAGGCACAGGCCGGGCAAGGCCTCGAGCTGTTCGCGCGACCAGGCCACCCCGGCCGGCATGAAACGCTTGGCCGGCGCCAACACGGCATCGGCGGCCTCGCGGCTGCCGATGCGCCACAGCAGGCTTTCGGTCTTCAGGCGCGCGCCCGCACAGGTTTCGCAAGGCGTGTAGCTGCGGTATTTGGACAACAGCACCCGGATGTGCATCTTGTAGCTCTTGGTCTCCAGGTACTCGAAGAAACGTTTGACGCCGTACCAGTGCTGGTTCCATTTGCCGTTCCAGTTGGGTGAGCCCTGAATCACCCATTTCTGCTGCTCGGGGGTGAGCTTGTACCAGGGCGTGTCCCGCGGGATGCCGGCGGCCTCGGCATGGCGCATCAGGTCGTCCTGGCACTCGGCCCAGGCCGGGGTCTGCATGGGTTTGATGGCGCCGGCCCGCAGCGTGAGCTTGTCGTTCGGGATCACCAGGCCGTAGTCCACCCCGATCACGCGCCCGAAGCCACGGCACACCTCGCAAGCGCCCACGGCCGAGTTGAAGGAGAACGCCGACGGGATCGGCTCGCTGTAACGCAGGTCGCTGTCGGGGCAGTGCAAGCCGGTGGAAAAGCGCCACAGCTGGGGTTCTGCATCTTCGCCCGACAGGGCATAGACGTTCAGCCGACCACTGCCGCGCTTGAGCGCGGTCTCGATGGCCTCGATCACCCGCACTTTCTCGGCGTTGCCCGCACGCAGGCGGTCGGCCACCACATCCAGAACTTTGCGCGGACCAGTGGGCGTGGCCACCTCGCGCTCGGCCTGCACCCGGGTGAAACCGCTGGCCGCCAGCCACTGGCTCACCTCGTCGGCCGTGGCGCTGGCCGGCAGTTCGACCGGAAAGGTCAGGATCAGGCGCGGCTCCACCCCGTCAACGCTGGCCGCCTGGGCCCGCGCCAGCAACTGGGTGTAGATGGTCTCGGGCGAATCATGGCGCACCGGCTGGACGGTCTGGCGGTCGAACAAGGCGCCAGCGCGAGCGAACAAGAGCTTCAGGTGATCGTTCAACTCGGTCATCGTGCCCACGGTCGAGCGCGAACTGCGCACCGGGTTGGTCTGATCGATGGCGATCGCCGGCGGTACGCCCTCCACCCGATCCACGGCGGGCTTGTCCATGCGATCAAGAAACTGGCGCGCATAGGCCGAGAAAGTTTCGACGTAACGCCGCTGCCCCTCGGCGTACAGGGTGTCAAACACCAGACTCGACTTGCCTGAACCACTGGGCCCCGTGACCACGGTCAGCTCACCCGTTCGGATGTCCAGATCAAGGTTCTTGAGGTTGTGCTGGCGGGCACCGCGGATTTTGATGATTCCCTGGGTCATGGTCGGCTGGTTCCTGTGGAGGCCAAACATTCTAGGCAGGCCACCGCAATGCCGGCATGACACAGGCCAAAGCCCTTCAAACCCGCCACCGGCACCCTCACAGTGGTGACTCGGGACCTCAAGTGCAGGATCAGCTGGCAACGCCCCCTGGCTGATCGGCTCAGGCCCATAACGAAGAGGTCAGGCCGGCGCCGGGCCGCCCCAAGGCGGCCTGCGGCCCCCTTGGGGGGCAGCGACCACACGAAGTGAGGGAGCGTGGGGGCGCTACTCAATCACCACTGTAGATATCGACCTGCCGAGTCTCTGGCACAAACACCAACCCGATGGCCAGGGTGGCCGCCGCGATCACCACCGGATACCACAGGCCATGGAACATGTTGCCGTTCTGCGCCACCATGGCAAAGCTGATGGTGGGCAACAGGCCGCCAAACCAGCCGTTGCCCACGTGGTAGGGCAGGCTCATCGAGGTGTAGCGGATGCGGGTGGGGAACAACTCGACCAGCATGGCCGCAATCGGTGCGTAGACCATGGTCACATAGATCACCAACAGGGTCAGGATGAGCACGATGGTCACATGGTCCACCTTGGCCGGATCAGCCTGGGGCGGGTAGCCCGCACTCTTCAGGGCCTCGCCCACCTGCTTCTTGAATGCACTGATGGCGCGATAGCTCTCATCGTCAAACTTGTGGTTGACCACCCGCCCCACCGGGGCCGTGATGTCTTGCTCGCCAATGCGCACCCGCGCCGGGCCGCCAGCCGCCGACACCTGATTGGAGTAACTCACCGCGTTCTGGGCCAGGAAGCGCTTGGCGATGTCACACGAGCGGTAAAAGTCGATCTCACGGGCCACCGGGTTGCCCTGAAACGAGCAATCTCCCGCGGCCGCGATCACCACGATCTGATTGCGCGCCTGGGCCGCCGCCAGGTCGGGGTTGGCCGCCTGGGTCAGCGCCTTGAACAGGGGGAAGTAACTCACGGTGGCCAGCAGCAGACCGGCCAGGATGATGGGTTTGCGCCCGATGCGGTCGGACAGCGTGCCGAACACGATGAAAAAAGGCGTGCCCAACAGCAGGGCCACGGCGGTCAGGATGTTGGCGGTGGAGCCATCCACCCGCAGCACGTTGGTCAGGAAAAAGGGCGCATAGAACTGCCCCGTGTACCAGACCACCGCCTGCCCGGCCACCAAGCCAAACAAGGCCAGCAACACCACCCGCAGGTTCTTCCATTGACCAAAAGATTCTGTCAGCGGGGCCTTGGAGGTCTTGCCCTCGGCCTTCATCTGCTTGAAGGCAGGCGATTCGTTCATGGACAGGCGGATGAACACAGACACCCCCAGCAACAGGATGGAGATCAGAAAGGGAATGCGCCAGCCCCAATCGGCAAAAGCCGCCTCGCCCACCAGATTGCGCACGCCCAGGATGACGACCAGGGACAGGAACAGGCCGAGCGTGGCCGTGGTCTGGATCCAGGCCGTGTAGGCACCACGGCGCCCGGGCGGTGAATGCTCGGCCACGTAGGTGGCGGCCCCGCCATATTCACCGCCCAGGGCCAGGCCCTGCAACATGCGCAGGGCCACCAGGATCACCGGCGCCGCCAGCCCCACCGTGGCATACGAGGGCAGGATGCCCACGATGAAGGTGGACATGCCCATGATCAGGATCGTGACCAGAAAGGTGTACTTGCGCCCGATCATGTCGCCCAACCGACCGAACACGAGCGCACCGAAGGGCCGCACGATGAACCCGGCCGCAAAGGCCAGCAGCGCAAAAATGAAGGCTGAACTCGGGTCCAACCCCGAGAAGAACTGCTGCGCGATGATGCCGGCCAACGAACCATACAGGTAGAAGTCGTACCACTCGAAGACGGTTCCGAGTGAGGACGCGACGATGACACGGCGCTCCTCCGGTGTCATGGGTCGTGCAGGGGCTGCCATGGTGTGTCTCCGTTGGTGGGGGCCAGCGATCCGGCCCAGGCTGTGGCAGCCACTATCAGAAGCTACTCTGACCGAACCCTGACAAACAGACTTGGGACAAGCCCTGATGCAAGGGTAAACACGGGTCAGGGGTTTACCCGATCCCGCTGCCGCCCGTCGACGGCTGAACGGTCAACCACATACCGTTCAGCGCGCCACAACACCGCTGAAACCCGCATGGGGACTGGGTTTGCTGATTTTCGACGCTCGCACACCCGGCCTGGCTTATCGCTGGCTTACGTAAGCAGTTGGTCAGGGACGCTGCCCAGAATTGTTTCGTGGCCGGTGGCTTTCGGGCCACGCCCTGCATCCATTCCAACTACTGGAGAGAGACATGAGCGACCCTGTTGTCGACAAGATAAAAACCCACCCGAAGTACCTGGAGCTGCGCCGCAAACGCAATGGCCTGGGCGTTTTCCTGACCATCCTGATGCTGGTCGTGTACTACGGCTACATCGGCCTGATCGCCTTCGACAAGGCCTTTCTGGCTCAGCCCATCGGCGCCGGCGTGACCACGCTGGGCGTCCCGATCGGCATGGGCGTGATCGTTTTCACCATCATCATCACGGGTATCTACGTGAAGCGTGCCAACGGTGAATTCGACCAGTTGACCAAGGACATCCTGAAGGACGCCACAAAATGAACAAGCAACTCCAATTCGCACTGGCGGGCGCGCTGGCCCTGGCCGCCAGCGGCTCGGCCCTCGCGGCGGGCGGTGATCTGGGCGAAGCCGCCAAGCAAGCCACCAACTGGACCGCCATCGTCATGTTCGCCGCCTTTGTGGCAGGCACGCTGTGGATCACCAAGTGGGCTGCGGCCAAGACCAAATCGGCCGCCGACTTCTACACCGCAGGTGGTGGCATCACCGGCTTCCAGAACGGCCTGGCGATTGCCGGCGACTACATGTCGGCGGCCTCGTTCCTGGGCATTTCGGCCATGGTGATGGGCGTTGGCTATGACGGCATCATCTACTCCATCGGCTTCCTGGTGGGCTGGCCCATCATCACCTTCCTGATGGCCGAGCGCCTGCGCAACCTGGGCAAGTTCACCTTTGCCGACGTGGCAGGGTACCGCTTCCAACAGGCTCCGATCCGCGCCTTTGCGGCCTCGGGCACCCTGGTGGTGGTGGCCTTCTACCTGATCGCCCAGATGGTGGGTGCCGGCCAGCTGATCAAGCTGTTGTTCGGCCTGGACTACTGGCTGGCGGTGGTGATCGTGGGCGCGCTGATGATGGTCTACGTGCTGTTTGGTGGCATGACGGCCACCACCTGGGTGCAGATCATCAAGGCCTGCATGCTGCTGGCGGGCGTGAGCTTCATGGCCTTCATGGTGCTGGCCAAGTATGGTTTCAGCCCTGAAGCCCTGTTTGCCGAAGGTGTGAAGGTGAAGGCGGCCATCGCCGCCAACGCCGGCAAGTCGCCCGAAGAGGCGGCCAAGATCGGCCTGTCGGTCATGGGCCCTGGCGGCTTCATCAAAGACCCGATTTCGGCGATCTCTTTCGGCATGGCCCTGATGTTCGGTACCGCTGGCCTGCCTCACATCCTGATGCGCTTCTTCACCGTGCCCGATGCCAAGGAAGCCCGCAAGTCGGTGCTGTGGGCCACCACCTGGATCGGCTACTTCTACGTGCTGATCTTCATCATCGGCTTCGGCGCCATCACCCTGGTGCTGACCAACCCTGAAATGGCCGACGTGGCCAAGGGCGTGATCAAGGGCGGTGCCGGTACCGCCAACATGGCAGCGGTTCTGGTGGCCAAGTCGGTCGGCGGCGACGTGTTCTTCGGCTTCATCTCGGCCGTGGCCTTCGCGACCATCCTGGCTGTGGTGGCCGGTCTGACGCTGTCGGGCGCCTCGGCCGTGTCGCACGACCTGTACGCCACCGTGTTCAAGAGCGGCAAGGCCGACAGCGCCTCCGAGCTGAAGGTGTCGCGCATGACCACTGTGGCCCTGGGCATCGTCGCCGTGGTGCTGGGCATCGCCTTCGAGAAGCAGAACATCGCCTTCATGGTGTCGCTGGCCTTCGCGATTGCGGCCTCGGCCAACTTCCCGGTGCTGTTCCTGTCGGTGCTCTGGAAAGACTGCACCACCAAGGGCGCTGTGATCGGTGGCTTCCTGGGCCTGATCTCCTCGGTGGGCCTGACCATCGTGTCGCCCTCGGTGTGGGAAGCCACGCTGGGCTACCCCAAGGGCTCGGCCTGGTTCCCGTACTCGTCGCCAGCCCTGTTCTCGATGGCCATCGGCTTCTTCGGTGTGTGGCTGTTCTCGGTCCTGGACCGCAGCGGCCAGGCCGCCAAGGAACGCGAAGCCTTCGCTTCGCAGCAGGTGCGCTCGGAAACCGGCCTGGGTGCCTCGGGCGCCTCGGGTCACTGAAGCGGAAACGGGTCGCCCTGACGCGCCCCGTCTCCCTCCCATGAAAAAACCGGGCCTCGGCCCGGTTTTTCTTTTTCTGCGCTGCGGGCGCTAGCCGCTCTTCAGCGCCCGCAGCTTGATGAAGGCCAGGCCGGCCATCACCGCGTCATTGATGGCGTCGTGGGCATCGCGCAGCGGCAGCTGCAAGTCGGCCATCAGGGTGGCAAAGCGCAGGTCGATGTCGGCGTTGTCGTGCTGCTGGTAGGGGGGCAGCTGACGAAACTTGTGGTCGTAGTACAGGGCCGACACCTCGATCTTGGGCTGCGGCAAAGGCTGACCCAGCAGGGGCCGCACCACGCGGTTGAGCATGGCCACATCGAACTCCAAAAAATAACCCACCAGCGGGCGTGGCCCGATGAAGTGCAGCAGGCGGCGCACCGCCTCGTCGGCGGGCAGGCCTTCGGCCACGTCGCGCTCGCGCAGGCGGTGGATGCGCACGCTCTCGGCCGAGACACCGCGCTCAGGCCGCACCAGCAGCTCCAGCCGTTCGCTGGTCATGAGGCGGTCCCCCACGATGCGCACGGCGCCAATGGACACGATCTCGTCGCTGCGCACATTGAGGCCGGTGGTCTCGCAATCCAGCGAAACCCACTCATCGGGCGGAGGGTCGTCAAACAGAAATGCAAACGACGGGTCGGCCAGCCGGCGCAAGGCCCAGTCACGGCGCAGGCGCTGCAACCAGCGGTTGGCCACCGAGGGCAAGGGCACGGTGCTCATGACAGGGCGTCCAGGCGAAAACGGTGGCGCAGCTGCACCTTGAAGCGCTTGACCACGCTCAGCGAATCCTTGAGCAGGTCGCGGTCCAGCGCACTGAGCTGGGCAAAGTCGACCGCGCCGGTGACCGGGCGCTTCAGGTCGATCTCGGCCAGGCCGGCCTTGAGCTTGAGGCCCATGAACACCTGCAGGCTGTCGGTCAATTCGGTGGCCGTGTCGGCACTGAGGGCCCCGGCGGCCACCAGGGCGGCAATGCGCCCGCTGGTGCTGGTCTCGGTGATCCGGTGGGCCAGCGCCAGGCTGCGCACCCCATGCACCAACGGAAAAATGCCCTCTTTCTTGAGGTTGAGCTGACGCCCGTCCTCGCCCAGCGAGAACAGGCGGTGCAGCCAGCCATTGGAGGATTCGCCAAAAGCATCGAGCGCCGAGGCAAAGCGGCTGAGCATGGCTTCGTTGTCCAGCGACAGCGCCTGCACCTGCTCCTGCACCCGAGTCAGCAAGAAGGCATCGCCGCACACCGCGTGGGCGTCCATGAAGATGGCCAGCTTCATGAGCTTGTCGGCATCGGGCACCAGCAACCAATCGCGGGCGCGCTGGCTGAACTCACTGACGCTGCCGCGCCAGTCCGGGTTGCTCAGCATGATGTGTCCCGGGCATTCGGGGTAGCCAAAGCGGCTCAGGGCTGCTGAGAAGCGTTCGCACAGGGCCTGCAGATCGGCTGGCGGCACGTAGCCGTCGCGCAGCACCAGGGCGTTGTCCTGATCGGTCTTGAGCAACTGCTCGCCGCGGCCCTCGCTGCCCATCACGAACAGGCAGCTGTTGGCGACCAGCTCGGGCGGTGCCAGCATATCCCAGGCGCGCTCGAACAGGCGCAGATTGAGTTGCTGTACCAGCCGCGCAATCAGCCCCACCCGGGTGCCGCCGCGCGACAGCAGGCCGATCATGCGGTTGATCTGGCCTGCCGCCTGCTCCAGGCCGGCCAGATCGCGGGCCTGCTCGATCTGCACCGTGATGAGGTGCGAATGGTTGCCCAGGAAGCTGAACAGGTCCAAGGCCTCAAGGATGCCGCGCACCTCGCCGCCTTCGGCCACCACCACCCGGTGCACGCGGCTGCGCAGCATCAGGGCCATGGCATCGCCCAGCAGATCGCCCGGGCGCACGGTGACCAGTTGGTAGCTGGCCAGCTCGCCAACGGCCAATTGGTCGAGCGGTCGGCCATCGAGCACGGCACGCTGCAAGGCGGTGGCCGTGAAGATGCCCAGCCGAGGCGGGTCGCTGCGGCCATCACGCACCAGCACATTGGAGGTTTTCTCCGCCTGAAAGCGACGCACCACGGTGACGATGTCGGTGTCGGCCTCCACCGTGGGGGCCGGGCGGACAAAGGCCTCCTCGACCCGGGCCATGGTGAGCGAGTGAAGCTCGTGGCTGCCCTGACGCTGGGCCAGGGTGCTGAGCTTGTTGCTGAGGTCGGAGAACAGCAAGGCGCCAAAAGTGGCGTTGGACGCGATCAGTTCGTTGACCGCCTGGTGCGCCAGTTGGTAGGCCACCACCTCTTCAGACGCCACAAATCGGTGGCTGACCCGCCCGGCCACCAGGCCTCGGCCATCAAAGCAGTCGTCCGGGCCGTAGCTGCCGATGACCTCTTCGCCATCGAGCTGGGTCACAAAGCCCTTGATGATGATAAACAGATGGGTGGGCACGGAACCCACTTCGAGGATGGGGGTGCCGGCGCGAAAGTAGGCCACATCGACGCTGTTGCGCACCAGACGCTGCTCGTCAGGTTTCAGGCAGTCGAATGGCGAAGCCGAGAAATTGAAGGCGTTGGGCATCGCTTGTCTCCGATCAGGGGCCGCTGCGCCGGGGCGGGCTGCGGTGTTGTCAGAGGATTGTCGCGTGCGCGATCACATCAGGACTTGACCCAGGTTCAGCTTTCGCGCCCCTGCCCCAGACCGTTCATCACCTGAGGCACGGAGTCCCAGTGGGTTTCCAGCCAAGGGTCACCCGCCAGGCAAGCCCGCAGGAGGGGCAAGGCGTCCAGGCCCCAGAACACTCGACCCTCGACCCGCCAGGCCGGCACACCAAAGGCCCCGGCGGTCAGCGCTTCTTGCGTGTTCTGGCGCAGCCGGGCCCGTACGGCATCGGCGCCCGGCTCGTGGCGCAACGTGAGGCGCTGCTGCAAGGCCAGCAGGCGCTCCGGGTCGAGCGCATCGTGGCCGCCGTGCCAGACATGGCGCATCACCTCGCGCGCCACATGGCGGCTGATGCAGCCGTCCACGCTGGTGGCCAGGGCCAGGCCCAGCAAAGGCACGGGCGAGAACGGGTGCTGCGCCGGCATCTGCAGTCCCACGCCCAGGCTGTGCCCCAACCAGGCCACGTGGCGGTAGGTCCAGTCACGTTTGGGGGCGATCGCCGCCGGTCCGCCGTGGCCGTACTGCTTGACCAGCGCGCCCAGCAGCACGGGCTTGTAGCTCACGTGGTAACTCAGGCCCTGCAGGGCCTGGGGCAGTTGCTCCAGCGCCAGCCAGGCATAGGGGGACACGAAGTCGAAGTAGAAATCGATGTGTTTCATGCGGGCCTGAGGCGCTGGGCCTGGGTTCGGGGCCATGTTCAGGCCTGGGGCTCGCGCACCAGGCCGCTGCGCAGCATCACCTGGCGCCAGACGCTGCGTTTGTAGCCGTCGGAGGCTCCGCTCCAGGCCCGCAGTTCGTCCAGCGTGCGGTAGCAGCCTTGACAAAGGCTGCGGTCGGCCGTCATGCGACACACCGAGACACAGGGCGAGGGCACGTTGTCTTCGGCAGCCAAGGCGGCCTCGGCCTTGGCGGCCAGCAGTTCAAGCGGCTGACTCATGGCGTCGGGGCCTGCACCACATCGGCCACCGGGGCGCCTCCCGTGAGGGCTTCCAGGTCTTGCGGGCGCAGGCGGAACACGCCGTTGGGGTGCCCGGCCGCGGCCCAGACTTCTTCGAAGCGAAACAGTTCGCGGTCGATCAGCGTCACCGGCGGGTTGAGGTGGCCCACAGGGGAGACGCCACCGATGGCAAAGCCCGTGCTGGCCCGCACGAAATCGGCGTCAGCGCGGCCGGTCTTGCCCACCAGGGCATCGACCTTCTTTTCATCCACCCGGCGATCGCCCGAGGCAATCACCAACACCGCGAGGTTGTCGCTCTTGCGCTTGAAGATGATGCTCTTGGCAATCTGGCCCACCGCCACACCCAGGGTGTCGGCCGCCTCTTGGGCGGTGCGGCAGGATTCACCCAGCATCTGCGGGGCGTGGGGATGGCCCTTGGCCTGCAGCGCAGCGGCCACGCGCTGCACGCCGTCAGGCAGGGGTTTCAGTTCGGCACCACACATGGTTCTGGCTTCCTCAGGGTTCATCACGGCCAGCATTGTGCCGCCGTCGGGATGACCGGGTGGTCCAGGAGGAAAAACCGGTCAGGCCACACGCTTGTTGAGGATGGCCTTGCCAGCCCGCGAACCGGTGGGCCGGCCCAGGTGGCGACTGATGAAGTCGCCGGCGTCGATCAAGGCGTCCAGGTCGATGCCGGTGGCGATGCCCATGCCATGCAGCATGTACACCACGTCTTCGGTGGCCACGTTGCCGGTGGCACCCTTGGCATACGGGCAGCCGCCCAGGCCGGCCACCGAGGTGTCGTACTGCCAGACCCCCATCTGCAAGGTGGCCAGGGTGTTGGCCAGGGCCTGGCCATAGGTGTCGTGAAAGTGGCCCGACACGTCGTCGAGCGCATACACCTTGAGGGCCGCCTCCATGGCGCGCTGCACCTTGAGGGGCGTGCCCACGCCAATGGTGTCGGCCACACCCACATGCTGCACGCCGATGTCTTTCATGAGCCGGGCCACCTGGGTCACGCGCTCGGGGGCGATGTCACCTTCGTAAGGGCAGCCCACGGTGCAGGAGATGGCCCCCCGCACGCGGATGCCGGCGGCCAGCGCCGCGGCCACCACGGGAGCGAAGCGCTCGATGCTCTCGGCGATCGAGCAATTGATGTTGCGCTGGCTGAAGGCCTCGCTGGCTGCGCCGAACACCACGATCTCGTCAGGCCGCGAGAGCACCGCCGCCTCGTAGCCCTTGAGGTTGGGCGTGAGCACCGAGTACTGCACCCCGGCACGGCGCTGCAGCCCTGCCATCACCTCGGCGTTGTCACCCATCTGGGGCACCCACTTGGGGCTGACGAAGCTGGTGACCTCGATGTGGGTGAGGCCGGCCTCCTGCAGGCGGTGCACCAGGCCGATCTTGATCTCGGCCGGCACGGGCTGTTTTTCATTCTGCAGGCCGTCACGGGGGCCGACCTCGACCAGTTTGACGCGGGTGGGCAATGTCATGGGGTGTCTCCAAAAAAAATGCGCCGGCCTCAGTAGCCGCGCTCAGGGCTGACCACGCCCGCGATCGCACTCAGCGGTTCCCCGGCCTGCAAGGCCCGGATCTTGCCGGCGATCTGCGCAATGCTTTCCTCGCGCAGGGTGCGGGCCGAGGTGTGGGGTGTCACAGTGATCTGTGGGTGCTGCCAGAAAGGGTGACCGGCGGGCAGCGGCTCGGTGCGGAACACGTCCAGGGTGGCGCCGGCCACGTGGCCACTGGCCAGGGCCTCCAGCAGATCGGCTTCGACCAGGTGCGCGCCACGCGCCACGTTGATCACATAGGCCGCCGGGGCCAGGGCCGCCAGCGTGTTGCGGTCGATGATGTTCTCGGTCTCGGGGGTGAGGGGGAGCAGACAGACCAGCACCCGGGTGCCACGCAAGAAGGCCTGGAAGCCCTCGCCCCCCACCGGTCCCGAGAAGCATTCGATGCCGTCGACCTGTTTGGCGCTGCGGCTGTAGCCCCGCACCGGGAAATCGAACAGGCGCAAGGCCTGGGCCACACGCTGGCCCAGCACACCCAGGCCCATCACGCCGACGGTGAAATCGGTGCGCAGTCGCGGCTTGCGGTACGACCACTTGCCCTGGGCCACATCGGCCTCGTAGCCATCGAGTTCACGAAAATGCCGGATCACGGAGTGGGCCACAAACTCAGCCATCTGCACCGACATGCCGGCATCATCCAGGCGCACCACCGGCACCCCGGCGGGTAGACGGCTTTTCATCAAGGCATCGACGCCCGCGCCGATGTTGAAGAGGGCACGCAGGCCGGGCTGTTGATCCAGAAAGGCCTGGGGCGGTGCCCAGACCACGGCGTAGTCGGCCGGCGCGGCGCCAGCTTGCCAGACAGAGACCCGGGCATCGGGAAAGGCGGCGGACAAGCCGGCCTGCCAGGGCTCGGGCTTGGTATCGGTGAGGCAGAGGGTGATGTTCATGGTGCAGCAGTCTGCCATCCCACAGGTCGGCCCGCAGTCACACGCCGGTCAGGCGGCCACCTTGACTGCGGTGGCCACCTCCAGGCGCAGCAGTTCGGCACCATCGCTGACCTGATCGCCTGGGGCATAGAGCAGCTCCTGCACCGTGCCATCGGAAGGCGCCGCGATGGTGTGCTCCATCTTCATGGCCTCCATCACCGCCAGGGGCTGGCCCTTGCGGACCACATCGCCGGGCTTGACGGCAAAGGACACCACCTTGCCCGGCATGGGCGCCGTCAGTCGACCGCCCTCGCCATGGCTGTCGCCGGCATGGGCCAGCAGATCGATCACAGTGATCTGGGAGGCCCCCTCGGCCGCAAAGACATGGGCCACCTCACCCTGGACATCAACTTGCACCACGGTGCGCCGGCCACCGAACTCGAGCAGCAAACCGGGGGCGGCGTGGCGCCAGCTCAGCGGGGTGGTGCTGTCGCCCATCGACACTTGCAGCTGGCCATCGTGCCCGTAGGTGAGGCGGGCCTCACAGGGTTCACCATGGAACTCGAACGCGAAGCGGCGCACGGTCTCGCCATGCGAGCGCCAGCCGTCGCGACGGCTGAAGGGATCGGCACCCGCCAAGGCCTGCTCCGAAGCCAGGGTCTGGGCCACCACGGCGGCGGCCACCAGGGTCAGCCCCAAAGGCTCCTGCTTGAACAGGACCGCCTGCTCACGCTGGATCAGGGCCGTGTCGAGCTGGGCCCCCGCGAACGACGGGCTGCGCACCACATGGCGCAAGAACTGGACATTGGTGGCCAGGCCGACGATGTGGGTCTGGGCCAGTGCGGTGTCAAGACGCGCCAGCGCCTCTTCGCGGGTGGCGCCGTGCACGATCAGCTTGGCCACCATGGAGTCGTAGAACGGGCTGATGGCGTCGCCCTGGCGCACGCCATCGTCGATGCGCACCGTGCCGCGCTCAAAGCTGGTGCTGGCTGGCTTGCGGTAGATGTCGAGGCGCCCGGTGGCCGGCAGAAACTGGTTGTCGGGGTTCTCGGCACAGATACGGGCTTCGATCGCATGGCCCTGGATGCGCAGCTCGGACTGCTGCAAAGGCAGCGGCTCGCCGCTGGCCACGCGCAACTGCCACTCGACCAGATCCAGGCCCGTGATGGCCTCGGTGACCGGGTGCTCCACCTGCAGGCGGGTGTTCATCTCCATGAAGAAGAAGTCCATGCGACCGTCAGGCCGCTGCTCAACGATGAACTCGACCGTGCCGGCGCCCACGTACTGCACCGCCTTGGCGGCCGCCACGGCGGCCGCCCCCATTTGCTGGCGCATGATCTCGCTCATGCCGGGGGCCGGGGCCTCTTCGAGCACCTTTTGATGGCGGCGCTGCACCGAGCAATCACGCTCGAACAGGTACACGCACTGGCCATGGGTGTCGCCAAACACCTGGATCTCGATGTGGCGCGGGCGCTGCACGTATTTCTCGATCAGCACCGCGTCGTCACCAAAGCTGTTGATGGCCTCGCGTTGGCACGAGGCCAGCGCGGCGGCGAAGTCTTCAGCCCGTTCGACGGCACGCATGCCCTTGCCGCCACCGCCAGCGCTGGCCTTGATCAGCACCGGGTAGCCGATGCGGTCGGCCTCGCGCTGCAGCAACTCGGGGTTCTGGTCGGCGCCATGGTAGCCGGGCACCAGGGGCACGCCGGCCTTTTCCATCAGCTGCTTGGACTCGGCCTTGAGGCCCATGGCCTTGATGGCCGAGGCCGGCGGGCCGATGAAGACCAGACCGGCGGCCGCGCAGGCCTGGGCAAAGTCTTCGTTCTCACTGAGAAAGCCATAGCCTGGATGGATGGCCTCGGCGCCCGTGGCCTTGGCGGCCTCCAGGATGCGCTCCCAGCGCAGGTAACTGTCCTTGGGCGCGCTGCCGCCCACATGCACGGCCTCATCACAGGCGGCCACATGCTTGGCCTGGGCGTCGGCGTCAGAGTAGACCGCCACGGTCTTGATGCCCATGCGGCGGGCGGTGGCGGCGACGCGGCACGCGATCTCCCCCCGGTTTGCAATCAGAATTTTCTTGAACATACGGTGGTCTCCAAAATCACGGTGCCCAGACGACCTGATCGTCCACGGCGTACAACTTGCAGGTTTGGCCTTTGCGGGCCTGACAAAAGCCCAGCGCGCGGCCCACGGCCCAGTCGCCCGTGGCCCACCCCACGTTGCCCGTGGGGCCGATGGCGAAGGCGCGGGGCGCCGGGGCGGCGAGGAATTTGCGGTAGAAGCCCTCGCGAGCGCTGTCGCTGATGGGCACCTCGTTCACAGCGTCGACGCGGTGTTGGCCCTGTGCAACAGGCACCGTGGGCACCCCCGATCGGGTGAAGCCCAGCTTGGCCAGGTAGGCCTCCACCAGGGGCACCCAGTGGTCCATGTCTGCATTCATGCCGTTGTGGCCGTCCTTGCCCGATGCCGGCAGGGTGTGGAACGCCACCTGGCCGCCACCGGCCGTCCAGGCCTGTTGCCAGCGGCGGGGATGGTCCTCGCCCCAGTAAAGGTCATTGGCCCAATAAAGCCACAGCATGGGCACCTGGGCCTGTCGGGCCTGGGCCTCCCAGGCCTTGGCAACCACCGCCGGGCCGCAGGGATTGCCGGGACGGCGCTCGGGGTCGCCACCGGTGCCCCCCGAAAAATTGATGCCGCCTACCAACCCGGCGGGGTGGCGCGCCACCGTGGCCACAGCGGTCAGCCCCCCCACAGACTGGCCCATGACCAGCCAGCGCGAGGTGTCGATGTCGGGTTGGCTCTGGGCATAGGCCAGGGTCGCCAGCACCTGATCCGAGGCGGCCTTGGCCATGGGTTCGATGCGCATGCCATTGCAGTTGCCGCTGTCTTCGGGGTCGAAGTCGCCGTAGGTTTCCCAATAGCCCAGGCGGGTGGGCAGCATCACGGCAAAGCCTTTGGTGACCAGGTAGCGCGCCAGGTGCTCGTAGCGCTGGCGCCCCTGCTGGGCGCGCTTGTCGCGGGTGGCCCGGCCGTGGTTGAGGATCACCAGTGGGTGCGGGCCCGCGCCCACGGGCCGGAACACCGTGATGGGAATCTGACGCGTTTCCTGACGACCGTACAGGTCACTCACCGTGACGGGAATGTGCTGTATCTCTTCACGGAGATCGGCCGCGAGTACAGGCTCGGCCGGCGCTGCGGCGGCGGGGGTCTGCGCCCTGGCCTGGCCCAACGGGCCCAGGGCGAGCATCAACAGGCCGGCTTGGCCCAGAAGACGCAAACGTGTCGTCAGGCACCCCATGGCTCAACCCAGAAGCCAGTTCGGCTTGCGCTTTTGCAGAAAGGACTGGATGCCCTCGCGCCCTTCGGGGCTGACGCGCACATCGGCAATGCGCTCGACGGTGGCGGCGATCAGCGTCGCGTCGATGTCGTGCCCGGCCACGTCGTGCACCAGGCGCTTGCTCAGGCGCACGGCCTCGGGGCCGGCCGCCAGCAGGGCCGCCGTGACGGCGTCCACCCGGGCGTCCAGAGCATCCGCCGCCGCCACCTCATGAATGAAGCCGATGCGCAGGGCTTCGGCAGCGCTGAAACGCTCGGCCGTCAGAAAGTAGCGGTGGGCCGCGCGGGCGCCCATGGCCCGGATCACGTAGGGGCTGATGGTGGCGGGGATCAGGCCCAGTTTGACCTCGCTGAGGCAGTAATGCGCCGTGTCGACACTGATGGCCACATCACAGGCCGCGACCAGACCGGTGCCGCCGGCATAGACATCGCCCTGCACCCGGGCCACGGTGGGCTTGGGGCAGGCGTAGATCACGCGCAGCATCTCGGCCAGTTGCCCAGCATCAGCCAGGTTCTGCTCGCGGCTGTAGTCGGCCATGCTGCGCATCCAGTTCAGGTCGGCCCCGGCGCAGAAGGCCGGGCCCTGGCCGGCCAGCACGATGGCCCGGACCTCGGGGAGCAGTCCCAGATCGCGGAAGGCCTGGGTGAGCTCGGCGATCACGGTCTCGTTGAAGGCGTTGCGTACGTCGGGGCGGTTCAGGGTGACACGGGCCACGGGGCCGATGTCGACGGTGATGGTGCTCAGCGCGGCCATGTGGGGAGTCCTCTCAAAGTTTCGAACACGTCAAAATCTGCATCGCGGTGCAGTAGTTGGTGGCCATGGTGGATGCAGAAGCTGGCCAGCAGAATGTCGATGGGGCTGCGGATGGTGATGCTTCGTGCACGCAACTTGCGGTACTCGCGGGCCGCCAGCAGGGCGGCCGACGAGCCGCCCAACTGGACCTGCGGCAGACTGCCCAGGTAGTGCTCGGCCAACTCCAGCGCGCGCCCCGAACGAAAACCGCGCAACACCTCGAACATCACCAAGTCGGCCACCGCAATGTCACCACGATTGCCCTGCAGCAATGCCCTCAAGGCCTCGACAGCCCGGTTGCTGCGGCCTGCAAAGAAATCGATCCAGACACTGGAATCCACCAGAATCACGGGCGCCGCCTTTTGACTGGACGAGCCACGGCAGGCGTCGTCTTGTAGGCCGGAGCGGGCGTTTCTGCGACGGCCATGGCCGCGCCATGCTGGCTTGCCGTCTGGGCTGATGCCTCAGCCCAGCCCTCATCGGAATCATCCCAGTGCAACTGACCTTGCAGGGCCAGCAGGCCGTCGTAGATTTCTTTGCGCGCCAGCAGGCGCAAGCCGGCCTCCACAGCCTCTTTTTTGGTCTTGAACGCCCCGGCCGCCATGGCCCGCGCCAGCAGTTCGTCGTTGATGTCGATGTTGGTTCGCACAGGCGGCCTCGAATGTGTATGGATTCAGAAAAATATACACATCACATGCGGAAGACACCAAATCGAGTGTCTTCGATCGGCGCATTGCGGGCGGTCGACAGGCCCAGGGCCAGCACGCGGCGGGTGTCGGCGGGGTCGATCACGCCATCGTCCCACAGGCGGGCGGTGGCGTAGTAGGGGTGGCCCTGGTCTTCGTACTGCTGGCGAATCGGGGCCTTGAAAGCTTCCTCTTCGTCAGCGCTCCATTGGCCGCCCTTGGCCTCGATGCCATCGCGCTTGACGGTGGCCAGCACGCTGGCCGCCTGTTCGCCGCCCATGACGCTGATGCGGGCGTTGGGCCACATCCACAGAAAGCGCGGGCTGTAGGCCCGGCCGCACATGCCGTAGTTGCCGGCGCCAAAGCTGCCGCCAATGATGATGGTGAACTTGGGTACGCTGGCGGTGGCCACGGCCGTGACCATCTTGGCACCGTTGCGGGCGATGCCTTCGTTCTCGTACTTGCGGCCCACCATGAAACCGGTGATGTTCTGCAGGAACACCAGCGGGATCTTGCGCTGACAGCACAGCTCGATGAAGTGGGCGCCCTTGAGCGCCGACTCGGAGAACAGGATGCCGTTGTTGGCAATGATGCCCACGGGCATGCCTTCGATGCGGGCAAAGCCGGTGACCAGGGTGGTGCCGAAGCGGGCCTTGAACTCGTCGAACTCGCTGTCGTCCACGACGCGGGCGATGATTTCGCGCACATCAAAGGGCTTGCGAGTGTCGGTGGGGATCACGCCATACAGCTCGCTGGCCTCGAAGCGTGGCGGCTTGGCCGCGTCGGTGGGCAGCGGGTCGGCCTTGCGGGCGTTCAGGTTTTTGACGGCCTGGCGGGCCAGCGCCAGGGCGTGCAGGTCGTTCTGCGCCAGGTGATCAGCCACGCCCGAAAGGCGGGTGTGCACATCGCCCCCGCCCAGGTCTTCGGCCGTGACCACTTCGCCGGTCGCCGCCTTCACCAGGGGCGGGCCGCCCAGAAAGATGGTGCCCTGGTTCTTGACGATGATGGTCTCGTCGCTCATGGCGGGCACATAGGCACCGCCGGCCGTGCAACTGCCCATCACCACCGCGATCTGCGAGATGCCCTGGGCGCTCATGTTGGCCTGGTTGAAGAAGATGCGGCCAAAGTGGTCACGGTCGGGGAACACCTCGTCCTGATTGGGCAGGTTGGCGCCCCCCGAGTCGACCAGGTAGATGCAGGTGAGGTGGTTCTGCGCTGCGATCTCCTGGGCCCGCAGGTGCTTTTTCACCGTCATGGGGTAGTAGGTGCCGCCCTTGACAGTGGCATCGTTGCACACGATCAGGCAGTCCACGCCATTGACGCGGCCAATGCCGGTGATGACACCGGCGCAGGGTGCCGCATCGCCATACATGGCGTGGGCCGCCAGCGGGCTCAGCTCCAGAAAGGGCGTGCCGGGGTCCAGCAGCATCTGCACCCGCTCGCGCGGCAGCAGCTTGCCGCGGGCCGTGTGCTTGGCGCGGGCGGCCTCGCCGCCACCAGCCGCCGCCCTGGCGACCTGCACGGCCAGGTCATCGACCACAGTGCGCATGGCGCTGGCATTGGCCAGGAACTCGGCCGAACGGGGGTTGAGTTTGCTTTCAAGAATCATGGGGGCCTCAGGCGGTCTTGGTTTCTTCAAGACCCAGTTGGGTCTTCATCTCGTCGCGGATCTTGAACTTCTGGATCTTGCCGGTGACGGTCATGGGGAAGCCGGATACAAATCGAATGTAGTGCGGCACTTTGTAGTGGGCGATCTGGCCTTTGCAAAAGGCTCGCAGTTCGTCCTCGGACAAAGTCTGGCCGGGCTTGACCACCACCCAGGCACACAGTTGCTCGCCATATTGGTGGTCGGGCACGCCCACCACCTGCACATCCTGCACCTTGGGGTGGCGGTAGAGAAACTCTTCGATCTCGCGCGGGTAGATGTTCTCGCCGCCCCGGATCACCATGTCCTTGATGCGGCCAACGATGTTGACGTAGCCCTCGGCGTCCATGGTGGCGAGGTCGCCGGTGTGCATCCAGCCGTCGGCATCGATGGCCTCGCGGGTCTTTTCCTCGTCATCCCAGTAGCCATGCATGACCGAGTAGCCACGCGTGCAGAGCTCGCCCGAGCTGCCGCGGGGCTGGGTCGCACCGGTTTCGGGGTTGACGATTCTGACCTCCAGGTGCGGCTGCACCAGGCCCACGGTGCTGACGCGCTTTTCCAGCGGCGTGTCGGTGCTGCTCTGGCAGCTGACGGGACTGGTCTCGGTCATGCCGTAGGCGATGGTGATCTGGCCCAGGTGCATGTCGGCCACCACGCGCTTCATCACCTCGATCGGGCAAGGCGAGCCGGCCATGATGCCGGTGCGCAGGGTGTGCAGATCGAACTCTTTGAAGCGGGGGTGGTCCAGCTCGGCAATGAACATGGTGGGCACGCCGTGCAGGCCGGTGCATCGCTCATCCTGCACCGCCTGCAACACGGTCAGGGGATCGAAACCATCGTTGGGGTAGACGATGGTGGCGCCGTGGGTGAGGCAGGCCAGGTTGCCCAGCACCATGCCGAAGCAGTGGTACAGCGGCACGGGGATGCACAGGCGGTCGTCGGGCGTGAGCTTCATGGCCTCGCCGATGAAGAAGCCGTTGTTGAGGATGTTGCGATGGGTCAGCGTGGCCCCCTTGGGAAATCCGGTGGTCCCGCTGGTGAACTGGATGTTGATGGGCTGGGTGGCCTTGAGCGTGGCCGCAAACGAGGGCAGTCGCGGATCAAACCGGTCACCGCGGGCCAGCAGGCTGGAGAAACGCAGCATGCCGGGCTCGTCAGCCCCCTCGCCTTCGACATCGATCCAGAGGACGTTGCGCAACTCAGGCAGGCGCTTGGCCTGCAGCTGGCCGGGGACACTGGTGGCCAGTTCGGGCGCCAGCTCACGCAGCATGCCCAGGTAGTCGCTGGTCTTGAAGCGGGCCATGCTGACCAGGGCCTTGCAGCCCACTTTGTTGAGCGCGTATTCGACCTCGGAGGTGCGGTAGGCCGGGTTGATGTTGACCAGCACCAGGCCCACTTTGGCCGTGGCCAGTTGCATCAACACCCATTCGGCGTTGTTGTGCGACCAGATACCGACGCGGTCGCCGACGGTGAGGTTCAGCCCCAGCAAGGCGCTGGCCAGTTGGTTCACCTCAGCCTGCAACTGGCGGTAGGTGTAACGGCGACCCTGGTGCAGGCTGACCAGGGCTTCGCGATCGGGGTGGCGCTCGACCATGGCATCGAAGAAATCACCCAGGGTGTCTTCGATGAGGGCGGTGTCGGTGCGACCCTGGGCGTAGCTCAGGGCCACCGGTGCGGCGGTATCGGCTGGGACCATGTGTTTGTCTCCTCTGACGGGGTGGCGCCCTCAGGGGACGCCGCTCCGCAGGATACGTCGGCGACTCGAAAATGCCGAGGCCAAGAAGGTTGCAAATCACGCCACTGACCGGCACACTTACCGCATGTCGCCCGAGCCCCGCCGCCCCCCCTTGCCTGCGCCACAACAGGCGGCCACCCCCATGGCCTTTGTGCAGGCCATTCTCCAAGCCTATGAACGACGCGGCCTGACGCCCGATCGGGCCTTGAAGGCGGCACAAATCACGCCAGATGAGACCCTGGATGCTCAAAAAAGGGTCACCGCCTTGCAGTTCGAGCTGTTGTCGGGTGCCGCCATGCAGGAGCTGGACGATGAGGCCCTGGGCTGGTTCGGACGGCGCCTGCCTTGGGGCAGCTACGGCATGCTGGCCCGGGCCTCGATCAGCGCGCCGTCGCTGGGCGTGGCACTGAAGCGCTGGTGCCGGCACCACGGCCTGATTGCCGACGACATCACACTGAACCTGAGCGTGCAAGGCCGGCACAGCAGCCTCACCATCACCGAGCACCGCGACCTGGGCGAACTGCGCGAATTCTGTCTGGTGTCGGTGCTGCGCAATGTCCACGGCCTGGCCTGCTGGCTGATCGACTCGCGTCTGCCGCTGCAGCAAGCGGCGTTCCCCCTGGCCGCGCCAGCCCATGCCGAGGTCTATCCCCTGTTGTTTCCGGGGCCGGTGGCCTTTGGTGCCGCCCAGGCCGGCATCCATTTCGACGCCCGCTACCTGGAGATGCCGCTGCGGCGCGACGAAGCCGCGCTCAAACAAATGCTGCAGCGCGCCCTGCCCTTGACCGTGCTGCAATACCGGCGCGACCGGCTGCTGGTGCAGCGGGTGCGCCAGTTGCTGGCCCGCCAGCCGCAGGACACTCAAAGCGCCGAGGCGCTGGCGCACTGGCTGCACATCTCGCCGCGCACCCTGCACCGGCAGCTCAAGGACGAAGGCGCCACCTTGCAGGCCCTGAAAGACGAGGTGCGCCGCGAGCGCGCCACCGAGTTGCTGCTGCGCACCAGCCGCCCCATCAAGCAAGTGGCCGAGGCGGCGGGCTTTCGCAACGAGAAAAGCTTCATGCGGGCCTTTCGCGACTGGACGGGGCAATCGCCGGCGGAGTTCCGGCGCCAGGCCGGCGCCGGCTGAAGTCCCAACGTCACCGTGGCCGGATTTGCACCGGCCGTGGCACACCACGGCTGGCGGGTGCCGCTACGCTGTGGGCAGCGAACGCATCACCCCAGGAGACACACCCCCATGATCACGCTGCATCACTGCGTCAGTGCCCGTTCATTCCGCCCCCTGTGGATGCTGGAGGAACTGGCCCTGCCCTACCGTTTGCGCATGCTGCCCTTTCCACCCCGGGTGTGGCAGCGCGAGTTCCTGGCGGACAACCCGCTGGGCACCGTGCCCTTGCTGGAGGACGGCGCCGTGCGCATGACCGAGTCGGCAGCCATCTGCCAGTACCTGACCAGCCGTGTGCCGGGCACCCCACTGGCGGTGACGCCCGACGAGCCTGACTACGCCCCTTGGCTGAACTGGTTGCACCAAGGCGAGGCCACCCTGACCTTTCCGCAGACCCTGGTCCTGCGCTATGGCCGATTCGAGCCGCCCGAGCGGCGCCAGCCCCAGGTCGTGGAGGATTACAGCCGCTGGTTTCTGGCCCGGCTCAAGGCGGTGGACGCGGCGCTGGCCACGGGTGCCCCCTGGCTGTGTGGGGGCCGATTCACGGCCGCCGACGTGTCGGTGGGTTACGCCTTGATGGTGGCCAGCCACCTGGGCCTGTTGGAACGCATGAGCCCGGCCATCCAGGCCTACTGGCAGCGCCTGCAGGATCGGCCGGCCTTCGTCCGCGCCCTGGCGGCGCAACACCAGGCCGCCCTGGATCAGGGCGTGCCAACCACCCCGGCCCCTGAGACGGGGCCACCTGTCTGAAGCTAGGGCCTGTTAACACTGATTTCGCCGGATGCGTTGGAGATCCAAAAGGCCTAGCGCCAGGCGCCAACCGCCGCTGGGTCGGTGACCCAGCGAGGATTGGCAACGCCGCGATCGGCCTTTTGGGCTCCAACCCGAAGGGAAGCCGGCTGGCCAAGCGCCACTCGGCGTTGCGTGTCTTGCCCAGACGCCCGGTCTGGGCGGCGACACGCGCCTTGATTGGCGCTTGGCCAGCAGGCTTCGCACCGGCGAAATCAGTGTTAACAGGCCCCAGGCCGGCTCAGCAGCCCAACAAAGCTGGCAGCTCGGCCATGCTGCGGAACACCTGCACCGCCCCCGCGGCCAACAAGGCGTCGCGGCTGTCGTGCAGGGTCTGGGCGGGCAGGTAGGCGAACACGGTGGCCCCGGCGGCCACGCCTGCCGTGACCCCGGTGACCGTGTCCTCAACCACGGCGCAACGGCGCGGGTCGGCCTGCAGATGGTCAGCCGCGGCCAGGTAGACATCCGGGGCGGGCTTGCTGCGCGGCATTTCGTGGCCGCTGAAAATGCGGCCCTCGAAATAAGGGCTCAGGCCCACCTTGTCGAGTTGCAGATTGACCTTGAACCGGTCTGCCCCCGAGGCGCAGGCGATGCGCCCCTGATGGTGGGCATGCACCCGCTCGACCGCACCATGCACATGCTCGACGGCGGTGAGCCGCTCGTTCAGGGCCGCATTGCGCCGGGCATAGAACTCGGCCATCCAGGCGTCGGTCAGGGGTTTTCCGGTGCGGGCCTCGATGTTGGCCCGCTCGTCACGTACGGCCTTGCCCACAAAGACACGGAAGCACTCTTCGGCACTCATCACCCAGCCCGACTCTTCGAGCATGTCGCGCAGCAGGCCATTGGTGATGGGCTCGCTGTCCACCAGCACACCATCGCAGTCGAACAACACCGCATCAAATCGCATCATGGTTGAACTCCAAAATTCAAGACTGGCTTCAAGAGGGGCGGTCGGCTGGGAACTCGCCATCCACGTAATACCAGCGGGGCAAGCCCGGGCCATCGGCCACAGGCCGGGTTTCGCGCACAAAGCGACTGCGTTCATGCAGGCGCACCGCCCGGCCCTGCTCACGGTAGCGGGCCACGAACTCGACCTGGGCCCGATCGCCATCGGGCCAATGGCCGCGCAGCGCCAGGCCCAGCCAGCGCGGCGCGGGTTCGAAGTCCAACTCGGTGGGCCGGGTGTCAGGGTGCCAGGTGGCCAGCAGGTACTCGCGCCGCTGCAGCACAAAGGCGCTGTAGCGTGAGCGCATCAGGCTTTCGGCATCGGGCGCGGGTGCGTGATCAAAGTGGTCGACATAGCGGCCACAGCAATCCGCCCAGGCCAGAGGGCGGCTGCGAGGGTCCAGGCGACCGCAGGGGCAGGGATCAGAGGGGGCCATCACATTGACAGGCCGTTGCCGGCCAGGGCAAAGGCCCGGATTCTACGAGACGGCGGCCGGGGCGGCCGCCCCAGGGGTATCAGGCCAGGGCGCGCTGGATGATGATCTTCTGCACGTCGCTGGTGCCTTCGTAGATCTGGCACACGCGCACGTCGCGGTAAATGCGTTCCAGTGGAAAGTCTTTCACGTAGCCGTAGCCCCCCAGGGTCTGGATGGCCGCGCTGCAGACCTTCTCCGCCATTTCGCTGGCAAACAGCTTGGCCATGGCGGCCTCCTTGAGACAGGGGCGGCCGGCGTCGCGCAAGGCGGCGGCGTGCCAAATCAGCTGCCGGGCCGCCTCCAGTTGGGTGGCGCAGTCGGCCAGGCGAAAGCCCACCGCCTGGTGGTTGAAGATGGCCGTGCCAAAGCTCTCGCGCTGCTTGGCGTAGTCCACCGCCACTTCGAAGGCGCTTCGCGCCATGCCCAGGCTTTGCGCCGCAATGCCGATGCGCCCGCCTTCCAGGGCCGACAGGGCGATCTTGTAGCCCTCGCCTTCGGCCCCGATCAGGTTCTCGGCCGGGATGCGGCAGTGGTCGAAATTGATCTGGGCCGTGTCGCTGCTGTGCTGGCCCAGCTTGTCCTCCAGCCGAGCCACGACGTAGCCTGGGTTGTCGGTGGGCACCAGAAAAGCGCTCATGCCACGCTTGCCGGCCCCTTTGTCCGTGACCGCGATCACGATGGCCACATGGCCGTTCTGACCACTGGTGATGAACTGCTTGACGCCATGGATGACGTAGTCGTCGCCTTGCTTGACCGCGGTGGTGCGCAGGGCCGAGGCATCGCTGCCCACATGGGGTTCGGTCAGGCAGAAAGCGCCCAGCATGTGCCCCTGGGCCAGGGGCACCAGCCACTGCTGCTTCTGGGCCTCGTTGCCATAGCGCATCAGGATGGCGTTGACCGGGCAATTGGTAACGCTGATGGCGGTGCTGGTGCCGCCGTCGCCCGCGGCCACCTCTTCAAGCACCAGGGCCAGGCTCACATAGTCGAGCTCGGCGCCGCCATAGGCCTCAGGCACGCAGATGCCATAGGCCCCCAGCGCGGCCAGGCCCTGATGGGCCTCTTTGGGAAAGTGGTGCTCGCGGTCCCAGCGGGCGGCATGGGGCCAGAGTTGCTCGCGGGCGAAGTCGCGCACGGCGTCGCGGATCATTTCCTGGTCTTGGGTCAACAGCATTCTTGTCTCCTGGATCGTTGTTCTGGGGTGCTCCGGCTGGCGGAGGGTTTACCAATGGCTGGCGCGGCGGCCGTCGTGGTGCAGCAGGCGCCCCCGGTCGGCCTGGGTGAGGCCGGCCAGGGTGCGGCGCAGGCCCTGCACGCTTTGCTCAACCGTCAGCGGAGCGGACTCGCCGCCCATGTCGGTGCGCACCCAGCCCGGGTCGATGGTGACCAGGGTGGCGCGCGGGTAATCGTGCTGGGCCGCGGCCACCGCCATGTTGAGTGCGGCCTTGCTGACGCGGTACAGCCAGGCACTGCTGTTGGGCACGCTGCCGATCTGGCTCATGGCGCTGGAGATGGCGGCAAACACACCGCCCGCCTCTTCGACCATGGGCATGACCTGGGGCAGCACCTGCATGGCGCCCAGCACGTTGGGATGCATGACGGCATCGAAGTGCTCACGCGTGGGCGGTGAGAGCGCATTGCCGCGATCCATGACACCGGCCACATACAGGGCCAGGTCGATCTTTTCACCATCCAGCTGCCACGACAGGCCACTGACGCTGGCCGGATCGGCCACGTCCAGCTTGAGCACCTGGGCGCCCAGCGTTTGCAGTTGGCTGCGCGCGGCCTCGCTGCGCACGGTGGCAATGACGCGCTCGCCGGCCGCCAGCGCCTGGCGGGCCAGTTCCAGGCCCAGGCCGCGGGAAGCGCCGATGATCAAGGTGGTGCTCATGGGAATGCTCCGTGAAACACGGCCTCGGGCTTCAACCCAGGCCTTCCTGTTGCAATTGGGCCTGGTAGCGGGCCACCATCTCGGCCTGTGATTCGGGCGCGGTGGCCAGACCGATCTGGTCATGCAGCATCTCGCCCAGGGTGGGCAGCACGCTGCGCGGCTGCTGCGCCTCGGGCCGCCACAGGCGCGAACGCATGAGCGCTTTGGCGCAATGAAGGTAGGCCTCTTGCACCTGCACCTCGATGACCAGCCTGGGCGGCTGACGCCCTTCGGAAAAGCGTTGGGTGAACTCGGCCTCGTCGCGCAGGCGGGCCTGCCCATTGATGCGCAGGGTTTCGTCCACCCCCGGGATCATGAACAGCAGGCCGATGCGTGGGTCATGCACCAGGTTCTGCAAGGTATCGAGGCGGTTGTTGCCTGAGGAATCCGGCAACAGCAGGGTGTGCTCATCCAGCGTGTGCACAAAGCCGGGGGCGCCGCCACGCGGCGAGGCGTCCATCCACTGCCCCGGGGCGCCTGCGGAGGCCAGCACGCAAAAAGGCGACAGGCTGATGAAGCGCCGCGCGTGCCGGTCGAGTTGCGCCATCTGCTTGAGGCGCGGGCGCTCGGCCGGCGCTGGGTACAGCGCACGCAGTTGCTCCAGGGTACGGATCATGGAACGCCTCAGACGCGGGTCAGAGCAGTTCGACCGCCATGGCCGTGGCCTCGCCACCACCGATGCACAGGGTGGCCAGGCCGCGCTTCTTGCCGCGGGCCTTCAAGGCATGCAGCAGCGTGACGATGATGCGGGCACCGCTGGCCCCGATGGGGTGGCCCAGGGCGCAGGCCCCACCATGGACGTTGACGATGTCGTGCGGCAGTTTCAACTCAGTCATCAGTGCCATGGGCACCACGGCAAAAGCCTCGTTGATTTCCCAGAGGTCCACCTGGTCGGCCGACCAGCCGGCCTTGGCCAGGGCCTTTTGAGTGGCTCCCAGCGGAGCGGTGGCAAACCATTCGGGCTCCTGGGCGTGGGTGGCATGGCTGACGATGCGGGCCAGGGGTTGGCAGCCCAGCTTCTGAGCGGTGGACGCGCGCATCATCACCAGGGCGGCGGCACCATCGTTGATCGACGAGCTGGAGGCGGCGGTGATGGTGCCGTCCTTCTTGAACGCGGGCTTCAGGCCGGGGATCTTGTCGAGCTTGACCTTGCCCGGGCCCTCATCCACCGAGATCACGGTCTCGCCGGCCCGCGACTTGACCGTGACGGGGGCGATTTCGGCCGCAAAGGCGCCGGATTCGGTGGCGGCCTTGGCGCGCTGCACGCTGGTGACGGCGAAGTGGTCCTGCTGTTCACGTGTGAAGCTGTATTTGGCGGCACAGTCTTCGCCGAAAGTGCCCATGGAGCGGCCGGGTTCGTAGGCGTCTTCCAGGCCGTCGAGCATCATGTGGTCAAAGATACGGTCGTGGCCCATGCGGTAGCCGCCCCGGCCCTTTTGCAGCAGGTAGGGGGCGTTGGTCATGCTTTCCATGCCGCCGGCCACCATCACGTCATGGGTGCCGGCCAGCAGCATGTCATGCGCGAACATGGCGGCCTTCATGCCCGAACCGCACATCTTGGACAGGGTGACGGCCCCGGCCCCCTTGGGCAGACCGCCCTTGAACGCGGCCTGGCGGGCCGGGGCCTGGCCCTGGCCTGCCATCAGGCAGTTGCCGAACAGCACCTCACCCACCGCATCGGGGGAGACGCCCGCGCGCTCGATGGCCGCACGGATGGCGACGCCGCCCAGATCGTGGGCCGCGAGGCTGCTGAAGTCGCCCTGGAAGCTGCCCATGGGGGTACGGGCGGCGCCGACGATGACGATGGATTCGGACATGTTGATCTCCTGATGTTGGATGGGCTTGCTCGGATGAAAAGACGCCCTCATGAAGCCAGGCTGGCCTGCGAGGGTGAAAAGCGCCTGCTGCGCTCGTAGGGGAAGATGTCGTGCACGTGGCCGGCCTGGATGCGCTCTTTGTGCTGTTGCCAGAAGCTGACGTCAAGCAAGTCGGCGTGGTGCTGCATGAAGACTTCGCGCACCGCGGGATGGCCCAGCAGAAAGGGGGCGAAGGTCTCGGGAAACACGTCGCGCGGGCCCACGCTGTACCAGATCTCGCCCGAGAGTTCGTCTTCCTCATGGCGGGGCTCAGGCACGCGGCGAAAGTTGCAGTCGGTGATGTACTCAATTTCGTCGTAGTCGTAGAAGACCACCTTGCCGTTGCGCGTGATGCCGAAGTTCTTCCACAGCATGTCGCCCGGGAAGATGTTGGCCGCCACCAGGTCCTTGATGGCCTTGCCGTATTCGATGACGCTGCGCTCGATCTGGGCCCGCGCGGCCGGATGCTCCAGCCCCTGGTCGAAGGCTTCTTGCAGGTACAGGTTGAGTGGAATCATGCGGCGCTCGATGTAGAGGTGCTTGATGATGACCTCGGTGCGACCATCGCCGTCGCGGTCGCTGATTTCGAGCTGGCTGGGAGCGAACTTCTGGATTTCGGCGATCAACTCGTCACTGAAGCGCTCGCGTGGAAAGGCTACCTCGCTGTACTCCAGCGTGTCGGCCATGCGCCCCACCCGGTCGTGTTGCTTGACCAGCAGGTACTTGCCCTTGATCTGCTCGCGGGTGGTGTCTTTGGGGGGCGGGAAGTAGTCTTTGATGAGCTTGAAGACGAAGGGAAACGAGGGCAGATCGAACACCAGCATGACCATGCCCTTGATGCCGGGTGCGATGCGGAAGCGGTCGGTGGAATGACGCAGATGGGCCAGGAAATCGCGGTAGAACAGCGTCTTGCCCTGCTTGGCAAGCCCCAGCGCGTTGTAGATCTCGGCCCGGGGCTTGCGCGGCATCAGGGAGCGCAGAAACTGCACGTAGGCCGAAGGGATCTCCATGTCGACCATGAAATAGGCACGAGCAAAGCTGAACAGCATCTGCAAGTCGTCCTCGCCGAACAGGGCCGCATCGATGCGCAACTGGCCGCGGCTGTTGTGCAGGATGGGCAGGGCGAAGGGCAGCTCATTGAATCCGTTGATGAGTTTGCCCACGACATAGGCGCCCTTGTTGCGAAAAAACAGACTCGACAGGACCTGGATCTGGAAGTTGGCGCGCAGTTTGACCTCGCCCAGGCGCAGGTGCAGGGCCTGCAGCACACTGGCCACATCGCGGGGCAGGTCTTCGAACTCGCGCTGCAGCCGGAAATGCTCGATGAGCTGGGTCAGCACCTCGGGCAGGGTGGCGCGCGATGGGTAGTAGGCCCGAAAGCTGGGCTGGGCGCCGGGTTCGTCGTTTTCGATGTACTCGGTGCTGACCGCGGGGCGCACAAAGATGAAGTCGTTGTGGAAATGGGTGCGGTGCAGGATCTTGGTGGTGACCGAGTTGAAGAAGGTCTCGGCGAGTTCAGGCTGGTGGTGGTCCACCAGCAGCCCGATGTAATGCAGCTTGACCTGTTGCCACACATCCATGGGCTGCGCGCCGGCCTTGAACTCTTTCTCAAGCCGCATCACGCATTCCTTGACGCGCAGGCCATAGAACTCGATGCGTTCGCGCTGGGCACGTTGTTGCCCGTGCCAGTCGCAGGTCTCGAAGCGGTGCTTGGCGCGGGCCGATTCGGTGCGGAACAGGCGGTAATGGCGGTTGAAGCCGTCCATCATGGCCTTTGCGATGCCATGGGCCTGGGGGGCGTCAAGCCGGGATGGGAACATGGCTCTCGCCCCGCCGCTCAGAAACTCAGACGCCGACGCCGCGCGGATAGCGCTTGAGCCCGTTGCGGAACATGGGCATCACATCGTCGGGGCCTTGCATGCTGACGTGCAGGTCATTGACCAGGCCATCCTTGAGGCCATAGCACCAGCCGTGCAAGGCCAGCTTCTGGCCCCGGTGCCAGGCGTCTTGCACGACATTGGTCAGGGCCACGTTGCCGACCTGCTCGATGACGTTCATCTCGCACAGGACATCCTCTTGCTCGGCCAGGCTCAGGTGATCCAGGCGGCGACGATGACGCACCTTGACGTCATGCACATGACGCAGCCAGTTGTCCGCCAGACCAACACGCATGCCGCGCAAGGTAGCCAGCACGCCACCACAGCCATAGTGCCCGACCACCATGATGTGCTCGACCTTGAGGTAATCGACCGCGAACTGAATCACCGACAAGGCGTTCAGATCGGAATGCACCACCACGTTCGCCACATTGCGATGCACGAACACTTCGCCCGGATCCAGCCCAGTGATCTCATTGGCAGGCACTCGGCTGTCGGAGCAGCCGATCCACAGGTACTTGGGGTTTTGCTGCTGGGCCAGTTGGCTGAAAAAACCAGGGCGGGCCTGCTCCATTCGGGCCGCCCAAACGCGGTTGTTGTCGATCAGATGCTGAAGGCTGGAGGAAGAAGTCATGCGGCGATGTTAGCGGCTGTGCATGTCAGGTGCTTGAGGCTCAGCAAGTCTCCGCAAAGAGCTCGCGGCCAATCAGCATGCGGCGGATCTCGCTGGTGCCGGCGCCGATCTCGTAGAGTTTGGCGTCGCGCCACAGGCGGCCCAGAGGGTATTCATTGATGTAGCCGTTGCCACCGAAGATCTGCACGCCCTCACCCGCCATCCAGGTGGCCTTTTCGGCGCACCACAGGATGACGCTGGCGCAGTCTTTGCGCACCTGGCGAACGTGCTCGGTGCCCAGCAGATCGAGGTTCTTGGCCACGGTGTAGGCAAACGAACGGCCGGCCTGCAGCACGGTGTACATGTCGGCCACCTTGCCCTGGATGAGCTGGAACTCACCAATGCTCTGGCCGAACTGCTTGCGGTCATGGATGTAGGGGATGACGTTGTCCATCACCGACTGCATGATGCCCAACGGGCCACCGGTGAGCACGGCACGCTCGTAGTCAAGGCCGCTCATGAGCACCTTGGCGCCCATGTTGAGGCCGCCCAGGATGTTCTCGGCCGGCACTTCGACGTTGTTGAACACCAGCTCGCCCGTGTGGCTGCCGCGCATGCCGAGCTTGTCGAGCTTTTGCGCGATGCTGAAGCCCTTCATGCCCTTCTCGATCAGGAACGCGGTGACGCCACGGGCGCCCAGCTCGGGTTCGCTCTTGGCGTAGACCACCAGGGTGTCGGCGTCGGGGCCGTTGGTGATCCACATCTTGTTGCCATTGAGCAGGTAGTAGCCGCCCTTGTCTTCAGCCTTGAGTTTCATGCTGATGACGTCGGAGCCAGCGCCGGGCTCGCTCATGGCCAGAGCGCCCACGTGCTCGCCGGAGATCAGCTTGGGCAGGTACTTGACTTTCTGGGCTTCGGTGCCATTGCGATTGATCTGATTCACGCAGAGGTTGCTGTGCGCACCATACGACAAGCCGACCGAGGCGCTGGCACGGGAGATCTCTTCCATGGCCACCATGTGAGCCAGGTAGCCCATGTTGGCACCGCCATAGCTTTCAGGCACGGTGATGCCCAAGACCCCCAGATCACCCATCTTGCGCCACAGGTCCATGGGGAACTGGTCGTTGCGGTCGATTTCGGCCGCGCGCGGGGCGATCTCGGCCTGGGCAAAGTCGCGCACCGCGTCGCGCAGGGCATCGATGTCGTCGCCAAGTTGGAAGTTGAGGCCGGGCAGGTTCATGGAAGTCTCCTTGGAATTCAGTATTTTTGAGGGACCGGTGCCAGCGTCTGCTGCATCACCGCACAGGATTGACGGCGCCCATCGGGCGCCACGTGAAAGAGTTCGGCCGTGGTCACGATGACCCGCTTGCCTGGACGCACCACGCGGCCCAACGCGTGAAGTTCGCCACCGTTGAAGCTGGCCAGAAAGTTGATCTTGTACTCGACCGTGACCACCTCCAGCCCCTCATCAAGCACCGACAGGCCCGCGTAGCCGCCGGCGATGTCCGCCAGGGCGCCCATGGCCCCACCATGGAAGCCCCCTTGCTGCTGGGTGACCCGATCGGAATAGGGCAAGGCGATCTCGCACAAGCCGGGCTCGACCCGCAGCAGGCGCGCCCCCAGGTGCTGCATCAGCCCCTGACGGGCCAGACTGGCTTCGATGCGGGCATGCAGGGCGTTGGGGACTGCAGCCTCGTCGGAAGTGGATCGGTTCATGGGCCGGCAGCTTAATTGACGTTTACGTAAACGTCAATCAGTGAAAGACTGCGAAAGGTCTCGGCGGATCAGGCGGCGCGACGCTTGCGAGTGGAGGACACGCCGACCGGGGCTTGAGGCGACGCCGCCGGCCCCGTGTCCCCCTCAGCCCCCTGCCCTTTGCTGGCTTTGGCAAGCAGGGCCCGGGCCTCCTTCTCGTGCACCTTGACCTCTTCAAGGTTGGCCTGCAGATCGGCCATCTGCTCTTCGAGTTGGCGGCGGTGCCCGGCCAGCACATCGAGAAATTTACGCAACTGCGGTCCGGTGTCACGCGGGCTGTCATACATGTCGATGATTTCACGCGCCTCCGACAGGGACAAGCCCAGGCGCTTGGCCCGCAACGTGAGCTTCAGGCGGGTGCGGTCGCGGGCGGTGTAGATGCGGGTGCGCCCCCCAGGTCCCTCGCGCAAGGGCTGCAACAGCCCCATGTCCTCATAAAAGCGCATGGCGCGGGTGGTGAGGTCGAATTCGTGGGCGAGGTCGCTGATGGTGTAAGTGGTGGCCATGGAAAAAACAGATCGAATCGGTAGCACGGCGGCGACATCTGCCCTGTGCACGCCTGCCTAGAATGGGCCGATTACATCTGACGCTTACGTCAACGTCAATCCTGACGAACGCCGCGTCAAAGCCCTGACACAAGTCCAAGCGAAGGCCCCACACCATGAACTCCCTCGAACTGGAACTGGACTACCCTCTCGGCGAGACCCTGCCCGAATCCGGCCACACCCTGGAAGTGGCGCCCGGGGTGCGGTGGATTCGCATGGCACTGCCTTTTGCGCTGAATCACATCAACCTGTGGCTGCTCGCTGACGAGTTGGATGGGGTGAAAGGCTGGACGGTGGTGGACTGCTGCATTGCCAGCGACGACACCAAGGCCACCTGGGAACAGATTTTTGCCACGCAATTGCAAGGGCGCCCCATCCTGCGCGTGCTGGTGACCCACATGCACCCGGATCATGTCGGACTGGCGCATTGGCTGTGCGAACGCTGGAACGCACCCCTTTGGATGAGCGCCACCGACTATTACGCTGCCCGCCTGGGTTCGCAGAGCACCACGGGCTTCGGCGGGCCTGATGCCGCGGGATTTTTTGCAAGCCATGGGCTGAGCGACCCCGAGGCCGTGGACAAGATACGTGGGCGCACCCGCTATTACCCCAGCATGGTGCCCGCCATGCCGAGCCGCTTTCACCGGCTCATGGACGGCGCCTCTGTGCGCATTGGCGCCCACGACTGGCAATGCATCAGCGGCTATGGCCATGCCCCGGAGCACATGGCCCTGCACTGCCCTACGCTGGGCGTTCTGCTGGGTGGGGACATGATGCTGCCGCGCATCTCGACCAATGTGAGCGTGTTCGACATCGAGCCCGAGTCGAACCCCTTGAAGCTGTTTCTGGATTCAGTGGATCGATTTGCCACGCTGCCGGCGGACACCCTGACGCTGCCATCCCACGGCAAACCCTTCCGTGGCCTGCATGCGCGCATCCGGCAGCTTCATGATCATCACCGCGACCGCTTGAGCGAGGTGCTGCAAGCCTGCCAGGAACACCCTTGCAGTGGTGCCGACATCCTGCCGGTGATGTTCAAGCGACCCCTTGATTTGCACCAGACCACTTTTGCCATGGGCGAAGCCGTGGCCCACCTGCACGCACTGTGGTTTCAGGGCCTGCTGCGGCGGGAACTGGGCGCGGACGGGATTTACCGCTTCAGCGCGGTATTGAACAACTGAGGTCTTGGCAAGCTGCTTCAGGCAAAGACGTCGGCCTGAGCCAAAGGCACACCCTGGGCATCCTTGGCCGACAGACGGGGGGGCTCCCCCAGATCGGGCCACTGAACCCCCAGGGTGGGGTCGTTCCAGGCAATGCAGCGCTCGTATTGCGGCGCATAGTAGTCGGTGGTCTTGTACAGAAAGTCGGCGCTTTCACTGGTCACCACAAAGCCATGGGCAAAGCCGGCCGGCACCCACAGCTGGCGGTGGTTGTCCTCACTCAACTCCACGCCCACCCATTGGCCGAAAGTGGGCGAGCTTTTGCGGATGTCCACCGCCACATCGAACACCGAGCCGCGCACCACGCGCACCAGCTTGCCCTGGGCCTGCTGCAACTGGTAATGCAGCCCACGCAACACGCCCTGGGTCGATCGGCTGTGGTTGTCCTGCACAAATTCGACTTGCAGGCCGGTGGCCTCGTTGAAGGCCTTCTGGTTGAAGCTTTCGAAGAAGAAGCCCCGGGCATCGCCAAATACTTTGGGCTCAAGGATCAGGACTTCGGGAATGGCGGTTGGGATGACGTTCATGATGGGGCTTAATCTTTGAGCAGGCGCAGCAGGTATTGGCCGTAGCCGTTCTTGGCCAAGGGTTGGGCCAGGCGCTCAAGCTGTTCACTGGTGATGAACCCGTTGCGCCAGGCAATTTCTTCTGGGCAGGCCACCTTCAGGCCTTGGCGGCGCTCCAACGTGGCGATGAACTGGCCCGCCTCCAGCAGGCTGTCGTGGGTGCCGGTGTCGAGCCAGGCGTAGCCACGCTTCATGATCTGCACGTTGAGTTGGCCACGCTGCAGGTAGGTTTCATTGACGGTGGTGATCTCCAGCTCGCCGCGGGCGCTGGGGCGGATGCTCTTGGCAATGTCCACCACCTGCTGGTCATAGAAGTACAAGCCCGTGACCGCGTAATTGCTCTTGGGGACCGGGGGCTTTTCTTCGATGCTGCTGGCCTTGCCACTCTTGTCAAAAGCCACCACGCCGTAACGCTCAGGATCGGTGACGTGGTAGGCGAACACGGTGGCACCGGCCGTCTGCGAATCGGCATTGGCCAACAGGGGGCCAAAGTCATGGCCATAGAAGATGTTGTCGCCCAGCACCAGGGCACTCGGGTGGTTGCCGACAAACTGCTCGCCGATGATGAAGGCCTGGGCCAACCCGTCGGGGCTGGGTTGAACGGCGTACTGCAGGTTCAGGCCCCATTGGCTGCCGTCGCCCAGCAGTTGCTGGAAGCGGGGGGTGTCTTGCGGGGTGCTGATGAGCAGGATGTCGCGCATGCCCGCCAGCATCAGGGTACTGAGCGGGTAGTACACCATGGGCTTGTCGTACACCGGCAGCAGCTGCTTGCTGATGGCCAGCGTGGCCGGGTGCAGTCGGGTGCCGGAGCCCCCGGCGAGGATGATGCCTTTGCGTTGCATGGTCATGATGTGTGGTTCTCCCTGAAGTTCTTGCCGGTTCGCTCAGGCCTGGGTCGGCAGCGAGGCCGGCAGGATTTCGTCGAGCATGCGGGCCACGCCCTGCTGCCAGTCGGGCAAGGCCAGGTCAAACGCGCTTTGCAGTTTGGCCGTGCTCAGGCGCGAGTTGTTCGGGCGCCGTGCTGGCGTGGGGAAGGCACTGGTGGGCACAGGGGCGATACCGTCTTCTGGCGTCTTGAGGGCCACACCAGCACGGCGTGCATGCTCGATCACAAAGCGGGCATACCCATGCCAGCTGGTCTGGCCTGCGGCCACGGCGTGGTACAGGCCTGAGAGTTCGGGGCGTACTTGCACGGCACGGATGGCGTGGGCACTGAGGTCGGCCAGCAGGTCGGCCCCGGTGGGGGCGCCGAACTGATCATCGATCACGGTCAGGCGTTCGCGCTCGGCCGCCAGGCGCAGCATGGTCTTGGCAAAGTTGCCACCGCGTGCGGCGTACACCCAACTGGTGCGAAAGATCAGATGGCGGGCACCGCTTTGCTGGATCAGTTGCTCGCCTTCGAGCTTGGTGCGGCCATAGACGCTGAGCGGGCCGGTGGCATCGCCCTCGTGCCAGGGCGCATCTCCGCTGCCGTCAAACACATAGTCGGTGCTGTAGTGGACCAGGGTGGCGCCCAGTTGGGCCGCCTCGCGGGCCAGCACGCCGGGGGCCAGGGCGTTGAGGGTTCGCGCCAGTTCGGGCTCGCTCTCAGCACGATCGACTGCGGTGTGGGCGGCGGCATTGACGATGACGTCGGGATGCAAGGCACGCACGGTGGCAGCCAGGTCGTCCAGCCGGCTGAGGTCGCCGCAGTGATCGGTGCTGTGGCGATCCAGTGCCGTGATCCGGCCCAGCGGGGCCAGGCTGCGTTGCAGCTCCCAGCCCAGTTGTCCGTTTTTGCCCAGCAGCAGGATGTGCAGGCTCATACGGCGCCTTCGCTGGCGTATTGTTTTTGCACCCAGTCGCGGTAGGCGCCGCTTTGCACATGGCTCACCCAGTCTTCATGGCTGAGGTACCACTGCACGGTTTTGCGGATGCCGGACTCAAAGGTTTCTGCCGGCTTCCAGCCCAGTTCACGCTCAAGCTTGCGGGCGTCGATGGCGTAGCGGCGGTCGTGGCCGGGGCGGTCTTTGACGTAGGTGATCTGCTTGCGGTAAGGTTTGCCGTCGCTACGGGGGCGCAGTTCATCAAGCAGCGCACACACGGTGTGCACGATGTCGAGGTTGGGCTTTTCGTTCCAACCGCCCACGTTGTAGGTCTCGCCCACGCGCCCGCCCTCGAGCACACGCCGGATCGCGCTGCAGTGGTCTTTCACATACAGCCAGTCGCGCACCTGCTGGCCATCACCATAGATGGGCAAGGGCTTGCCCGCCAGCGCGTTGACGATCATCAGCGGGATGAGCTTCTCCGGGAAATGGTAGGGGCCGTAGTTGTTGGAGCAGTTGGTGGTGAGCACCGGCAGCCCGTAGGTGTGGTGCCAGGCGCGCACCAGGTGGTCACTGGCAGCCTTGCTGGCCGAGTAGGGGCTGTTGGGCTCGAAGGGGTTGTCTTCAGTGAACGCGGGGTCGGTGGGCGACAGTGACCCATAGACCTCGTCGGTCGAGACGTGCAGAAAACGAAAACTGGCTTTTTGCTCTGCAGCCAGGCCATTCCAGTAGCCGCGCACCGATTCGAGCAGGCGCAAGGTGCCAACAACGTTGGTCTGGATGAAGTCTTCCGGGCCATGGATGGAGCGGTCCACGTGCGATTCGGCCGCAAAGTTGATCACGGCCCGGGGCTGATGCACCCGCAGCAGCTCGTCGACCAAGGCGCTGTCGCCGATGTCACCGTGCGCGAAGTGGTGGCGGCCATCGCCTTCGAGCGAGGCCAGGTTCTCGCGGTTGCCCGCGTAGGTCAGCTTGTCGAGGTTGACCACAGGCTCATCGCTCTGAGCCAGCCAATCGAGCACGAAATTGGCGCCAATGAAGCCTGCGCCGCCGGTTACGAGAATCATCTGTCTGCCCTGGATGGAGTCGGCTCAGCCGGAGCCAAAGTGCCGGATTATCTCATTTGACGTCCGGACTCCGACGTCCGCTTCGGGCCCGATGCCGCCAACTGGGTGCGCTCACGCCGGACCGGGGCTAGCAAGATCCCTAGTATCTGTACCCGCCTCGCTGGGCTAGAGTGAAATCAGATTTCGAAAAATACTGGGAGACGACTTCATGGTGAAAAAGGCGCCTCGCAGAACTGCCGAGCGAATCCTCGAAGTCACGCTCGATCTATTCAATCGGTTTGGTGAACCCAACGTCTCGACGACGCTGATCGCTGGTGCTCTGGGCATCAGCCCCGGAAATTTGTACTACCACTTTCCGGCAAAGGACGAACTGGTCAATGCGTTGTCCGACCGCTACGAAGCCGAGTTGCGTCCGTTGCTGCAGGATGTCTCAAGCATCAACGACCTGGAGGGGACCAAGCGCTCGCTTCATCTGCTTTTCGAATTGAACTGGTCTCATCGGTTCCTGTTTCGCGATCTCAACGATTTGCTGAGTAAGAACCGCCACTTGGAAACCCAATTGCAGAAAATTCAGATCGATTCATCCAGTGCACTGATGGGGCTGTTGCAGCGTCTCAGGGCTGGCGGAACCCTTCAAATGAATGCCGATCAAGTGGAAGTAACTACATCAAACCTGATGGTGGTGCTCAATTATTGGCTCAGCTATGAATATGTCCAGTCTCCACGTCTTGCGTCCAGCCCAGAGCAAGGAAAACTCAGCACTGCGCGTGGCGTCCTGCAAGCGCTGAGTTTGCTGATCCCCTGGCTGGGAACGGCCGAACGAGAACGCCTCCAAGAGCCTCTCATGTGCGAGCGCGGCAACACGCTTGACGTCACGACTTCCTAAGGAGACAAGCAATGGCAACCTGGTCCCCATTTCCACATCCGGGTCTGTTCAGCTTCACAGCGGATTCCGTGAAAAGATCCTGGGCAGTACTGCATGCGGGCGATTCTGAACCTCTGCCCCGTAGCCCTTTGCTGTTGCAAGCCTGGGCATACTTCCACAATGGTGATTTTTCGGCAGCCAGAACGCTGGGCCTGGAAGCGGCAGCCACTGGCGAAACAGGCGGAATGACCGTCGCCAACAAAGCCACCTGCATCTATGCCTGCTATCTCGAAAAAAGTGAGCACGCACGCCTTGATTTGTTCATGGATGTCGCTCAGCGTGCGGGTGTGCAAACGGTACATGCTCCTCAGGATCAGAATGCGTGGTTTTTGCTGGCTTACGCATTGGGGCGGTACAGCCAGGCCATCAGTGTCGCCAAAGCTTTGGCTCAAGGCTTGGGCAGCAAAGTCAAAGAGTCTCTTGAACGAACCCTGGAGCTCTGCCCCAAGCATGTTGAAGCACGCATAGCGCTGGGATCATTTCATGCCGAAGTCATCGACAAGGTAGGGGCCCTGATAGGTGGGATGACCTACGGCGCGCGCAAAGATGTCGGGCTGCAACTTTTGGCAGAGGCATTGCAACAAAATCCGGACTCGGCAGCGGGTCTGGTGGAGTATGCCGACGCACTGGTCATGTTGAATGGCGAAGCCTGTCATGACCAAGCAAACCAACTCTACGAACGTGCGGCCAGCTGTGTGCCTGTCGACGCCATGGAGGCGCTCTATTGCGAGTTGGCCAGGACCGAGTTGGCAACCCATTGAGCCATAGACCCAATGCCAATCAAGCTTGGTCAGCGCTGGAAAATCTGCGAGCCGCGATTTCCAACAAGCCGTCAAAGATGAGGTTGTCCACCAGTTCGCACTCAACCGACATGCTCGGAGCCATCTTCCATCCAGCACCGCCCGTCATCACACATTGCGGCTCCTGCCCGCAGTGCACCCTCAGGTGATCGACCATGCGTGCCACAGCCCCGGCAATCGCATAAGTTCCACCGCTGGTCAATGCATCACTGGTATTGGTTGGAAAAAGCTTGACCTCACCCGTCGGGACATGAAGACCTGCGGTACCTGATTCAAGGGCACGGAGCATGATCCCGTGACCAGGAAGAATCAGCCCCCCCAAAAACACGCCTTCTGGATCAATTGCCTCCACCGTCACGGCCGTTCCGACCATGACCACAATCAACGGCGCGCACTCTCCGCGACTCAACATGCGATGTCGGGCGCCAATCATGGCGACCCAGCGATCAGAACCCAGTCGGGTTGGATGGTCATACCCATTGTGCATCCCGGCTTCACCCTGAGTTGAGACCACCCACTTTGGCGGCACATCCCAGATCTCCATCTGCTCCTCGACCCGCCGCTTGACCGCCTCGCCCGCAACAATGCAGCCCAGCATGCGGTCGGGTGGGGTCAAAGAAGCCCACGCATGGTCGGCTAATTTGTCAACGTTCTCCAGAAACTCAGCGCCTTGCGCCAACACGGTCGCCCCTCGGTGTGGGGCTTCATACAGCGCCCACTTGAGGCGTGTGTTTCCGACATCTATAGCAAGGAAGCTCATAGAGCCAATTATGGCTACTTTCAGGAACTTACCTGTCCTGCAAATTACTTAAGGAGCACACTTGCCCCCAGCACCCAGTGAAGCACCACCGCATGATGTGAGGCCAAATTGCGCTTGCCGTCGATGCCCAGGACTGCAAGCGTTGGCCATGGAGCTGCAGTAGCGTTTTCTGGAGCCCCAAAGACAAAACCCCCGCCAGTTTCCTGGAGGGGGTTTTGAGGGCTGTAAGAGCCTGACGATGACCTACTTTCACACGGGAACCCGCACTATCATCGGCGCGGAGTTGTTTCACTGTCCTGTTCGGGATGGGAAGGAGTGGGACCAACTCGCTATGGTCATCAGGCATAACTTGGTGCTGGACTGTTGTTGCTCAACAGCCCGGCGAATTCATAGAGTTTGGAATCAGATTTTATTTTTTGTATTGCGTCTTGGCATAACCAGACTTTGAATTGGATTCA